>NZ_BQYL01000001.1:1200000-1500000 GCF_023706045.1 Kangiella sp. TOML190
CATCGAAACTGATGCTAGTGGTAGCGGTAAATTCTTGTTTAATAATACCGATGGGGGAAATTCAGTAGGCGAGGCTTGGGGTAGTCCAGGCGCTGCTCCCATCACTGTTACCCCCAATACCCTATACCGTTTGTCTTTTAAGATGTCGAATTTTAATGGTTTTAGACCACAGTTGATAACTGCCCAGATCAACGGCACAACTTTAGCAACGGGTATTACCAATAGCGCCCCTTATCTTGATATAAACGATTTACTAACCGAGTGGGAAACCTTCAACGTTAACTGGTTATCTGGAAGTGCCACCACGACAGCAGATATATCTTTAATACAAACTCGAACGAATGGCGGAGGCATTGACTGGGGATTTGATGAGATATGGTTATGTCCCATTCGCCCCGATATTGAGGTGACTAAAGATGATACGGCAGCCAACTATACGCCTGGTGGCACAGGAAGCTACACCATCCAAATCAGCAATACCGATGCAACGCCGCCGGATCAAGGTGTAGAGAGTGTTCAAATCAACGATAGCCTGCCGGCAGGTCTGACTTTATCTGGAGCCTGGTCATGTTCGGTAACGACAGCGGGTGCAGGTGCGGTGACCACTGCCTGCGGTACATCAAGTGGCGGCGCTGTGGGTGGTAGTGCGGTGAATTTATCGGTGGATTTAGCCGAGGGCGGCGTAATTACCATTACCGTGCCTATCCAGTACTCAAACGATCCAGCTCAATACTAAAAATAAATTCATGAGCTACATTACAACTTTGATCGAAACCTTTATGTGGCGGCGTTTGTTAACAGGTCTATCTTCTTAATAAGCCTTGTCTGGTCAGATATCTCTTTCAACGGCGTTAGCCGCTAGTATTAATTTCAAATGCGATTAAATAGTTGCTCGGCAAATCAAGCCTGTTACCATTTTTAGTAATTTTTTTCTGAGGCACAGATCACATTTTCTTGCAATTCCTCTTTGCTGGTAGTAGATTGGTCTACTGATAAGGGCGGCCCCGGAAGGCGTGTTATGAAACGGAGGGGCTATTTAAGACTAATATTCCCATTATTCTAAAAATTTTTAAACAAAGGACTGTGGTTTTGTGTTTATAAATACTAGATTAATGGGGTAGTAGTGTGAAAAACTTTAAGACAAGCAGCTTTTTGTCGAAAAAGCTGTCAACAAGTGCGTATTTTACACGCAACATCTTTATCGGTTTTGTCTTTGCCACTAGCATTTCCTTGCCATTATATGCCGTCGATACTGATGGTGACGGTTTCGATGATTTGGTGGATATCGATGATGATAATGATGGCATTTTAGATACCGTTGAGTGCTCAGCATTTGTTAATTCCATGACCCAAACCGTTGATGCTACGGTTATTACTGATGGTACTAATTTTACTTATGAGGGTAGCACTTACGCTACTTGGGCGGCTTATGTGGCGGCTTTGACCGCAGATGGCTTTACGGTGTCGACCAATATCATCAGTAGTCCGGTGGATTTAGGGGCGCCTTTGTTTCCGTTAAATAATCCTTCCTTTGAAGATACTGTTGATGCGCAGTGGGCTACCGGCCTTGCTCAAATTCCTCCTCGTATTACTGTGGGTTTTAATCAATGGCATAAATTCCAAGGTGGTAATGGTCAACCTGATTATACGGTGGATGTGGATATTCCAGGGCTAGCGGGTACTGGCGTTCGTAATATGGAGAATATTGGCGAACCTTCGCCTTTTGGCGGTCGCGCGGTATGGGCCTCTTCGGGGGCACTTTAACGGAAGGCGTACGGCAAAGAGTAACCGTAACTGCGGGGCAGGAGTATGCGCTACCGATAGCTTATACCAGCGATGGCTTCTACCCAGGTTCAACAAATATGGGGGTTACTTTACGAATTTATAACAGCAGTAATGTCCTTATTCATAACGATAGGATCATTAGTCCAGCATCAATAGCCGCAACCTCAGAGGATTGGTTGGTACACGTCTTTAGGTATACTCCCACCCTAAGCGGCGACATCACCATTCGCCTAAGCGGGATCCAGGCTGGAAACGCGCAAGGCGTTGTGTTTGATGGTGGAACTGAGTTTTTACCTGCGCAGTCAGAAGTCACCATTGTGGGCCCAGAAGTGATTAGTAGTTTCGATTATAACGATGGTAGCGGTACTCAGACCGTTAATCTGCAGCTGGATTCGCAGGATTGCAGTACGGATACCGATAGCGATGGGCTAAGTGATGAGCTTGATATTGATGCTGATAATGATGGCATTCCAGACAATATTGAGGCGCAAACAACTGCGAGTTATATTGCTCCTAGTAACAGCGATGCTAACAATAATGGTTTAGACGATGCCTATGAATCGAGCGGTATCACCCCAGTTGATACTGACTCGGATATGACGCCAGATTATAAAGACAGCGATGCGGATAATGATGGTATTGCTGATATGTCGGAAAATGGCATCTTTGAGCCCGACAGTTCGGTCAATAGTGATGCCGATGGCGATGGTTTGTTGGACGACTTTGATTCAGTAGATGGTGGAACAAACCTTGGTGTGCGCCGTAATGTCATTGATGGCATGAATCCGAATAATTTTACCAGCACTTGGGGAGACCTGGATAATGATGTGGCTAATGATAACGGTGATGGTGCCACGCCATTAACCCAAGATGTGAACTTTAGAGATGCTTCGGATGATGTCGATCCGGGCGGCCCAACCGCAGATTGTGCTTATGTACAAAACTTTGATGGCTTGGCGCCACAATATGACTCTAAACTATATTATTCGCTCAATAGAGGAGCCAATGGCCAGCATATAGCCATGTCAAATGCTATCCCAAGTGATGCTAGCGGTAGCGGTAAATTCTTGTTCCATAATACGGATGATGATCCTGTTGAGCCCAGCACGTCAGCTACCACTCAAGGTGAAGCTTGGGGCAGCCCGGGAGTCAGCCCGATAATGGTTATACCTAACACTCTCTATCGCTTGGTCTTTAAGATGGCGAGTAATAACCGCCGAAACCCTCCCTTGATCGATGTGCAAATAAACGGTATTACCTTAGGAATAGGACTAACGCCAGCTTCACAGCGTATTTGGGAAACTTTTAGTGTGAACTGGTTTTCAGGCAGTACTAATACTGCTGATATATCTCTGATCCAAACCCGAGAATTGTCAGGAGGGTTGGACTGGGGATTTGATGAAATAGAGTTGTGTGCGATTCGCCCAGATATTCAAGTAACCAAGGATGACGCTGCGGCTAGTTATACCCCAGGCGGTACAGGAAGCTATGTTATTCGGATCAGTAACTTGGATTTGAGTATACCTGATCACGGAGTAGAAGGCGTTTCAATTAATGATACCTTGCCTGATGGAGTGACCTTATCTGGCGCTTGGTCTTCTGCAGTGACCTCAGCTGGCGCGGGGGTGGTGACTACTGGCTGCGGCTCAGCAAGCGGCGGGGCTGTTGGCGATAGTGCGGTGAGTTTATTGGTGGATTTAGCCGATGGCGGAGAGGTTTCCATAAGCGTCCCTGTCCAATATGCTATCGACTCTTTGGACTATTAAGGTGCTGCTCACTGCTACGCAGAATTTTTAGTGTATTGAAAGGGTAAAGCGAGTGTGAACTAGGTTTTACGACTTAAGACTAAAGTTGCTTTTTGTAAAAAAGTGTGACACCCAACCCAGTCCAAAGTGAATCCTTAGGGTAGTATCGGGCTTTATTTTGTTCCTATAAGCCAGTATTGACAATGAGAAAGCTATTAAAACCCTTTGCCATTTTGCTTACAAGTCTAGTGCTATACGCTTGTGGTGGTGGCTCCGATTCGGAAACTACCACTACTACACCGCCACCTACCGGCGGCGGTAATCCTCCACCTCCGGTTACCAAAGCTGAAGCGGTTCGTTTGCTACAACAAGCTACTTTTGGTACCCGAATGCAAGATATCGATGAAGTTGTCGATAGGGGGATCGAGGATTGGATTGATTGGCAACTGAGCCTGCCTGCGACTAAGCATTTAGACTATTACAACGAAGTCACGATTGAAGATGATAATACCTGGAGCCAGCATATTAATGCTTGGTGGGATCGCTCTTTAACCGCTGAAGATCAGTTAAAACAAAGAGTTGCTTTTGCCTTAAGCCAGATATTGGTCATTGGACAGTCAGGAGTTAGTGCTGGAGGCCAAGACGGTGTGCGCTCACTTTCCAATTATTATGATGTATTACTGACAGAAGGTTTGGGTAACTATCGTCAGTTGATTGAGTCAGTCACCCTAAATCCAGTGATGGGTGAATACTTGAGTATGCTGCGTAATGAAAAGCCTGACTTGGAAAAAAATATTCGTCCGGATGAGAACTATGCAAGAGAGTTGATGCAGCTTTTCACCATTGGCTTGGTCGAGCTTGAGCTTGATGGTGAGGTTAAAACCGGTAGTCAGGGCAATCCTATCCCTACTTACAATCAGGACATTATTGAAGGTTTTGCCCACGTATTTACCGGCTGGACCTGGAGCAATGCGGAAAGGTTCAAATGGTGGGATGAGAATCGAGATCTGCTTGGTCCAATGAAGGCCTTTGCCGATTATCATGCGGAAGGCGAAAAGCAAGTATTAAATGGAGTTGTGATCCCTGCCGGCCAAACGCCAGAGCAGGACTTAGAGCAAGCACTGGACAATATTTTCAATCATCCTAACGTTGGCCCTTTTATTTCTAAGCAATTGATTCAGAAATTGGTTACCAGCAATCCTTCTAATGCTTATGTGCAGAGAGTGGCTACCATTTTTAACAATAATGGAGCGGGTGTTCGGGGCGATATGAAAGCCGTTGTTAAAGCCATTTTAATGGATGACGAGGCTCGTAGCGGAACCACTTCTAGTGACAAAATTTTCGGTAAAGTAAAAGAGCCTATTTTGCGCTTGACTGCTTTGTGGCGCGCTTTTGATGCGAAAACGACCAATGGTATTTATGACTTTCGCTGGGTAAACAACGACTTTGCTCAGGGCCCTTTACAATCACCCAGTGTCTTTAATTTCTTTTCGCCATTTTATTCACCGCAAGGTCAATTTAAAGATAATGACTGGGTCGCTCCTGAAATGCAGATTCACTCTGAAGGGACTATGGCTAAAATGACCAATCATTTGCATTGGCGAGCGCTTAGCTTGAATAATTTCGCTAGAGCTAATCCAGATGAGAATGATATTGTTATAGATATTACTCGAGAACGAGATTTGGCCAATGATATAGATGCTTTGATCGATCACTTAAATTTATTATTGTTAGCCGAACAAATGAGTGATGAACTCAAACTAGCATTGACTGATTTTCTAAACAGTTTTGGTGAGGAAGATTATGAAGATAAAGCGGCTGATGCCATTGGTTTAATTATTACATCGCCAGAATTTGCGGTTCAACGATAAGGGGTTTGAGAAACATGACATCTAAAAAAGTAAACCGCAGAGATTTTTTAAAGCTTGGTGCTGGTGCTTTGGCTACGGCGGGACTAGCCAATTGGCCCCAAGCGGGCTTAGCTGCTGCCAATCCGCCGTCGGATTACAAAGCAATCGTGAACATCTTTTTCTTGGGTGGTAATGATGGTTTTAATATGGTTATTCCGCGCAGTGATTTTGAATACGATGAATACGCGGCTTCGCGGCAAAATTTAGCCGTAGCTAAATCTGACTTACTGGCCATTAACCCAATCACAGCCGGTGGTGCTCAATATGGACTACACCCTATGATGAGTGAAGTGCAGCAGCTTTTCTCAGACGGCAGACTAGGCGTAATGGCTAATGTGGGTAACTTGATTCAACCTGTTACTAAAGCCCAGCTTGAGAACCCGAATACACCGCGACCAAGGCAACTGTTTTCGCATAACGACCAGCAGGATCAATGGCGTTATGGCGACCCTAACACAGAGCAGTCGGGTTGGGGCGGTCGTCTTATGGATTATAAGATAGCCGATAACACCAATCCATTGTTAACGGGAATGGCTATCGGTGGTCGCTCGAAATGGTTAGTTAGCCAACAAAACTTGGATATTTCCATTAATCGCAATGGTTTTGATAACTATAGCTATGTTCGTCCGGATGCGAATTGGACCCAGAATAGACGTACTGCTTTTCAAAGTTTATTGCATCAAAACTACGGTAATGCTTTTGCTCAAGAATTCTCGGGTACTCAAAAAAGAACCATGGATCTGGTGGAGCAAGTAGGCAGTTTAATCAATGATCTGCCGGAATTCACAACGAGTTTACCCGAGCAGCAAAATCGTTTAGCGGAGAGCTTGCGCATGGTTGGTCGTATGATCGCGATCCGCGAACAACTTGGTATGACTCGTCAGGTGTTTTATGTGGCTATGGGCGGTTTTGATACGCATGACGACCAACTTCAAAACCAACCAGCATTGCTACAGCAGATCAGCCAAGCACTTAAGTATTTCTACGATCTAACGGTGGAGTTAGGCGTCGAGAACTCAGTGACTAGCTTTACTAGCTCAGAGTTTGGTCGAACTCTGACCTCCAATGGCGATGGTACCGATCATGCCTGGGGAAATCATCAGTTGATGATGGGCGGTTCAGTGCGCGGTGGCGATATCTATGGCACCATGCCGAGCTTGGAGATCGGTGGTATCGACGATTATCGTGATGACGGGCGGATAATTCCAACCAGCTCAGTAGAGCAGTACGCTAAACCAATTTTAGATTGGTATGGTATGGATGCTAATCAGTTGGCTACTATTTTGCCGAACTTGAGCGCTTTTGATGCCAATGCTTTGGACTTTATGTTGTAGGTAAAAAGCGTTTAAAAAAAGTATCCTATTTGTGCGTGATATTTGTTAGCATGTAGGGCAATGTAAAGCTTGAAGTTCACCAATGTTACGCACGATCACTTGCTCTGCTCTGGGCCTAATCAGCCTTTTGGCACTTTCGGTGCAATCTGCGCCCAGAAAGCTCATCAACGGCTCTTTTGAAGAGCCTGAAGTCACCTTAGCTGCTCAATGGCAGTTATTTAATGAAACTATCGTACCAGGCTGGGATACCACTGCTGCAGGCGGTAGTGTCGAATTGTGGGAGGGTTTATTGGGGATTTCGGCGCCCGATGGTGACCAGATCACCGAGTTGAACTCCACCTCGCGCGCTACCATGTCGCAAAACTTCTGTTTAGCCGACGGTGAAACCCTTAGCTGGAGTTTTTGGCACCGTGGCCGCTCTGGCAATGAACGCATGCGTTTAGACTTTGGTAGCCAAACGGCGACGGACGTGACCACAGGCACCAGTTTTCAACAATATTCAGGCTCCATCACCATTGTCGGCAGTGGTAACAAGAATGTTTCACTGGTATCCATATCGCCCAATAGCTCACTCGGAAATCTAGTCGATGATCTAGTGATCCCCTTACCGCCACTGGTCGAATTTCTAGCGGCAACTAACGGTGGTGTGGAAGGTAGTGGTGATGATATTCCAAGGCTTCGGCTAAATGGTGAGTTGAGCAGTGCTGGCAGCGTTGATGTGGTGGTAACTGGCGGTAGTGCCACTGATGGAACCGACTTTAGCTTAGTGGAAACGGTGGTGGTGCCTGCGGGTGACTATGACGGCACTGCCGCAACTTCCATTCCAATCAATCTAACCATATTGAATACCTTTGATTTAGAGGCTGACGAAACCATTAGTTTTGGCTTGGCTAATGCTTTGGGTGGGGTTCGGATTGCTGATGCGGATTGTGATGGGACGAATCAGCTCAGCAATGTTTACACCATAGCTGACGATGACGATTCGGTTGATCTCAGGGTTATCAAGAACGACTCTCAAGTCAGTTATACTCCCGGCAGTAGCGGGATTTATGTGATCAATGTGTTCAATGATGGCCCCGGCGATGTTCAGGATGCCTTGGTGGTTGATGATTTGCCCAATGGCTTAACACTGAACGGTGCTGTCACTTGTAATACCAGCGCTCCTTCAAGCTGCAATGTCACCTCGGGCGCAACCGAGCCAGTGAACGTTAACGTTTCTTTGGAGTCCGGCGCTTCGGCGATCATTAGCATTCCCGTGTTGTTTTCTGCGGATCCTTCTGATTACCTACCTTAATTCCCTGCCGCTAGCCAAATAGTCTTCTCAAATTAAGGATTCTATTGACGGTAAGCTATGCCGGCCCTTGAGCGCCGATAAAAGTCATCGGCAAGGCTTGTCTTCTGAGCGAATAAGCGGTAATTATCTGCTAACAACAGTTGTTATCCGTTGCTAGATCGTGTATTATTCGCGTCCCTTTGTAGGCGTCATTGCCACAATTAGGGTTGTTCTTGCAAAGTGATTTCTTCATAAGTTATTGATTTTGCTAACAACAGGCTCGATTTGAGTCTGATTAATAAATGGCTACCGCACCCCTCAATGAAGTAGGGTGGAGCGGTTTTTTATGTTCTTTAAATGTAATTTAGGAGTTCTTTGCAATGGCAAAGCAACGTATTCGAATCAGATTGAAAGCATTCGATCACAAGTTGATTGACTTATCGACTTCAGAGATCGTGAACACTGCTAAGCGTACTGGTGCTCAGGTTAAAGGTCCTATTCCTTTACCAACTCGTAAGGAGCGCTACACCATCTTGATTTCACCTCACGTGAATAAAGATGCTCGTGATCAGTACGAAATTCGTACGCACAAGCGTTTAGTAGATATCATCGAGCCAACTGAGAAAACAGTTGATGCATTGATGAAATTGGATTTAGCAGCGGGTGTTGATGTTCAAATTAGTCTTACTTAAGACTAGAGCGAACACTCACTGAATTTGGGTTGATAACCATATAATTGAGGTTAAAACATGGCTATCGGAATTGTAGGTATAAAGCGTGGTATGACTCGTGTCTTCACTGAAGACGGCGTGTCTATTCCCGTGACCGTAGTAGAAGCCGATCCGAATCGCATCGCTCAGTTGAAAACGACTGACGTTGATGGTTACGAAGCGGTTCAAGTAACTACCGGTACCCGTAAAGCAAACCGTATCACTAAAGCAGAAGCAGGCCACTTTAAGAAAGCAGGCGTGGAAGCTGGTCGCGGTTTGTGGGAGTTTCGTGTAGATACACTAGAAGGTTTTGAAGTTGGCGGCACTATTAATGTCGAAACTTTTGAAGCTGGCCAAAAAGTTGACGTAACTGGTACTTCTAAAGGTAAAGGTTACGCTGGCGCGATCAAACGTTGGAATTTCCGTGGACAAGATTCTACCCACGGTAACTCGGTTTCTCACCGTGCTCCAGGTTCGATTGGTCAAAACCAAACGCCTGGCCGCGTATTCAAAGGTAAGAAAATGTCTGGCCACATGGGTGCGGAGCGCGTAACAGTACAAACGTTAGAAGTTGTACGAGTTGATGCGGAACGCAATTTGTTATTAATCAAAGGTGCCGTACCTGGCGCTACCGGCGGTGACGTTATCGTGCGTCCTGCTGAGAAAGCTTAAGCCTAAGGAGTTTGACTATGGAAATTAGTTTGACAACTGGCGGCGCACTTGAAGTTTCTGAAGTGGCTTTCGGTCGTGAATTCAACGAGCCGTTAGTTCACCAAGTAGTAGTTGCTTATATGGCAGCTGCTCGCGCGGGTACTCGCGCTCAGAAAAACCGTAGCGCTGTAAGCGGTGGTGGTAAGAAGCCTTGGAAACAGAAAGGTTCTGGTCGTGCTCGTGCCGGTACTATTCGTTCTCCATTATGGCGTAAAGGTGGTGTGACTTTTGCTGCACAACCTCAAGACTACACGCAAAAAGTTAACAAGAAAATGTATCGCGGTGCGATCCAAAGCATCTTGAGTGAATTAGTTCGTCAAGAGCGTTTGATCGTGGTGGAAGAGTTCGCAGTAGAAGCTCCTAAGACTAAAGAGCTTGTTAGCAAACTTAAAGATTTAAACACTAAAGAAGCTTTGATCGTGACTGAGTCAGTTGACGAAAACTTGTTCTTGGCTTCTCGTAACTTGCATAAAGTTGACGTTCGTGACGTTGACGCTATCGACCCTGTTAGCCTAATTGGTTTTGACAAGGTGGTTATGACGGTTGCGGCAGTGAAGAAAATCGAGGAGAAATTAGGATGAACCAAGAAAGAATCTTAAAAGTCCTAAAGGCACCTCACGTTTCTGAAAAAGCAACGATTTTGGCTGAGACAAACAATCAGTTTGTGTTCAAAGTGGCAGTTGATGCGACTAAGCGTGAAATCAAGAAAGCTGTTGAAACGTTATTCGAAGTTGAAGTCGATTCAGTTCGTACTTTAAACGTTAAAGGCAAAACGAAGCGTTTCGGTATGGTGCAAGGTAAGCGTGCCAACTGGAAAAAAGCTTACGTTTCATTGAAGCCTGGTCAAGATCTTGACTTTGTGGCTGAGTAAGGAGACTAGTTATGGCAGTAATTAAAGCTAAACCAACTTCTCCGGGCCGTCGCTTTGTCGTTAAGGTCGTTAACGAAGATTTGCATAAGGGTAAACCTCATGCTGCTTTGTTAGAGAAGAAATCAAGAAATGGTGGTCGTAACAACAACGGTCGTATTACCGTACGTCACGTTGGTGGTGGTCATAAGCAACACTACCGTGTTATCGACTTCAAGCGCAACAAAGATGCTATCCCGGCGACGGTTGAGCGTTTGGAATATGATCCAAATCGCAGCGCCCATATCGCCTTAGTTTGCTATGCAGACGGTGAGCGTCGTTACATCATCGCACCAAAAGGCTTAAAGGCTGGTGCTCAGATTATTTCTGGTGATGCAGCGCCGATCAAAGTGGGTAACACTTTGCCAATGCGTAATATTCCAACGGGTACTGTTATCCACAACATCGAGCTAAAACCTGGTAAAGGCGCGCAAATGGCGCGTTCTGCTGGCGCTTACGCTCAGTTAGTTGCGCGTGACGGTGCTTACGTTACTTTACGTCTTCGCTCTGGCGAAATGCGTAAAGTATTAGCCGAAGGTCGTGCGACTATCGGTGAAGTAGGTAACTCTGAGCATATGCTTCGTAGCCTAGGTAAAGCTGGTGCCACTCGCTGGCGCGGCGTTCGTCCTACGGTTCGTGGTGTAGCGATGAACCCAGTTGACCACCCGCATGGTGGTGGTGAAGGGCGTACCTCTGGTGGTCGTCATCCTGTAACTCCATGGGGTGTACCAACCAAGGGTAAGAAAACTCGTAAGAACAAGCGTACTGACAAGTTTATTGTCCGTCGTCGTAACAAGAAATAGAGGACAGCATAGTGGCACGTTCATTAAAGAAAGGCCCTTTCATTGACCTTCACTTATTGAAGAAGGTTGAGGAAGCTGCGGCCTCTGGCTCTAAAAAGCCAATTAAAACATGGTCTCGTCGTTCTACCGTTTTCCCGGAAATGGTTGGTTTGACGATTGCCGTTCACAATGGTCGTCAACACGTACCAGTTTTCGTTTCCGAAGACATGGTAGGCCACAAGTTGGGCGAGTTTGTATTAACTCGTACTTACTATGGTCACGATGTTGATAAAAAAGCCAAGAAGCGATAAGGCGAGGAGTGAAAGATGGAAGTAGCAGCAAAATTGCGTAACGCTAGCATCTCTGCACAGAAAATGCGTCTTGTGGCAGATCAAGTTCGTGGCTTACCAGTAGAAAAAGCATTGAACATTCTTGAATTCAGCCCTAAAAAAGCGGCTCGTCTAATCAAGAAAGTTCTTGAGTCTGCGATTGCAAACGCTGAGCACAACGAAGGCGCTGACATCGACGAATTAAAAGTTTCGGCTATTTTCGTTGACGAAGCAGCTACCGCTAAGCGTATGCGTCCGCGCGCGAAAGGTCGTGGCGACCGTATCTTGAAAAGATCAAGCCACGTTACTCTAAAAGTATCGGATAACTAGGAGAGATAGTATGGGTCAAAAAGTACATCCTAATGGTATCCGCTTAGGTATCGTTAAGAAGCACACCGCAACTTGGTATGCTGAGCGCGGAGAATATGCGGATAACCTTGAAGGTGATATCAAAATCCGTAACTGGTTGGTTAAAGAATTGAAGAGCGCTTCAGTATCTCGTATCGACATCGAGCGTCCTGCGAAAGCGATCCGTGTGACTATTCACACCGCTCGTCCAGGTATCGTTATCGGTAAGAAAGGTGAAGATATCGAGAAATTACGCGCTAAAGTTAGCAACATGGCTGGCGTTCCTGCTCAAGTTTCAGTTGAGCAAATTCGTAAGCCTGAGTTAGATGCTAAATTGGTTGGTGATAACGTAGCTCAGCAATTAGAGCGCCGTGTAATGTTCCGTCGTGCTATGAAACGTGCGGTACAAAACGCTATGCGTGCTGGTGCAGAAGGTATCAAAATCCAGGTTAGTGGTCGTCTTGGCGGTGCTGAGATTGCTCGTTCTGAGTGGTATCGTGAAGGTCGTGTACCTTTGCATACACTTCGCGCGAACATCGATTACGCACACTGCGAAGCTTTGACTACTTACGGCATCATCGGTATTAAAGTGTGGATTTTCAAAGGCGAAGTTCTTCCTGGTCAAGAAATTGTTGAACCAAAAGAAGATAAAAAACCTCGTCGCAGAAAGCCTGCACCACGAGCTAAGAAATAGGGGTAGCGAATAATGTTATTACCTAAAAGAACTAAATTCCGTAAGCAACATAAGCTGCGTAACCGTGGTTCTCAAACCATGAACGTTAGCTTCGGCGAATTCGGATTAAAAGCAACTGGCCGTGGTCGTATGACAGCTCGTCAAATCGAAGCTGCTCGTCGTGCCATGACTCGTCACATGAAGCGTCAAGGTAAAGTTTACATCCGTGTATTCCCTGACAAACCAATTACTAAAAAGCCATTAGAAGTTCGTATGGGTAAAGGTAAAGGTTCTGTTGAGTATTGGGTAGCACAGATTCAGCCTGGTCGCATGTTATATGAAGTAGAAGGTATTGACGAAGGTTTGGCGCGCGAAGCATTTGCTTTGGCAGCGGCTAAATTACCTTTCAAAACTACTTTCGTTAAACGTACGGTGATGTAATGAAAGCTGTAGATTTGAGAGAGAAAAGCGTTGAAGAATTGAATGTGCAACTCGTTGAGTTGTTACAAGAACAGTTCAAAAAGCGTATGGAAAAAGCCACTGGGCAGATGGAAGCGACTCACGAAATTCGTGAAATCCGTCGTAACATCGCTCGTGTTAAAACCATCATCAACCAGAAGGCGGGTTCATAATGAGCACTGAATCAATTCAACGCACATTACAAGGCAAAGTCGTCAGTGACAAGATGGATAAGTCCATTACGGTTCTTATCGAACGTCAAGTGAAGCACCCAATCTATGGGAAATTCATCAAGCGTTCTACTAAGATCCACGCACACGATGAAGCCAATGAGTGCAAAATGGGTGATGTAGTTACGATAGCTGAGTGTCGTCCACTGTCAAAAACCAAATCGTTTAAATTGGTTGAGATTGTAGAAAGCGCAAGCTAACAAAACTGTGTCGGTTAACCCCGAAGGAGTCATTTCCATTTGGGGTTAGGAATTTTAGAAATTTAATGGTATACTCTCGCGCCATTTTAGCGCGGGTTTAAGCGGAGAAAACCATGATCCAGATGCAATCAATGCTAGACGTAGCTGATAATTCAGGCGCTCGTCGAGTAATGTGTATTAAAGTGCTGGGTGGTTCGCATCGCCGTTATGCTAACGTTGGTGACGTTATCAAGGTGAGCGTAAAAGAAGCGATTCCACGCGGTAAAGTTAAAAAAGGTGACGTGTTGAACGCGGTTGTTGTTCGTACTCGTAAAGGCGTACGTCGTCCAGACGGATCTTTGATCAAGTTTGACGGTAATGCGGCAGTAATGTTGAACAACAACTTGCAACCAATCGGTACTCGTATTTTTGGACCTGTGACACGTGAATTACGTGGTGACAAGTTCATGAAGATCGTATCACTTGCACCTGAAGTATTGTAAGAGAGATAAGATCATGCAAAAGATTAAGAAAGACGACGAAGTCATCGTAATCGCAGGCAAAGATAAAGGTAAACGCGGCACTGTAAACCGCATCTTACCAAATGGCCGCGTGATTGTTTCAGGCGTTAACTTGGTTAAGAAACACCAAAAACCAAGCCAAGGCGCTGACGGTATGCCTGTTGAGGGCGGTATCGTAGAAAAAGAAGCGGCATTAGATTTATCCAACGTTGCGATTTATAACCCTGAGACTGGTAAAGCTGACCGTGTTGGCATCAAAGTCGAAGAAGGTAAAAAATCACGCTTCTTTAAGAAAACTGGCGGTGCGATCTAATCGCTCCACTGGTTGTTGAGAAAGAGTTTATTTTAAATAGGTAATTATTAAGATGGCGAAACTGCACAACTTTTATAAAGAGACTGTAGTAGACCAACTTCAAGAGAAGTTTGGTTTCAAGTCAGTTATGCAAGTCCCACGCATTACCAAGATCACATTAAACATGGGTCTGGGTGAAGCTATTGCGGACAAGAAAATACTGGAACACGCAGTCAACGATATGACCGCAATCTCAGGCCAAAAGCCGGTTATCACTAAAGCTCGCAAATCTGTTGCTGGCTTTAAAATTCGTGATGACTACCCGATTGGTTGCAAGGTAACCCTACGCGGTGAGCGTATGTGGGAATTCCTTGAGCGTTTCATTTCAATTGCGATTCCTCGTATTCGTGACTTCCGTGGTTTAAATCCTAAATCATTCGACGGTCGCGGTAACTATTCTGTAGGTATCAAAGAGCAAATCATTTTCCCTGAAATTGATTATGACAAAGTTGATAAAATCCGTGGTATGGACATTACCATCACTACGACTGCAGCTAACAACGAAGAAGGACGTGCTTTATTAGATGCGTTCAACTTCCCATTGAAATCATAAGGAACGCGCAATGGCTAAAACATCTATGGTTCAGCGCGAACTAAAGCGCACCAAAACAGTGGCTAAATTCGCAGCAAAACGTGCGGAGCTTAAAGCAATCATTAACAATCCTAAGTCTTCTGAAGAAGAGGTTTGGGAAGCACAAGTGAAATTGCAAAAGCTACCACGTGACGCAAGTCCTTCTCGTCAACGTAACCGTTGTCGTGTCACAGGTCGTCCTCACGCTTACTTACGTAAATTCGGTCTTTGCCGTAACAAATTACGTGAGCACGCGATGAAAGGTGACGTTCCTGGTTTAGTTAAAGCAAGCTGGTAGTCGGGAGAATAGATCATGAGTATGCAAGATCCTATTGCAGATATGTTGACTCGTATTCGTAACGGCCAAGCTGCTGCGAAGAAAAGCGTAAACATGCCTGCTTCAAAATTAAAAGCATCAATTGCACAAGTATTGACTGATGAAGGTTTCATCAGCGGTTTTAGTGTTTCTGACGAAGTCAAAGCGACTATGACGGTTGAATTGAAATACCATCAAGGTCGTCCAGTAATTGATGAGTTAAAGCGTGTAAGCCGTCCAGGTTTACGTATCTACAAAAAAGTAGACGAGTTACCGAAAGTTATCGGTGGTTTGGGCGTTTCCATTATTTCAACCTCGAAAGGTGTCATGAGCGATCGTGCGGCGCGTAAAGCGGGCCACGGTGGTGAAGTCATCTGCACTGTAGCGTAAGGGGAGTTTAAGATGTCACGTGTAGCAAAAAGCGCTGTATCTATCCCTTCAGGTGTTGACATCAACATCAAAGACGGCGTGATCAGTGTAAAAGGTTCAAAAGCAACCCTTGAGCAAGCGTTGCACCAAGACGTAGTAGTTAAAGTTGAAGACGGCGAAGTTACTTTCGTTCCTTCAGACTCTGCTACTAACTGGGCAATGGCCGGTACTTTCCGTTCACTAGTTAACAACATGGTTGTTGGCGTAACTGATGGTTTTGAAAAGAAGCTTCAGTTAGTGGGTGTTGGTTATCGTGCAAACGTTCAAGGCAAGAAAGTTAACTTAACCCTGGGTTTCTCGCATCCTGTAGTTCACGAAGTTCCAGAAGGCATCACAGTTGAAGCGCCTTCGCAAACGGAACTAGTGATCAAGGGTGCGGACAAGCAAGTTGTTGGCGAAGTCGCGGCGAAAATTCGCGCTTACCGTCCACCAGAGCCTTATAAAGGTAAAGGTGTACGTTACGTTGACGAGCACATTGTTCGTAAAGAAGCTAAGAAGAAATAGTAGGGCTTAAGAGATGAAAAAGAAAATTCAACGTATTCGTCGTGCGACTAAAAGCCGCGCGAAAATGCACGAGTTAGGCGCTAACCGCCTAGTCGTGAACAGAACGCCTCGTCATATTTACGCTCAAGTAATTTCTGGCGAAAATGGTTCTGTAATTGCTAGTGCTTCTACGGTTGAAAAGTCAGTTCGCGGTGACGTGAAGTCGACTGGTAACGTAGATGCAGCTAAGCATGTTGGCACTCTAGTAGCGGAGCGTGCTTTGGAAGCGGGCGTAAAGCAAGTTGCTTTTGACCGTAGTGGTTTCAAATATCATGGTCGTGTGCAAGCGTTAGCTGATGCGGCTCGTGAAAAAGGCTTACAATTCTAAGGTGACGACAGATGGCTAGAGAAGTAGAAAATCAAGAAGGTTTAGTTGAGAAATTAGTCAACGTAAACCGTGTTGCTAAAGTAGTTAAAGGTGGTCGTATCTTCGGTTTCACAGCTTTGACTGTTGTTGGTGATGGTAAAGGTAAAATCGGTTTCGGTCGTGGTAAGTCGAAAGAAGTTCCAACTGCTATTCAAAAAGCAATGGAGCAAGCTCGTCGCAACATGATCCAAGTGGATTTGAAAGACGGTCACACTTTGCAACACCCAATTAATGCTCGTCACGGCGCATCAAAAGTGTATATGCAACCAGCCTCTGAAGGTACTGGTATCATCGCTGGTGGTGCAATGCGTGCGGTATTCGAAGTGCTTGGCGTACAAAACGTTTTAGCGAAAAGCGTAGGCTCTACAAACCCAATTAACATCGTTCGTGCAACGATTAACGGTTTGAAGCAAATGTCTTCTCCTGAAGCTATGGCGTCTAAGCGTGGCAAAACTGTAGAAGAGATTTTGGACTAAGACAATGGCTAAGAAAATGATGAAAGTAACGCAGACGCGTTCTAGCATTGGCCGCTTAAAAGCGCATAAAGCGTGTTTAACTGGCTTAGGCTTGCGTCGCATCGGTCATACGGTTGAAGTTGAAGATACCCCTTCAACTCGCGGTATGGTAAACAAAGTTTACTACATGGTTTCTGTAGAGGAGTAATGACATGCGTTTAAATACTTTAATGCCAGCTCCTGGTAGTAAGAAAAAAGCCAAACGTGTTGGTCGTGGTATCGGTTCTACCGATGGTAAGACTGCAGGTCGTGGTCACAAGGGTTTGAAATCGCGTTCTGGCGGTAAAGTGAAAATCGGTTTTGAAGGTGGTCAAATGCCTTTGAAACAGCGCTTACCTAAGTTCGGTTTCAAATCACGCAAAGCTTTGGTTTCGGCTGAAGTTCGCCTTGGTGAGTTGGCTAAAGTTGAAGGTGAAGTAGTGGATATGTTGAGCTTGAAAAAAGCGGGCATCATCACTAACAACATCCAAAACGTTAAAATTATGTTGTCTGGCGAGATTGATCGTGCGGTAACCGTGACTGGCGGTATTCGTGTGACTAAAGGCGCTAAAGCGGCTATCGAAGCGGCAGGCGGCAAAGTGGAAGAGGCTGCCCAAGAAGAGGCGCAAAGCTAATGGCCTTGAATCCACAGCAACTCGCGAAAAGCGGTGGCTTATCGGAGCTCAAACAGCGTTTGCTGTTTGTGCTTCTTGCTATTGTGGTATTCCGTATTGGATCTTTTATTCCGGTTCCTGGAGTTAATGGTCAGGTATTAGCTGACTTCTTGGCTCAACAAACCGGTATTTTTGATCTGTTCAACGTATTCTCAGGCGGTGCGCTTGAGCGTGCTTCGGTTTTTGCATTGGGTATCATGCCGTACATCTCGGCATCGATTATCATGCAAATCTTGAGCTACGTTGATCCACGTTTAAAAGAACTGAAGAAAGATGGTCAAACAGGCCAGCGCAAAATCAACCAATACACTCGTTATTTCACGGTGGTATTGGCTACGGTTCAAGCCTTTGGTATGGCGACTCAGCTACCAAAGATGATCCCTGGTTTGGTGGATAATCCTGACATCTCTTTCTACTTCGTTGCTATCGTAACGTTGGTAACGGGGACTATGTTCTTGATGTGGCTTGGTGAGCAAATCACTGAGCGTGGTATTGGTAATGGTATCTCTATCATTATCTTGGTTGGTATCGTTGCGGGTCTACCGCCTTCAATCGCCCAAATGTTCTCGGAAGCCTATGATGGCACTCGTAACATTCTGGAAGTATTGATCTTCGCTATTTTTGCCCTAGGCGTGATTTATTTCATCGTTTGGGTCGAACGCGCGATGCGTCGTATCACCATTAACTACGCGAAACGCCAACAAGGCAACAAAGTTTACGCAGCCCAAAGCTCTTACTTGCCGTTAAAAGTTAATATGGCGGGTGTAATCCCTGCGATCTTTGCCTCAAGTATCGTCTTGTTCCCAAGTACTTTATTGTCTTGGTTCTCGACCGGTTCGGGCGAAGTGACTTGGTTTACAACTTTGGCGCAGAACTTACAGCCAGGTAAGCCTGTATATATGCTGATGTATGCAGCGGGTATTATTTTCTTTGCGTTCTTCTATACCGCATTGACTCAAAACCCACGCGACACAGCTGAGAATTTAAAGAAGCAAGGTGCATTCATTCCAGGTATTCGTCCTGGTCAACAAACTGCCAGCTATCTTGATAAAGTGACTACTCGCCTAACATTCTGGGGCGCGCTTTACATGACCGCGGTCTGTTTGTTACCTGAATTTTTGATCTTGTTCTTTAATTATCCGTTCTACTTTGGTGGAACATCACTACTGATTATTATTGTTGTAGCCATTGATTTTATGGCGCAAGTGCAAGCGCACTTGATGTCACAACAATATGACTCAGTGCTAAAGAAAGCGAATCTTCACAAACAAGGCCCTGGCGGTCGTGTTCGTGGACGCTAAGGATGTTGGAGTAGCAAATGAAAGTTCGTGCTTCTGTTAAAAAAATGTGCCGTAACTGTAAAGTGATCCGTCGTCACGGTGCAGTTCGTGTAATTTGTACTGACCCACGCCATAAACAGCGTCAAGGTTAGTGAATTTAATTGGTTGATTTTTGCGCTTTGAAGGGCTAGAATACGCGCCCTTTCAAAGCTTGCTTAATCAAAATTTTAGGAGAAACTGTTAATGGCTCGTATAGCTGGTATTAACATTCCGGTACATAAGCATGCTGAGATCGCATTGACCGCTATCTATGGTATCGGTCGTCCTCGTGCACAGGCTATCTGTGCTGATGCAGGGGTAGAACCTACTGCAAAGATCAGAGATTTGAACGAAGACCAAATTGAAAATCTACGTAACGAGGTGAGCAAATTTACCGTTGAAGGTGATTTGCGTCGCGAAATCAACATGAATATTAAACGTTTGATGGACTTGGGTTGTTTCCGAGGCATTCGTCACCGTCGTAACTTGCCACTTCGTGGTCAACGTACGAAGACAAACGCCCGTACCCGTAAAGGTCCTCGCAAACCTATTAAGAAATAATTTAGGTATTATTAAACATGGCTAAATCACCTCGTTCTACGAAAAAGAAAGTCAAAAAGCATGTTGTTGATGGTATGGCGCACATTCACGCGTCATTTAACAATACCATCATCACCATCACAGACCGCCAAGGCAATGCTCTTTCATGGGCAACTGCTGGTGGTTCTGGCTTCCGTGGTTCACGTAAATCTACTCCATTTGCTGCACAGGTTGCGTCTGATCGCGCTGCGCAAGTAGTAAAAGAAATGGGTATGAAGAATGTTGAAGTATTTGTTAAAGGTCCTGGACCAGGTCGTGAATCTGCGGTGCGTGCATTAAACGCTGCGGGTTTTAAGATCACTAACATTACTGACGTGACACCAATCCCTCATAACGGTTGTCGTCCGCCTAAAAAGCGTCGCGTCTAACCTAGAGCTTAACGGGAGTTTAAAATGGCTAGATATTTAGGTCCAAAACTTAAATTGTCGCGTCGCGAAGGTGTCGATCTAGGACACAAATCAGGCGTTCGTGCAATTGAGACTAAATGTAAAATTGAAACAAAACCAGGTCAACACGGTGCCGGTCGTGGTCGCTTGTCAGACTATGGTTTACAGTTACGTGAAAAGCAAAAAGTTCGTCGTATCTACGGTGTACTAGAGCGTCAATTCCGTAACTACTATAAAGAAGCTGATCGTCTTAAAGGCGCAACTGGTGGTAACTTGTTGCAACTTTTAGAGTCACGCTTGGATAACGTGGTTTTCCGCATGGGCTATGCTGCTACGCGCAACGAAGCTCGTCAACTAGTAAGCCACAAAGCAATCCTTGTTAATGGCAAACCAGTAAACATTCCTTCATACGTAGTTAAGTCTGAAGATGTGGTTTCTGTGCGCGAAAGATGTCAAAAGCAAGCGCGTATCGTAGCTGCTTTGGAATTGGCTGCACAGCGCGATAAGCCTGAGTGGATTGACGTTGATGCGAAGAAAATGGAAGGCACTTTCAAGCGCCAACCAGAGCGTTCTGAACTAGACGCTAGCATTAATGAAAACCTAATTGTGGAGCTTTACTCGAAGTAATCCATAGCGGTTTGAAACGCCAAAGCCTGAGAGTTTTTACTATCAGGCTTTTGTGCGTTTAAGAGCAATGCTGAAAATGCATTACTTAATTACCAATTTTTTAATCCTTAGAAGAGGGATATTATGTCAGCTACTGAATTTCTAACTCCGCGTCAAATTAAGGTTGAGTCTAACGAAGGCACAAAAGCTCGTGTGATTTTAGAACCTTTTGAGCGTGGTTTTGGACACACTTTAGGTAATTCTCTTCGTCGCATTTTATTGTCTTCAATGCCAGGTGCGGCGGTAACTGAAGTTGAAATCGACGGCGTGCTTCACGAATACTCTGCTATTGAAGGTGTTCAAGAAGACGTAATTGATATCCTTTTGAACTTGAAAGGTTTGGCTGTACTTCTTGAAGATAAAGAAGAAGCGACTTTGACTTTGCAGAAAAAAGGCGAAGGCGTAGTTACAGCTGCTGATATCGAAGAAATTGCTGGTGCAGAAGTGGTTAATAAAGATCACTATATCGCGACCTTGAACAAAGGCGGTGCTTTAAGCATGCGCATTAACGTTCGCTTAGGTCGTGGTTATGAGCCATCGAATACGCGTAAACTGCCAGAAGGCGAAGATAAGCCAATTGGTGTTTTACACGTAGATTCTTCTTTCAGCCCAATGAAAAAAGTATCTTACACCGTCGAAGCGGCGCGTGTAGAGCAGCGTACCAACTTAGATAAATTAGTTTTGGACTTGGAAACTAATGGCACTATCGATCCTGAAGAAGCGATCCGCCGTAGCGCGACCATTCTTCAAGAGCAATTGGCAGCCTTCGTTGACTTAAAAGACGAAAAGCAAGCTGAGCCTGAAAAAGAAGAGCCGGAAGTTGATCCAATTCTTTTACGTCCAGTAGACGATTTAGAGTTAACTGTACGTTCTGCTAACTGTTTGAAGACTGAGAATATCCATTATATTGGTGACTTGGTACAACGTACCGAAGTTGAACTTCTTAAAACGCCTAACTTGGGTAAGAAGTCATTAACGGAAATCAAAGACGTATTGGCTTCACGCGGTTTGTCTTTGGGTATGCGTTTAGAAAACTGGCCGCCATCAAGCATTCTAGAAGGTTAATTCCTAGGATAATTGAGCGTCAGTTAATACATTAATAAAGCTCTAATTGTATTGTTAGAGCTTTGTTTTTAAAGAAGTAATTGTTTCGATGATTATTTCAAAACGGTAAAACACTAGTTTTACATTATCAATACTAAGTGTTAAAAATTTGCTTAGTTGCGCAGCAAAAGTGGTATGAAATAGCGAAGTTTAGTTCTTCTAAATAAACGCCTTGAATACAACTTTCAACAAAGCCAATGACAAATTTAGCCACTTAGAAAGCTTTCTCAGTACTACAGCAGGCTGAGATTAAATAGAGTGAGGAACTCAATATGCGTCATCGTAAATCAGGTCGTCAATTAAATCGTAACAGCTCACACCGTAAGGCTATGTTCAAAAACATGACTGCGTCATTAATCGAACATGAACTTATTCGCACTACTTTGCCAAAAGCAAAAGAATTGCGTCGTGTTGCTGAGCCACTAATCACCTTAGCAAAAAAAGACACGGTTGCTAACCGTCGTTTAGCTTTTGCTCGTATTCGTGACAATGCAGCTGTAGCTAAATTGTTTGCAGAGCTTGGTCCTCGTTACCAAGAGCGTCCGGGTGGTTATTTGCGTATTTTGAAGTGTGGTAACCGTCCAGGTGACAATGCTCCAATGGCTTACGTCGAGTTAGTTGATCGTCCAGTAGTTGAAGAAGATTTTGAAGAAGAAGCAGTAGAAGAGTAATTTTCTGACTTTTTCTCGAAGTTCTTAAAAAACCGGCTTTTGCCGGTTTTTTGTTTGTTAATTTGCTGAGTTTATTTTGGTTTTGATTGTTTCCCAGATTTTTTAATAAACAAAATAATAAAAAAGATGGCCATACCAAACATGAAAAGAATGACCAAGGCGCTTAAAATACCGAATGGGCTGGAGAATAATTCTTTAATTAATTCCATCAAGACCTCCTAAAGTAATGCTAATACTCTAGCAAATCAGCAGTAAAGGATTTTGATTTAGATCAACAAATAGAGGCTTTGTCGTATGCTATAGCTATAAATAGAAGCTATTGGCAGCGCAAATTAGTGTTAACTATTTTTAATGTGCAGAATGTAGCCTTCAAACTTTTCTGGTTCTACGGAATACCAGTCGAGGTATTCTGCCTGAAAATGCTTCTGGCACAGTTCTACTAACTCATAAAATGGCGAACGGCCAGGATCGGCAAAAATAATATCTTTAACACCAGCTTTTAAGGCGCGCTTGATCAGTTTGAAATGAATTGGCGTGAGCGAGTCCCAGAAGCAAATATCTGCGCCAAACACTAGATCGAATTTAGCAAACTCTGCTTTTTTTAATTGTTGAAAAGATTTTCTTAAGGTTTTGACCTTAACGCGATTGATTTCGGCCTGTGCTTGAAAAAAGGGAAACACATCTTCATCCAAATCGACACCAGTAACTTTAGCGCCGCTATTTTCAGCACAAAAAACACTGGCTGGCCCCCAGCCGCAGCCCAATTCCATCACTTTCTTTTTTGGCTTGAGTAAGTGCTTGTGCAGCAAATAATCCATAATTAAAAAACTGGAATCCCAGGTTTTATGGCCATGCACACTGGGCACATAAGCTTCTTCTAACTCTTTTACCGTGGGGTGGTCGTTTTCAAAAAGGAAAATACCGTAAGCTTGTATTAGTTTGGATTCGGTTTCAGCAGTTTGCGGCATCTTAGTGGGTTGCTAATTGTGGTTATTTTTTAGTTTCAGTTACTTGATCATGATTTTTTTTGAAAAACTTATCAAGTTTTTGTTGGGCTAATGTTAAATGCTCTTCTTTAATAGAACTGGTCACGGTTGAGAAGGCTAATGCCAAGGCACCTAAATCATCCATCCAACCCCCCGGCAAAATATCGGGTATTAAATCTACTGGCAGAATAAAATAGCCAAGCGCGCTTAAAATGATGCTTTTATGCTTTGCTGGAGTGTCCGGATCTTTCATGCAGTAATACATGATCAGGGACTTCTCCATGGCTTCTTTGCCAATTTTGATGGCAAATTGCTTTGTTTTCTGCCAAAAAGATTCATCGGAATAATGTTTTTTATAGTCTTGGTTGCTTATTTCAAAAGCATCAAGCTCTTTAGCTTTGTCATCTTTAGTCTTAG
Source organism: Kangiella sp. TOML190 (assembly GCF_023706045.1). Taxonomy (NCBI): domain Bacteria; kingdom Pseudomonadati; phylum Pseudomonadota; class Gammaproteobacteria; order Kangiellales; family Kangiellaceae; genus Kangiella; species Kangiella sp. TOML190. The sequence goes on from NZ_BQYL01000001.1 coordinate 1,223,792, forward strand.
TGAGAACCGGCGGCTCAGAACTCATGGCTACTCCAAAAATTGTATCTCAATACTATGATGGGGCTTATCAAGATTAATTTCAAATGAATACAAGGTTGTGCTTTAAATATTGAGTATCGAGCAAGTGCAAAATGCCCCTGCTGCGAATTACGCATTAAGACTGATAAGGTCTATACACTTATTCTGCCCGAGTTTTTAATTGGTTTGATTGAGCCTGTAATTCAGTTCTTATTGGACTTCGGTTAAAAAGTTTTTTTGGTGCTCGAAGTTGGTTAAAGAGCGTGCTAACTTATGTTGCAACTCTTGGATCGAGTTAGAATTAGCCGCGTGTTTTTGCACCAAATTGTCAGCGCTATCGGTGTATTTGGCTAACACCTCCGTTAATCCTAAAAGTTGTTTATGGCTAAAGTGAATGTTCTTTTTCAGGATGATTCGTTTGCAATCGTCAATCAAATCATCCTTCTCAAAAGGAGCCGTAAAAAAAGCATTAATTTGTTGGCGATAAACCCACTCACGTAACGAAGTGCTGCCGCTATCGGAATAGATACAAATGTCGATGGTGTTTTGAACCGCTCGTTTGACTTTGCGCACAGTGGGATAGCCCAAGGCATTATTCAAAGCGATGATGATCATGCCGAGTTCCGATTTGTGTTGCTCCACAAATTCGAGCGCCTGCGAACCTGAGTTGAGATAGGTAATGTCACAGCCCGCAAGTTTTAATTCTTTCACCGTTTCTGCTAGGTATTTTTTATCATCGTCTAGCAAAAGTAATTTCTTCATAAATTACAGTATGTTACTTATAGGAATAGGCTATACTTTACCATCGAACGACTGGCTTGTCGGATTACTTTTTTGGAAATTTTGTAAATTGTGTTAAAAAATGTGAGGAAATACTTACTTGTGCTCTAAACCGTCAAAAATACTGACATTTGTCACCCTGTTATTGCTTACTTCTTGTGCAACTTTTAAACCCAGCAATGTCAATAATTTGTGTAGCGTATTAGCCGATGAGGACTGGTACGAGGCAGCAATTGATTCGCAAGATAAATGGGGAACACCGATCCATGTGCAACTGGCTATTATGCACCAAGAATCTAAATTTCAACACGATGCCCAGCCGCCTCGCAAATGGTATCTCGGCTTTATTCCTGGCCCGCGCCCATCGAATGCTTACGGCTATGCCCAAGCCTTAGAATCCACTTGGGATACATACATTAGGGCTACCGGTAATAGTGGCGCTGATCGCGATGATTTTGATGATGCTATCGATTTTATTGGCTGGTATACCGCCACCAGTCACCGCAAGCTTGGCATTTCCAAATGGGACGCCAGAGCCCAATACTTGGCCTATCACGAAGGTTGGGGTGGCTATAAACGTAAAACTTATAACAATAAAGCTTGGCTGCTTAAAGTCGCCGACAAGGTCAAAGCTCGCTCGTTAAGTTTTTCCAATCAATACAAGCAGTGTCGCCGTGAACTGGAATCCAACCGAGGATGGTTTTAACGGTTAAGACCTGCCGATTTTACTACCAGTTAAGGCGTTATTTTTATCAAGAATAGCCGCGCATTTCACCTTCTGATCGGTTAAAATGACGCCACTAAAATTTTACGCTTAACCAAATATTTTGAGGCTTTGCTATGTTGGGAAACACTACTCCACTAAAAGACTTTGATCCAGAATTGATGGCTTCGATGGAAGCTGAGCAACAACGGCAAGAAGAGCATATCGAGCTTATCGCTTCGGAAAATTACACCAGCATGCGGGTGATGCAGGCGCAAGGCTCGGTGTTAACCAACAAATACGCCGAAGGCTATCCTGATAAGCGCTATTACGGCGGTTGTGAATACGTGGATGTGGCGGAAAAATTAGCGATCGAACGTTTAAAAACATTGTTTGGTGCTGACTATGCCAATGTCCAGCCGCACTCCGGCTCGCAAGCCAATGCCGCGGTTTATATGGCCTTATTGAAGCCTGGTGATACGGTTTTGGGTATGAGCTTATCCGATGGCGGCCACCTAACTCACGGTTCAAAAGTCAATTTTTCAGGCAAGATCTATAATTCGGTTGAGTATGGCGTTGACGAAAATGGCTATATCGATATGGCCAATGTGGAAGCCTTGGCGCTTGAGCATAAGCCGAAAATGATTATTGCCGGCTTCTCTGCTTATTCCCGAGTGGTTGATTGGGCTAAGTTTCGTGAAATCGCCGATAAAGTTGGTGCCTATTTATTCGTCGATATGGCGCATGTGGCGGGTTTGATCGCAGCGGGCGAATACCCCAATCCAGTGCCTTATGCGGATGTGGTAACCTCGACCACTCATAAAACCTTAGCGGGTCCTCGTGGTGGTATTATTTTGGCCAAGGCCAATCCAGAGTTAGAGAAAAAATTAAACTCAGCGGTTTTCCCCGGTGGTCAGGGCGGCCCTTTGATGCACATCATCGCTGCCAAAGCAGTGGCTTTTAAAGAAGCGCTAAGCGATGAGTTTAAAGCTAGCCAAAAACAAGTCAAAGCCAATGCCAAAGCCATGACGGAGGTGTTAATGGAGCGAGGCTTTAAAATTGTTTCGGGCGGTACCGATAACCACTTGTTCTTGATTGACTTAATCGATAAGGATATTACCGGTAAAGATGCAGAAGCAGCCTTAGGCGCAGCCAATATTACGGTTAATAAAAATACGGTGCCGAATGAACCGCGCTCACCTTTTGTCACTTCCGGTTTGCGCATGGGTACCCCTGCGGTGACCACACGCGGTTTTAAAGAAGCCGAAGTAACTGAGTTGGCTGGCTGGATTTGTGATATTTTAGATGACATTGAAAATCAAGACACGATTGAAACGGTGAAAACGAAAGTCTTGCAATTAACGGCGCGTTTTCCAGTTTACAAAGCGTAAGGCTTGTTTTCGGAAGCGATGGTTTTAAGGAGCGACTATGCACTGCCCATTCTGTTCAAATAACGACACCAAGGTGATTGATTCGCGCCTGGTAGCCGATGGTTCGCAGGTGCGTCGCCGTCGCGAGTGTTTGTCTTGTGGCGAGCGCTATACTACCTTTGAAACTGCAGAGTTGGTGATGCCTAAAGTGGTTAAATCTGATGGCACTCGCGAACCCTTTAATGAAGATAAGCTGCGTGCTGGCTTAACCAAAGCCGTAGAAAAACGCCCAGTCAGTGTCGAGGCACTAGAGGCGGCGATTAATAAAATCTTGTCTTTTTTGCGCGCCACTGGCGAGCGAGAGGTGGACTCGAACGTAGTCGGCGAGCAGGTAATGGCGGCGCTAAAAGGTTTAGATAAGGTCGCTTATGTGCGCTTTGCTTCGGTTTATCGAGATTTTAAAGACGTACAAGCTTTCCGCGAAGAAATCGACAAATTGGAAAGCGATAAATAAAAGGGAGGATGATATGTATAAAATAATATTATTAGTTTTAATGATTTCTTTTTCGATGTTAGTTGAAGGAGGAACTGCTCAGGGTAAAGTGAAGCGGATTTACCCTACTGGAGATGACGGAAAAATTTTTTTCAACTTACATGATGATTCTTGTAAGTCTGGTAGCAAATACTATTACTTTAATACTGATAATCAAACCGGGAAAAACTGGTATGCGCTATTATTATCTATGTCTGCACAGAAACAAGAAGTGATAGTTAATTATCAAGGCGATTGTGACCCTAATATCAGTCAGCCTATTCGCTATATTTATGTATCACTACCAAAATAACAGAAAGCCATAATTTTCAAGTGAACATTACTTCGCAAGATGCGCTTTATATGGCGCGCGCCATCAAACTAGCTGAAAAAGGTTGGTTTACCACTCGCGCTAATCCGCGAGTGGGCTGCGTGATAGCCAAAGATTCTGAAGTTCTAGCAGAAGGTTGGCATCAAAAAGCGGGCTTAAATCATGCGGAAGTTAATGCTATCAGCAATGCAAGCAACAGCGCTCAGCAGGACTTAAGTGGCACGACTGCTTATGTCACGCTGGAGCCTTGCTGCCATTTTGGTAAAAGACCGCCTTGCGCTTTAGCATTAGTTCAAGCGGGTATCACTCGAGTAGTGTGCGCGATGCAAGATCCTAATCCTTTGGTGTCTGGTCAGGGGATTGAGCTATTACAAAAAGCCGGAGTCGAGGTTGAGGTCGGTTTGCTGGAAGCAGCTGCACAGCAACTAAATGTAGGCTTTGTCAAGCGCATGATCCATGGGTTGCCTAAAGTCACCATTAAGATGGCCACCAGTCTCGATGGAAAAATTGCCATGGCCTCAGGTGAAAGTCAGTGGATCACTGGTCAAGCGGCGAGAGCTGATGTGCAGCGATTGCGCGCAGAATCTTGTGCAATCATTACCGGCTCTGCTAGCGTGATTGCGGATAACCCATCGATGAATGTGCGCGATCCAGAGTTTTTAAGTAATGAGTACTTTGCGCAGCCGTTACGAGTGGTGATTGACTCGCAAGGTTTGGTGGATGCTGATGCTAAAATTTTTCAGCTAGAAGGCGAAGCTTGGCTGGCGACTACACAATGGCAAAATAAAGAATATCCTGCCGGCGTCAACCAAGAAGTTTTTGAGCCGACTGCCGATGGCAAAGTAGATTTATACGAGTTGTTATTGCGTCTAGCGGATAAGGGTATCAACCAAGTTTTGGTCGAGGCAGGTTCTGGTTTGGCTGCTGCTTTTATCAAGCAGCAACTGGCAGATGAACTGGTGGTGTATATGGCACCAAAGTTGATGGGGGCGACAGCGCAATCCATGCTGAACTTGCCTTTTACTCAAATGGCCCAATCTATAGCCTTGCAATTAGAGGATACTCGTGTGATTGGCGAAGATTTGAAACTGACCTATAACCTAGTAAAAAAACGGTAGTGAAGAACTAGATGTTTACAGGAATTATTGAAGCCACCGGCCGCATTGTCGCCATAGAGCCGAAAGCGATCGATGACGATAAAGGCGATGCTATTTACCAATTCAATACGGGTAAATTGGGCTTGTCAGATGTGCAGCTGGGCGACAGTATTGCTTGTAATGGTGTTTGCTTAACCGTTATTGAAAAGCTTGAGGATGGTTTTAAGGCGGACGCGTCAGTGGAAACCATTCGCGTAACCCGCTTTAAAGATTATCAAGTTGGACAGCCGGTGAATTTTGAAAAAGCAATGTTACCAACCACTCGATTTGGCGGCCATATGGTTTCCGGTCATGTGGATGCGATTGGTGAAGTGGCTAGCATCCAAGACGCCGCTCGCTCCATCCAATATCATATAAAGGCGCCGCAAGAAGTTTTGAAATTTATTGCCATTAAAGGCTCGATAACCGTGGATGGGATCAGTTTGACAGTAAACGATTTAGTGGCGGATGGTTTTTATTTGAATTTAGTGCCGCATACCTTGCAGGAAACTATTGCTGATTCTTATCAAGCAGGCACTCAAGTCAATTTGGAAATCGACTTGGTGGCGCGTTATTTAGAGCGGCTAATGACCGCAGAAAAGCAAGCCGAAAATTAGGCTGAATGTTAGGCTAAAGTATGAAGTTAAATAGCATTGAAGACATAATTGAAGATATCCGTCAGGGCAAAATGGTGGTTTTGATGGACGATGAAGATCGCGAAAATGAAGGCGATCTGGTGATGGCTGCTTCGCAAGTGCGTCCTGAAGACATTAATTTTATGGTCAGCCACGCTCGTGGTTTGGTCTGTATGCCGATGACCGAGGCACGCTGTGAGCAATTGAATTTGCCTTTGATGTCGAATCAAAATGGCGCCAAATTTAGCACCAACTTTACCGTTTCCATCGAAGCCGCCGAAGGTGTCACTACCGGTATTTCTGCTGCAGATAGAGCGCGTACTATTTTGGCCGCTGTAGCTAAAGATGCAAAACCGGCGGATATAGTGCAACCAGGACATATTTTTCCAATTATGGCGCAGCCTGGCGGGGTGTTAAATCGAGCAGGGCATACCGAAGCCAGTTGCGATTTGGCACGTTTAGCCGGTTTTGAGCCAGCCGCGGTGATTGTGGAAATTTTAAATGAAGATGGCACCATGGCGCGCCGTCCTGATCTGGAAGTATTTGCTCAAAAGCATGATTTAAAAATTGGCACTATTGCTGACTTGATTGAATACCGCTCAACTAAGGAAAAGTCGGTAGCAAAAGTCTCAGAATGCCATTGGCCGACCGAGCATGGCGATTTTCGGTTACATACTTACCAAGATTCAATTGACCAACAAATTCACTTCGCCTTGGTCAAAGGCCAGCCGCAGCAAAAAGATTCAGCGTTAGTGCGGGTGCATTTGGCTAACAGTTTAGGTGATTTGCTTGAAGCGCAGCGTGGCAATAAATCCAGTTGGACTTTAGCTAATGCGATTGAGCGAATTGCAGCAGAAGGCGAGGGCGTGGTGGTGGTGCTTGCCAACAAAGAATCTAACGAAGAATTGTTGCAGAAAATTCGCAAATTCGAGCAAGAAGATAAAGGGCAAGATTTAACACAAGGGCAGCAGCGGCAGAAAAAAAGAACCGTTGGCATTGGCTCGCAAATTTTGGCGGACTTAGGTGTGCATAAAATGCGCTTGTTGAGTTTCGGTTCGAAATATACGGGGCTTGCCGGATACGGCCTAGAGATTATCGAAAATATTTCTGAATAAGCCAGCAATAATATTAGTAGGATAAATAGGATGAGTAACTTTAAACTCGACTTTTCAGCAACCCAGTACCAAGGCGGTCGAATTGCCATAGTGCACGCTCGCTTTAATGAACCATTGATCGAAATGATGATTGAGGGGGCGCGGGAAAAACTCTCGGAATTATCAGTGCCCAATGATGCCTTAGAAACTTTTAATGTGGCTGGTGCTTATGAATTACCCTTTGCTGCGCAACAGGCAGCGAAAAGTGGTAACTTCGATGCAATTATTGCGATTGGCGTGGTCATAAAAGGCGATACGCCGCATTTTGATTTTGTCTCGGCTGAGTCGAGTGCAGGTTTGATGCGGGTTTCTCTTGATGAGCAGATCCCGATTATTTTTGGTATCTTAACCACCAATACTGAAGCGCAAGCTGAAGAAAGAGCTAACCCAGCCAAAATGAATAAGGGTGGCGAAGCAGCGGCGACAGCAGTGGAAATGATTAATTTAAAACAAGTTTTACACAGTTAGAGGTTCCCAGCATGAGTTTTAAACCGGCAGCAAGACGCAAAGCGCGCGAGTACGCAGTGCAGGCCATTTATCAATGGCAAATGACGGGCAATCCTCTTAATGAGATTGAAGCGCAATATTTAACTACTATGAACAGTAAAAAAGTGGATACGGAATATTTCCAAGAATTGTTTATGGGAGTTTTAACGGATCTGGATACGGTGGATCAAAAACTAGAGCCTGCTTTAGAGCGCGATATCGAAGATATTGATCCGATTGAGCGTGCGATTGTCCGCTTGTCGGCTTTTGAGCTTAAAAACCGCATCGATATTCCGAAAAAAGTCGTGATTAACGAAGGGATCGAGCTTGCCAAAACCTTTGGCGCCACCGATGGTCATAAATTCGTGAATGGCGTTTTGGATAAAATCAGTAAAGATTTACGTCCTCACGAATAATAGTTTGCTAAATCATGACTGAGTTTGAGGTTATCCAAAAATTTTTTAACTTTGAACAAAAGTTATCAAAATCCATTATCCAGTCGATTGGCGATGACTGTGCAGTATTGGATATCCCTAACAATCGTCAACTGGTCACTTCTACCGATACCCTAGTCTCTGGAGTGCATTTTTTTGCCGATGCTAGTCCGCAACAGATTGCTTATAAAGCTTTAGCCGCTAATGTTAGCGACTTGCTGGCGATGGGCGCTAAACCGCTGGCCTTCACTTTAGCCATGAGTTTGCCTGAAATAGATCCTGATTGGCTTAAAGCCTTTAGCCAAGAGTTGCAAGCCCAAGCTAAGCACTACCGGATTAATCTCATAGGTGGCGATACCACTCGCGGTGCCTTAAGCATTACTATCAGCGTCTTGGGTTTGGTCAAAAAGGGCCGTGCTGTAAGCCGTAGCCAAGCTCAAATAGCGGATGATATTTGGGTAACGGGCAATCTAGGAGCTGCGAGAGCGGCATTAAAACTGCATAAAAAAGCTCAACTTAATGCTGATGAACAGCAGCTTTGGTTGGCGTTAACCCGACCACAACTTGCGGCTAGCTTTGCGAGAAAGTTGGCCAAGTTTGCTACTGCCGCTATCGACGTATCCGATGGGTTGCTTGCAGATTTAGGCCATATTTTAGTACAAAGTAAAGTGGGCGCCTCGATTGATGTTGAGGCTTTACCTTTGTCAGAAAGTCTTATTAATCATCTAAGTTTGGAAGCGGCGCGGCAGTCGGCTTTGGCTGGCGGTGACGACTACCAGTTATGCTTTACAGCCAATAAAAAGCACCGAGCAAAAATTCTAACCCAAACTCAGAAAACACAAACTCAAGTTACTCGAGTTGGCATTATTTGTGCACAAGGCTTAAATGTCTTGCTTAACGGTGAGCCCTATCCGATTACCGAAAATTCGTGGCAACACTTTAATCGGGATGCTTAAGCCATGTCTTTTAACAAAACCATATTAACCGATCCGGTTCACTTGCTTGCCTTTGGCTTTGGTAGCGGACTATTACCAAAAGCGCCAGGAACTTGGGGAACTTTAGTCGCCATTCCTATCTGGTTGGGCTTAAGCTTTTTAAGCCTGCAACATTACCTGCTGGTAACTCTAGCCTTGACGGTTTTTGGCATTTGGTTGTGCGGCGCCAGTTCAAAAAAGCTTGGCGTTCACGATCATGGCGGCATTGTCTGGGATGAAATCTGCGGCTACTTGGTCACCATGATAGCGCTACCTTTAACTTGGTATTGGGCTTTGGCAGGGTTCGCGCTCTTTCGATTCTTTGATATTATCAAACCTTGGCCGATTAAATGGCTGGATAAAAAAGTCCATGGCGGTTTTGGGATAATGATTGACGATCTGATTGCTGCTGTCTTTGCCGCAATTATTTTGCAAGTCTTTTATCGATTTATTGGATAGCAGCAATAATTTGAGCTTTAGTTAAACCCACGCGCTTAAGCAAGTCTTTGGTATCGCCATGTTCAATAAAGCGATCCGGTAATCCAAAATTTTGAATGCTTGTGTGAATGTTATTGGCGAGCAAAAATTCATTAACCGCACTTCCCGCGCCGCCCATTACGGCGTTTTCTTCAAGCGTAATTAATTGTTCATGAGCCGCGGCAAGCTGTTGGATCAAAGCTTCATCTAGTGGTTTTACAAAGCGCATATCGGCTACTGTCGCGTCAATTTCTTCTGCAACTTCAAGCGCTAATTTAAGCATGGAGCCAAAGGCCAAGATTGCCACCTTGTCGCCACTTCTTTTGATCTCACCCCGACCAATTTCAAACGGGGTAAAGGCCTTTTCGGGTTCAACTCCAGTACCCATTCCGCGCGGATAACGCACCGCAGCAGGTCCTTGATAGGTATAGCCGGTGTAAAGGCATTGACGACATTCGTTTTCATCAGAAGGTGTCATAATCACCATATTAGGGATACAACGAAGATAGCTAATATCGAAAGCGCCATTATGAGTAGCCCCGTCGCCACCGACTAAACCGGCTCGATCAATGGCAAATAATACGTCCAGATTTTGCAATGCTACATCGTGGATGAGCTGATCATAGCCGCGCTGTAAGAAAGTCGAATAGATGGCACAAACGGGTTTTAGTCCTTCGCAGGCCAGTCCGGCTGAAACGGTCACTGCGTGTTGCTCGGCAATCCCCACATCATAGTAGCGCTCTGGAAACTCTTTTGAAAAACGAATCATATCCGAGCCTTCACGCATTGCTGGAGTGATCCCAACTAGGCGTTCATCTTGCGCCGCCATATCGCATAAAAAATCGCCGAAAACGTTGGAATAGGTTTTAGGCTTTTTGCCTTTGGGTAGGTTGGAGTCTTTTGGATCGAAAATCGGTACTCCATGATAAGCGATGGGATCATTTTCCGCCGGTTCATAGCCTTTACCTTTGCGCGTGACTATGTGCAAAAACTGGGGGCCATCAAGCTGCTTAATGGTTTCTAAAGTCGATAGCAGGGTAGGCAAGTCATGACCGTCAATGGGGCCGCTGTAATGAAAACCAAGCTCTTCAAATAAGGTGCCAGGTAAAAGCATTCCTTTCATATGCTCTTCGGCGCGGCCGACAAAATCCGATAGGGGTTTCATGCCATGTAGGGCTTTTTTGCCAGTCTCGCGAACCCTTTGATAAAAGCGTCCAGCCAATAATTTAGCTAGGTATTTATTCAAGCCACCCACGTTTTCCGAGATCGACATTTCATTGTCATTTAAGATCACCAATACGTTAGCGTCAGTATCAGCAGCGTGGTTCATGGCTTCAAACGCCATACCGCCGGTTAAAGCGCCGTCACCAATCACCGCAATACAATGGCGATCAATTCCTTGCTGTTTGGCGGCGAGCGCCATGCCCAGCGCGGCGCTGATTGAGGTGCTGGAATGACCAACTGCAAAGGTATCGTATTCCGATTCGGTGCGCACTGGAAAAGGGTGCAAACCATCCGTTTGGCGAATGGTAGCAAGCTGTTCACGACGACCCGTTAGCACCTTGTGCGGATAGGCTTGGTGGCCAACATCCCAAACGATGCGATCCTCGGGAGTATCAAAAATATAGTGCAGCGCTACGGTGAGCTCCACCGTGCCAAGTCCAGCGGCAAAGTGGCCGCCACAAGAGCTGATAGTATCGATTAGGTATTGGCGTAGCTCGTCGGCAAGCGGTAGCAACTGATCCTTGTCCAATTCTCGTAACTCGATTGGAGAGTCAATATTCTGCAAAATAGGATAAGTTGATTCGCTCATGGTCGCTGTCGGAAAGCTTAAAATCTGTTAATGGCGCCGTTGGGTAATAAATTGCGCCAATTGTGCCAAGGTGGCGGTATTGTACGGCAACTTTTCTAAGGCGTGTAGCGCCAATTGCAATAAATCGTCCAATTTTTGCTTGGAACCTTTCAGTCCCAGCAACGCCGGATAGGTATTTTTGGCTTTTTCTTGATCCGAACCTTGCGGCTTGCCCAAAGTTTCGGTATCCGATTCAATGTCCAAAATATCGTCTTGCACCTGAAAAGCTAAACCTATTGCCTCGGCATAATCGCTTAGTAATTGATGTTCGCTTGGCGCAATTTTGCCAGCGCACATAGCACCCAATAAAACGCTGGCTTTAATCAAAGCACCGGTTTTCATGCGGTGCATATTTTCTAGCGTTTCAAGACTAATGGCTTGGTTGGTCGAGGCGAGATCGATCGCTTGCCCGCCGCCCATGCCCAGCGAGCCACTGGCTTTTGCTAATAGACTTAGCATGGCTAGCTGTTGCGGCTCAGCTTTTTCACTAAAATTGGCTGAGGACAACTCTTCGAAGGCCTGAGTGTGCAGCGCATCACCCGCTAAAATTGCGGTGGCTTGATCGAATTGGATGTGACAAGTGGGCTTGCCACGGCGTAAATCATCATCATCCATGGCTGGCAAATCATCATGTACTAATGAGTAGCAGTGAATCAGCTCTACTGCTAAAGCGGCTGAGTCTAAATCTTTAACGCTGGCGCCAAAAGCTTGTCCGGTTAAATAGACTAGAATAGGACGAATACGTTTACCGCCATTAAGAGCCGCATAGCGCATCGCGCGGTGCAAGCTTTGCGGTTCTAGATCGGCTGCAGGCAATTGTGAATTGAGCTGATTGGCGATGTGTTTTTGCCACAATGCTATCTCTTGCGATAGGCTTGAGACGATTGGTTGTGATGAAGGAATGGCGTTTTGCATGGATAATTATTCTTCAGATTCGAATAACTCTTCTTTGCCATTCATAAGAATCGTTACTTTCTGTTCCGCTGCCGCCAAATGTTGCTGACACTGGCGAGATAGTTTAACGCCTTTTTCGAAAACTTTTAGTGCTTCGTCGAGCGGCAAATCGCCATCTTCAAGTTGATCCACTATGGCTTCTAACTGCTCGAGTTGTTGTTCAAAATTCGGTTTTTTAGTGTTGGCCAAAATAGCTGCCTACGGGTGCATGAATAAACCACTATTGTCGCTTATTCGGTCAACAATTAAAAGTCGGCGGCGACTGCTTTGCCAATTTTCAGCGAATTGGTTAGGATAGGTTTATGAAGCAAGGAATGGAATAAAAGGTTGCTAATAGCCTCATTTATAAGCAATTTTATAGGCAAAACTTTCAGAAATGGCTAAACATTACAAGATTATTCAAACCCCTGATAGTGCTCAGTTACAGTTAAGTGGTGACTGGTCAATTTCTGAGGGGGTAGATGATTTTGCTAACATTATGCCGCAACTGAGTAAAAGTCATCAGTCGCAGATTGAGGTTAGTGGCGATGAACTTAAAACTTGGGATTCGAGTCTGTTGAGTTTTTTGTTGCAGCTGCAAGCTTTTAGCGAAAAAAATAAGCAACATTTAACCTTCAAAAATATGCCGTCTGGCGTTTCAGAATTAATTGATCTTGCTGCTAGTGTTCCAGAGCGGCAAGGCGCTAGCCGCGTCACTCAACAAAAACCCTTACTGAACTATATTGGCGACAATGTCTTGACGGATTGGAGCGAGTTTAAAGGCTTTCTAAGTTTTCTGGGCGAAAGCATCAAAAGTTTAGGTCGGTTTGTTGCAGGCAAAGCGCAGTATCGAAAACAAGATTTTCTGGAAATCCTAACGGATACAGGCCCTTCGGCACTGCCAATCATCACCTTAATCAGCGTTTTAGTGGGGATCATCTTAGCTTTTGTAGGGGCAGTGCAACTACAGCAGTTTGGAGCTGAAATTTATACCGCTAATTTGGTGGCGGTGGCTATGGTGCGTGAAATGGGCTGCATGATGGTGGGTATTATTATGGCTGGACGCACTGGAGCCGCTTTTGCTGCCCGAATTGGTACTATGCAGGTCAATGAAGAGATCGATGCTCTCAAGACTCTGGGGATTTCGCCTATGGACTTTTTAGTGCTGCCGCGGATGTTGGGTTTGGTCTTGATGATGCCGCTGTTATGTTTGTATGCGGATATTCTGGGGATCTTAGGCGGCGCGTTGATCAGTGTTGCAGGACTGGGTTTTAGTTTTATGGAGTATTGGAATCAAACCTTAATTTCAATCAATATGACGGACATTAATATTGGCCTTTTTAAATCCTTTATTTTTGGTTTGGTGATTGCCATTACCGGCTGTATGAATGGGATCCGTTCAGGCCGTTCCGCTTCTGCGGTGGGTGATTCGACTACTGCGGCGGTGGTGGCAGGAATTGTATTTATTGTAGTCATTGACGGTTTATTCGCCATCGTGACTAGCGTGTTAGGGATTTAGGTTTGTTGTCGGCAATTCAAGTTAAAGATCTAACCATGGCTTATGGCGATTTTGTCGTGCAGAAAGATCTCACTTTCGACATTAATCGAGGAGACATCTTTATTATTATGGGTGGCAGCGGTTGCGGTAAAAGCACCTTGTTGCGTCATCTGATTGGTCTTAAAGAGCCCGCTACAGGACAAGTGCTCTATCCGCCTAAGCAGCATGAGCAGGGTAAAACCATTGATTTCTGGCAGTCAGAGCTTGAAGTACAACGCGCACTCATGCGAAATTTTGGTGTACTCTATCAAAGTGGGGCGCTTTGGAGTTCGATGACCTTAGCGGAAAATATTGCTTTGCCGTTAGCTGAGTATACTGAGTTGAGCGACGCTGAAATTCGCGATTTGGCTTCTTTAAAACTCGCTTTGGTTGGGCTAAAGGGCTTTGAAGATTATTACCCTTCGGAAATCAGTGGCGGTATGAAAAAACGCGCTGGTTTGGCCCGGGCTTTAGCGCTTGATCCGGATTTATTGTTTTTTGATGAGCCTTCGGCTGGGCTTGATCCGGTCAGTGCTCGTTTGTTGGATGACTTAATTTTGCAACTTCGAGACAACCTTGGGGCGACCGTTGTGGTGGTCACGCATGAGTTGGCTAGTTTGTTTGCCATTGGCAACAACTCAGTGTTTTTGGATGCAGAGGCTAAAACCATGATCGCCACGGGAAATCCCAATGAATTGTTGCGGCATAGCGATAACCAAAAGGTGATAACCTTTTTAACTCGCGGTGAGCAAGGGGAATGATTGTGGATATGAGACGAGAGAGACTATAGACCATGAGTAATAAATCGCAATCAACAGCCATAGGCGGTTTTGTACTGGGCGCCATTGTGCTATTGGTAGGGGCAATTTTTCTGTTCGCCAAAAGCCAATTCTCTAAAGATACTGAAAAAATTGTACTGTTCTTTGAGGAGTCTTTGTCAGGATTGGATGTTGGTGCTCCAGTGGTCTTCAATGGGGTAAAAATAGGGCAAGTCTATAATATTGAAGTGTTGGCCGATGTGAGCAATTTGGATATTTATACCCCTGTGTATATTGAAGTCTATCAGGATTCGTTTCGCCAGCTTAACCGGCTTTGGAGTATTGATCGGGCTGAAAATACTCGAAAAATTATTGAAAAAGGTTTGCGAGCAACCTTACAACTACAGAGTTTGGTCACGGGTAAATTGCAAGTTGCTTTAGAGTTCCGGCCGGAAACACCGGTACAAGTCAAAGGTATTATTAAAGGGATGCAAGAATATCCTACCGCACCTAATACCTTTAGTATTTTGACATCGCAGCTCAGTAAATTGCCATTGGAAGATATTGCCAATAACGTCAATAATCTGGTGGTTAATCTTGACCATTTGTTAAGTAAATCGGAGCTGGAAACGGTGATACAAGCGGTGAATGAAACTCTTGCTGAGTATAAAAAGCTTGCTAGTCAGGTTGGTCAAGAAATTAAGCCGGTTTCGAGCGGTGTTAAGGCTACGATGAATGACTATCAACAGTTGGCCCAAAATATTAATAAACGCTTGCCTGCGATGACTGAAAGCTTGCAACAGGCTTTTGAGCGTTTGAATCAGGTATTGCTGGATACGCAAAAATTAATTGTTTCGGTGGAAAATTCGTATGGTGATAAGTCAGAATTACGCTATCAATTGAATATTACCTTGCAGGAAATTAGCAAAGCCGCGCATTCGGTTAAACTGCTCACTGACTATTTAGAACGCCACCCCGAAGCCTTTATCTATGGAAAAGATCAGCCATGAAAATTATTGCTATGACAATCGTTAAAAGCTCATTGCTCATTTTTGCACTTATGCTAACGGCTTGTTCAAGCCTATCGCCGGATACGCCTGAGCCGAACTATTATATTTTGGAGAGCAGTTTATCCAAACAACCCAAGGCGAATACCATTGCTGTAGGCGTGGAATTAAAAATTGCCGATTATCTCGAAAAGCCGCAGATGGCTTTAAGGGGAGAGCAAAACCAGATTATCTATTCGGATTACCACCGCTGGGCATCTTCCCTAAAAGGACTAATTTTAGCTAACCTGCGCGAGGATTTATCGGTGGATTTGGATAGCGATCAGATCTTTGAATACCCTTGGCGGTTAAAGGACAAGGTTCGATATCATCTAAAGGTTGATATTCTCCGCTTGGATGGCCATTTAGGCGACACCGCTTTTTTACAGGCGAGAGTTAAGATCATGTCCACGGAACAAGAGGCTTTATCACGGGTACAAAACTATAATTTAACCCAGTCGGTGACTGGCGAGCAGCATAATGATCTGGTGATTGCTGAGCGAAATTTATTGAAGCAATTGAGTCAAGTTATCGCTACCAGTATTCAGTCTATGCCGTGAAGGGAAGCTGTCGTTACATCGACAGTGAAAACTGCGGTGAAAAGCTGTCGCCATAGCTTGTAAATACCGTTAAAATCCCCATTTCATTATTCTTTAAGGCTTAAGGATATAGTGACTGAAATGCCCTTATCCTAAAGCGAACCTATAAGCAAAAGAGCAAGCCATGAGCGAAACCGTGAAATATACCGACTTTATCCGCAACATCATTGATAAAGATTTAGCGCAGGGCAAAAACGATGGCCGTGTCCATACCCGTTTCCCGCCAGAACCTAACGGTTATCTGCATGTTGGGCATGCTAAGTCGATTTGCCTGAACTTCGGGATAGCTGAAGCTTATCAAGAGCATAAAGCGCTGTGTAATTTACGCTTTGACGATACCAATCCGGAAAAAGAGTCGAAAGAGTTTGCCAAAGCAATTCAAGAAGACGTCAAGTGGCTCGGTTTTGAGTGGAACGGCGAGGTGCGCAATGCTTCGGATTATTTCGAGGATCTCTACGGTTTTGCCAAGCAGCTGATTGAAAAAGGTTTTGCTTACGTGGATGAATCTTCTGCCGAAGCAATGGCCAAAGCGCGTGGGAATTTCCAAACGCCGGGCACCGAAAGTCCTTACCGTAATCGACCGATTGAGGAAAGTTTGCAGCTGTTTGAGAAAATGCGCGCGGGCGAGTTTGCTGACGGACAAATGGTATTGCGCGCCAAAATCGACATGAGTCATCCCAATATGCTGATGCGCGATCCGGTGTTGTATCGAATCAAAAGAATGCATCATATTAAAACGGGGGATAAATGGTGTATTTATCCCATGTACGACTTTACCCACTGCATTTCTGATGCGCTGGAATCCATTACCCACTCGCTTTGTACCTTGGAGTTTGAGGTCAACCGTCCTTTGTATGACTGGGTGCTCGATCATTTAGACATACCAGCACGACCTTATCAGTATGAATTTTCGCGTTTAAATTTAGCTTATACCATTACTTCTAAGCGCAAGCTGACCCAATTGGTTGATGAAAAACTGGTGGATGGGTGGGACGACCCTAGAATGCCAACCATTTCAGGGATGCGCCGTCGCGGTTATACGCCAGCTTCGATCCGCAATTTCTGTAAAGCGGTGGGGATCTCGAAGGTCAATAGCGTGACTGATATGACCTTGCTCGAAGATAATGTGCGGCATGATTTGGATGCTACCGCTGAGCGTCGAATGGCGGTGATGGATCCGATTAAGGTTATCATTACTAATTATCCAGAAGACAAGGAAGAAATGTTGACGGGCAAAAACCATCCAAAAAATGACGAGATGGGAACGCGAGTTTTACCCTTTAGTCGTGAGCTGTATATCGATCGTGCCGATTATCGGGAAGAAGCCAATAAGAAATATAAACGTCTAGTAAAAGGCGGCGAAGTGCGTTTACGTAATGCTTATGTTATTCGTGCGGATGAGGCAATTTACGATGATAAGGGTGAAATTTTAGCGCTACATTGTACTTATGATGCGGATACTTTGGGCAAAAATCCCGAAGGGCGTAAAGTGCGCGGTGTTATTCATTGGGTGTCGGCGAAACACGCCAAGCCAGCCTTGATCCGCCTGTATGATCGTTTGTTTAAGGTGGATAATCCTGGCGCTATGGATAATTTCTTAGAAGCTTTAAACGAAGATTCCTATAGCGAACAAACCGCAATGGTAGAAGCCAGTTTGCTCGAAGCGCAGCCGGAAACGCGTTTTCAATTTGAGCGGGAAGGTTATTTTACCGCTGATCGTTATGATCATTCATCCGATAAGCTAGTGTTTAATCGTACCGTGACTTTACGCAATTCATGGACGGATTAAAGCCACCTTTTGAATTGTGCTTAAAGAGCGCAGACAAGAAAAAAGCCAATCAAACGATTGGCTTTTTAGTAATTTACAAAACAAAAATCTTTTAGGTTTAGAAATCATGACTAGGGATTTCTAAAGCTTTAGTCAGCTATATTTTATAAAAGTTCACACAATACTGAAAAAATCTCGTTATGATAAGAAACTTAATGTTTTCGACATTATCTAATTTTTACCTTTCCCATGCGGAGTCATCATGAAAAAACTGTTTAAATGGATTTTGGGTTTAGTGGCCCTTATCGTTTTAGCGCTAGTCATAACTGGCGGTATAGCTTTCTATTTGTTGGACAGCGATAACTTAAAATCGCGCTTAGTAGCTGCGGTTAAACAACAAACCAGCGCTGATTTGACTATCCAAGAGGATATTTCGCTAAGCTTCTTCCCTTGGCTCAAGGTTAATACTGGCGGTGTTAAGCTTTCCAATCCGCAAGGATTTTCCAATAAAACCAACCTCGCCGAAATTGATAAACTTTCTGCCAGTATCAAATTAATGCCGTTATTTAGTGGGCAAATCGAGGTTGGGGCGATTGAACTGCAAGGCAGTCAATTAAACCTGATCCGAGACCGGAAAGGGCGCTCAAATCTGGATCTAATGCTGACCAATGCGCAGAAATCCGCACCGATTGAGCAAGATGACAAGACGAAAAAAGCAAAAGGTGATGAGCAATCGGCAGTCGATCTTAATAGCCTAAGCATAGAGCAGATCGCATTAAGCCGTTTCGAATTGAATCAATACGATGCGCGTGGAAACTTGACCCAGAATTTCTCACTGGAGAATTTTGCCATTGACCATTTCGCTTTTGACCAATGGACGCCGATCAGTGCTCAAGGCGTTTTTAATAGTGGTAGTGGCAAAACTAAGGCTAACTGGCAATTAGACACTGAGTTAAAAGTGGCGGCAGGCGCTAAGGCTTTCGAGCTTAAGAATTTATCAGCAGCCATGACCAATATGAGCAACAAGCTCGAAGAATTGCGCTTAACAGGTCAATCCAAGCTAACGCTAAATCAAAAGGACACTAAAGTTAGTCACCAAGGGCGTTTAAATCTTGCTGGACAGGATTTTGAGGTGGATCTAAATGCAACTTTTAGCACCTTCAAAGATGTTGCGTTAAGTCTTAAAACCGGTGACTGGGATTTAACGCCTTGGTTAGTCGCTGGTGGTGATTCAGGCGCTGAGGCTAAGCCAAGCAGCCCACTAGATACCAAGCCGATAGCCGACTTTTTAAAGACGGCGAGGTTAAAAGGGCACCTTGAAGTTGCTAATTTGACGATTGATAAGCTCAAGCTTGCTAATGTTTCCGCTGATTTATCCAACAAGGGAGCGACCCTGTGGTTAAAACCCTTTAAAGCATCGGCATTTAAAGGCAGCTTATCCACTAACGCCAGCGTGAATTTTGCCAGCAAACCATTGGCCTTATCCTTACAGCCAGCGATGGAGAAGATCGAGATTGGCGATATGATTAGCCAGTTATTTGAGATCAACCGTTTGTCAGGGCTAGGCAGCTTAAATCTGAATATGAACACTAAGGGTTTAGAGCTAAAACAAATGCTGGCGAACCTTAACGGTACTGGCTCGGTTAATCTATCCGATGGTGCTTTACTGGGTTTGGATTTGAATAAGTTGATCCAGTCCGGGATCAGTTTGGATCTATTAAAAGGCGCTAAAGCTTACGATGGCAAAACCAGCTTCGCTAGCTTAAACAGTGACATTAAGGCCAATCAAGGCGTGATTGATCTAAACAATCTGGCGCTGACAACCCAGCTATTTGATTTAACTGGCAAAGCGTCCACCAATGCTAACACCGAGTCTATTTCGGGTAATTTTAGCTTGCAGCTCAAAGGCAGTCTCAAGCAGTTACTTGAGCAAAAATACCCTCAATTAGCGGGCTCTGATTTACCCTTGGAGTTGAAGGGTAGCTGGACTGAGCCGCGTCCGAGTATTGACTTTGAGTCCTTGCTTAAGGCTAAATATAAGTCGCAAGTGGATGATAAGATTGAAAAAGAAAAGGACAAGCTTGAAGATAAACTCAAAGACAAGCTAAAAGATAAACTCAAATTGAAATTTGATTAAACCCTTTTTAGATCAGCAGCATCTTATAAGAAACCAATTTAAAACGATACTGGATTGATTATGAACAAGATACAACGATTAGGTCTGGGCTTGATTACGGCTAGCGTCTCGACTTTGATGCTGACGGAGGTCGCGTTAGCGGATGTGGATGAAAATTTTTCTAAACGCTATCCCTTTGATAATAAAGGAGTTATTAGCGTCGAGAATATTAATGGTAAGATTGAAATCGAAGGTTGGGATGAGGATGAAATTTTGCTGGAATACACCATTACGGCAGACGATAAGGATGGCTTAGAGCGGATTAACGTTGATGTGGATGTTTCAGATTCGCGTTTTTCGGTGGATGTGGATTTTAGCAGCCAGAAAAAAGGCTGGTTTAGCTGGGGCGGCTCAAGCTCAGGTGAAGTGGAGTTCCGTTTAAAGGTGCCAAGCCAAGCTTTCTTGAAAGGCATTGATTCCGTCAATGGCAACATCAACATCGAAAAGGTGTTGGGTGAAATTAAAGCCGAAACGGTCAATGGACGGATTGTGATTGAAAATGCAGGCAGTGACGTATCCACTGATACGGTCAACGGCAATATTAAAATTGTGATGGATCGTTTTAGTGGCAGTCAGCGGATCAAAGGTGAAAGTGTTAATGGTGATATTGTGGTCTATCTGCCAGCCAATGGTGGCTTCCGTTTAAATGCTGAGACCTTAAATGGCGATTTGGCTAATGATTTTGGGATTGAAGTGGATGAGGGTGAATACGTTGGTGCTGAAATGAGTGGGCGTTACAAAGACGGAGACGGTCGCTTAAGTTTCGATACGGTTAATGGTGATATCGAAGTTAAGCAACGTTAAGCAGATAGCGCTACTGTTCAATACGAATAAAAAAGGCTTCCAGTTGGAAGCCTTTTTTTGTGTTGCTCTTTATTCATCTAAGTAAGTGCGTAATTTTTCTGAGCGGCTGGGGTGGCGCAGTTTACGCAAGGCTTTAGCTTCGATTTGACGAATACGCTCACGCGTTACGTCGAACTGTTTGCCCACTTCTTCTAGCGTATGATCAGTATTCATATCAATACCAAAGCGCATTCTTAAAACCTTGGCTTCGCGCGCGGTTAGACCAGCTAAAATTTCGTCAGTTACTTCTTTTAAGCTTTCACCGGTAGCCGCATCCACTGGCGAATCAATGGTAGTGTCTTCGATAAAATCGCCTAAATGTGAATCTTCATCATCACCAATTGGCGTTTCCATCGAAATTGGCTCTTTGGCGATTTTCAATACTTTGCGGATCTTATCTTCCGGCATTTCCATACGCTCTGCCAATTCTTCAGGCTGTGCTTCGCGGCCCATTTCTTGCAACATTTGGCGCGAGATACGATTGAGTTTGTTAATGGTTTCGATCATGTGCACTGGAATACGGATAGTTCTGGCTTGATCCGCAATGGAGCGCGTGATGGCCTGACGGATCCACCAGGTAGCGTAAGTCGAGAATTTGTAACCGCGGCGGTATTCAAACTTATCCACCGCCTTCATCAAGCCGATATTACCTTCTTGGATCAAATCCAAGAACTGTAAACCACGGTTGGTGTATTTTTTGGCAATTGAGATCACCAAACGCAAGTTAGCTTCCACCATTTCTTTCTTGGCGCGGCGAGCTTTGGCTTCACCAATCGACATTTCGCGGTTAGCTTCTTTGATCTCCATCACCGAGAGGCGGCAGCTTTCTTCAATAAATTGTAATTTACGCTGAGCCTTGATGATATCTTCTTCGTATTCAGCAAGCGCTTCGCTGTACTTAGCTTTTTTCTTGATATGGCTAGTAACCCACTCAGGATTGGTTTCAGCACCCGAAAAGCTAGTAATAAAGGTTTTGCGAGGCATTCTAGAGCGGTTAACCGCCATTCTCATGATGGCTCTTTCTTGCTCACGAATACCTTCCATCTTCAAACGTAAGCTGATCACCAAGCGATCAAACATGATCGGCGCTAAACGAATTTGCAAGAACTGCTCTTTCATCGCATCCAATTGTTTGATGGCAGATTTGTGAGTGCGGCCATACTTCTCAACCGCTTTAACGGTTTTGTTGTATTGCTTTTTCAGTTCCTTGAAGCGCTCAGCGGCTTCTTCAGGATCAGGGCCAGTATCGACTTCGGCCTCTTCCTCTTCATCATCGTCGTCGTCATCGTCCGAGTTCTCTGCTTCGGCTAATTTGGCCGCTTCAGACTCTTCTTGTACAAATTCTTCTTCTTCGCCATCAGTAAAGCCGGTCAAAATATCGGTCAGGCGAGCTTCTTCATTCTCGTAATATTCGAATTCTTGCAGTAATAAGCGAATGGTGTCCGGATAGTTACCAATCGCCGATAATACTTGCTTCAGACCTTCTTCAATACGTTTGGCGATATCGATCTCACCTTCACGAGTGAGCAGCTCAACCGTACCCATTTCGCGCATGTACATGCGCACAGGGTCGGTAGTGCGGCCAAATTCGCTATCAACGCTAGCTAAGGCCGCTGCCGCTTCTTCAGCAGCTTCTTCGTCGGTCACGGAATCATCATTAAGCACTAGCTCATCGGCATCAGGCGTGGACTCAAAAACTTGAATCCCCATGTCATTGATCATGCGAATAATGTCTTCAATTTGTTCCGGATCAACAATGTCTGGAGGTAAGTGATCGTTCACTTCCGCATAGGTCAAATAACCCTGCTCTTTGCCTCGAGCTATCAGTAATTTTAGCTGTGATTGTTGCGATTGAATTGAGTTGTCGGACATTAAAGTACCTGTACCTTAGTTTCAGTTATGATGATGTTTTCCTGCCCAAAATAAACTGGCGCAAACCCCTAATTATACAGACCTGGCGGGGCTTTCAGCAAGGATTAGTTGTTACTTTGGGCTCAATTATTCTGCCGCTTAGAAAGCAATAAAAGTTGTTGAAACTCGGCTTTTTCGGCAGCGGACAAACCCTCTTGGCTGGATTTTTGCTGCAAATGATCTAACCTTTGAGTTCGAGCTTCTTGTAACAATGCCTTAAAGCAATCCGCGATTTCTTGCGCTTCATTGCCACGAATACGCTCTTCGCGCTCCGTTATGGCAAGCTCCGCTAGGCGCTGATAAAGCTTATCGTCACGCCAAAATTCCAGTAGGGCGCCACTGCTTAAGGTGGGGTTTTTGTGAATGATTTCAAGCAGTCGATGGAGAATCTTTGGGCCGGCTTGCTCAAGACTCAACAACCAATCAAACTGCTCAACAGCGAGCCCTAATTTAGGGCTTTGCAATAACAAAGTTATCGCTAACTGTATGCTTTTATTGATTTTTTTTCGACCACTTGCCGTTTTTTGATGTGGGTTAGTAGCATTTTGCGATTGATTCGCAGCGCTTTTGTTGGTCGTTGTAGCGACCTGCTGCGGCGAGCCGAGTAGGCTTTCCAGCTTATCGCTATCCAGACCGCTGGTTTGTGCCAAAGCTTGGGAAAACAATTCCAAATAAATCGGATCGGTGATTTTTTCTAAATAGGGTTTGGCCAGATGCACCAATTGACCACGTCCTGAAACCGACTCCAGATCCACTTGGTCGCTTAAAAACTTGAGTAAAAAGTCGAAAATCGGCTGGGCAGCCTGAACCAATTGGTTAAATTGCTCTTGACCTACCTTGCGCACCATAGAATCCGGATCTTCACCATCAGGTAGGAACATCAACTTAATCTCACGACCTTCGCGTAATTGCGGCAAGCCATGCTCTAAGGCTTTCAGGGCGGCAGCACGACCAGCTTTGTCGCCATCGAAGCATAGGACTAGCTCGCGACTGGTGCGAAATAATTGCTGCAAGTGACTCGCGGTGGTGGCGGTGCCGAGGGTCGCCACCGCATTGGTAATCCCAAATTGAGCCAAAGCCACTACATCCATATAGCCTTCGACGATTAAAATTCGCGATAAATTTCGGTTGGCTTGACGCGCTTGATAAAGACCATAAAGCTCATTGGATTTATGAAAAATAGGCGTTTCAGGCGAGTTTAAATACTTCGGTTCACCATCACCCATAACGCGGCCACCAAAAGCAATCACTCGCCCACGTTTGTCTTTAATTGGAAACATGATCCGATCGCGAAACCGATCGTACACTCGCGAGCTGTCGCCTTCTTTTTGGATCAACATACCACAGTCGATTAATTGCTGTTTAAGCTTAGGGTTGTTACTAAAGTTGCCAAATAGTTTTTCTAATGAGTCCCAAGCGTCAGGCACATAACCCAAGCCAAATTGTTTTGCGATTTCACCACTTAACCCCCTGTTTTTTAAGTAGTTTACCGCCTTTTGGCCATTGCTTGTTCGCAGCTGTTGCTGATAGAAGTTAGCGGTTTTAGCCATTAAATCATACAATGAATTATCGATCTTAGGACGATTGTCATGGCCTTCTTCGCGCGGCACTTCAAGACCTAAACTGGATGCCAGTTCTTCTACTGCATCGGGAAACTCTAAGCGGTCATACTCCATTAAAAAACTAATCGCATTGCCATTCATGCCGCAACCGAAACAATGATAAAACTGTTTGGTCTGGCTAACGTTAAATGAAGGTGTTTTTTCGCCATGAAAAGGACAGCAGGCTTTGTAATTAGCGCCAGCTTTTTTTAGTGGCACGCGCGAGTCGATCAGATCGACAATATCAATCCGGTTGAGCAAATCTTGAATAAAGTGTTGAGGGATTAAGCCCATTAAAATTTATCTGGAAGTATGCGCGAACAACTTAAGTTGTGGCTATCATAGCAGAGACGGCTCATAGAGAGCTATTAGAAAAATACCAAATAAATAAGGTGAACGCTGTAGAGATTGGTGTTGATCTTAAGACAGACGTGCTTTGATTTTACCACTTACAGGGCCCATATCGGCACGGCCTTGCAGTTGCGGTTTAAGCATACCCATTACCTTGCCCATATCGCGGATTGATTCAGCGCCCGATTGGGCAATGGCATCGTCAATCAGTTTATCGATTTCGGCATCGGTTAAGGGTTGGGGGAGAAACTCTTGTAGGACCGCTATTTCTGCATGTTCCACATCCGCCAGCTCTTGGCGACCTGCTTCTTCATACATTTTTATCGATTCGCGACGCTGTTTAACCATTTTATCCAAAATGGCCAGAATCGCCGTATCATCCAATTCAATGCGTTTATCAACTTCCACCTGCTTAATTGCAGACAAAGCCAAACGAACGGTGGTCAAACGCGCTTTCTGTTTAGCACGCATGGCCTCTTTCATGGCATTGTTGATAGTCGCTTTTAGATCCGACACGGCAATTCCTGCTAGCTTAAGCTATTGAAAAATAAGCTATTAGTACAAGCGAATGCGACGAGCGTTTTCGCGAGACACTTTTTTCGCAGCACGCTTAACCGCAGCAGCTTTTTCACGCTTACGAACAGATGTTGGCTTCTCGTAGTATTCACGCTTACGAACTTCCGCCAAAATACCTGCTTTTTCACATGAACGCTTGAAGCGACGCAATGCAACGTCAAATGGCTCGTTGTCTTTTACTCTTACGCTTGGCATTAAAAATCACCTAACCTTTAAATGTTTAAAATAAATACGTTTTTGATAATAAAATCAAACAGTTACTCTTGATGTATACTAGAGGCAAGCCATACTAAACCCGCTCCTAATACCAAGAGGGCGCAAATTTTAGCCATTTTTCGATCAAAAAGCAAAGGATCAATGGATAAAAGCCTATGAAATTCCTATTAATTTCATAAATGGCTAAATACTCGCTAAATATGGCTTTCTCTATTAAAATCCTCACATCGTCATTCCCGCGTAGGCGGGAATCCTGTTAACTTCAGTGGTAAGCTTTTTAGATTCCCGTTTGCACGGGCGACCGTAGGAAGTGCCTGCGGTAAATGACGGAATGAATAATGAAAATCCTTGGTATTGAAACTTCTTGTGATGAAACTGGCATCGCTATTTATGATAGCG
Organism: Kangiella sp. TOML190; assembly: GCF_023706045.1. Taxonomy (NCBI): domain Bacteria; kingdom Pseudomonadati; phylum Pseudomonadota; class Gammaproteobacteria; order Kangiellales; family Kangiellaceae; genus Kangiella; species Kangiella sp. TOML190. Next base: position 1,249,388 of record NZ_BQYL01000001.1, read on the forward strand.
AGCAGGGGATTATTGCCGATGCGCTCTATTCGCAAGTGGAGCTGCACGAAGAGTATGGCGGGGTAGTGCCTGAATTGGCGTCACGCGATCATGTGCGCAAGGCTATCCCATTGATCAAGCAGGTGTTAGCAGAAGCCAATTGTAGCAAAGATGATATTGATGCTATCGCCTACACCAAAGGGCCAGGATTAATTGGCGCCTTATTTGTTGGCGTCGGAGTAGGGCGAAGTCTTGCTTATGCTTGGGATATTCCAGCGATAGGCGTTCATCATATGGAGGGCCATTTATTAGCGCCTTTATTAGAAGACGACAAGCCAGAATACCCCTTTGTGGCATTGCTAGTTTCTGGCGGCCATACCTTATTAGTCGATGTGCAAGCGTTAGGTGAATACAAAATTTTAGGCGAATCGATTGATGACGCGGCAGGTGAAGCTTTTGATAAAACCGCTAAAATTATGGGCTTGGGCTATCCGGGAGGTCCCGCGATTGCCAAGTTAGCTTTGAATGGCAGAGCAGGGATTTATAAATTACCAAGACCTATGACCGATATACCGGGTTTAGATTTTAGTTTTTCAGGCTTAAAAACTGCGGTGGCTAATCTTTATATGAAATCGGATAAATCGGAACAGGCGCTCGCCGATATCGCTTATGCTTTTCAAGAAGCGGTAGTCGATACCATCTTTATCAAGTGCCGACGTGCGATTGAACAAGTGAGCGTTCAATCGTCATTGCGAGAAGGCGAAGTCGACGCGGCAATCTCGAAAAACAAACCTGCCCTAGTGGTCGCAGGTGGCGTTTCTGCCAATGTGTCTTTACGTCAAAAGCTTTCAGAATTACTCGAATCAAAAGGTGGCAAAGCCTATTACCCGAGACCAAAATTCTGCACTGACAATGGCGCCATGATCGCCTACGCAGGTTACGCTCGCTATCAAGCGGCACAAAATGGTAACGGTGAATTTGAAGAGCCAGCTATCAGAGCGAAACCTAGATGGCCGATTGAAGAGCTGTAGTAAGGGAGTAAAAGTTGAATTTAGAGTTTGCAATAGATCTAAAATACTTGTGGTTACTAATAGATATTTTTTTTGTGATTTTATTTTTTAAGCAAAAGAACTATATATTTTTAAATGTTGCAGTAGCTTCTCTAATTGACACTATTTTAGCCTCAATGATTTTTTTACCCCTGTATAACCATCATGATGCTATCTATCTTTGGTATACCGCCTGGATGTGGACAGGAGTATTTTTTACACTCCAAATAGTGCTATTTAGTGTTTACTGGTTAGGAATTACTAAGCGGTTGATTATTTATTTGGTAGTTATTACTTTAATTGGTCTTTTAGGTTGGTTACGTTTTATAGAAAGGCATTATTTTGATACGGAGTTTGTAATGCTGTTTTATCAGAATACTTATTTATGGAGTATCGTCTGTATCGCGATTTTAACTTTAGAAGCATTTAATCCAGAAAAAAAGATCTTCTATCCGTATAAAAAAATTAGTACTTAAAAGTCCAACTATTTGACTACTCTTCAAGTATCAAAGCCACTAGGTCGATTTGGTACTTTCTTCCTATAGCCGAGGTCTTTAACTGCCATCGCTGGAGTTGTCTTGTGTATTCTTTCATATTCTTATTTTTTATAGCTTCAATGTCTTTAAGCTCTGACTTGAGTTGTTTAAGCGTTGAGTTAGGGACATTGTTAGCTTGTGTAAAAGGAGCTTCTTCTAAACGCTTTGCTCTTAAGTAAATTTTTAATACGGCAATAAAACATCCACATATTATTAGGAAACCTGTACTTATTGCCAGGGTATAAAATGTTAGTTTGTCCATGTATTTAATTAGTAGATGTATCGTTCAAACTAAATTTTAATATTAAATATCCAGTAATCCCAGAAATAATTGATCCTGCAATAATTCCTAAACGTTCATCGAACAATAAATTAACGCCAGTTTCTTCGAAGGCCAAAGAGCCAATAAATAAACTCATGGTAAAGCCAACTCCGCAAAGTGCAGAGGTTCCTAAAAGGTGGGGCAGCCGCATGGACTTGGGTAATTCAACTAGCTTTAGCCGAATGGCTAGCCAGCAAAGACCAAAAATACCAATAATTTTACCGACAAATAAGCCTAAGGTGATTCCAACGGGAACTGGATGAGTTAGTTGTTCGAAGCTAATTCCAGTCAAGTTGAGGCCGGCATTGGCAAAGGCAAAGACGGGTAAAATAAAGAAAGCGACCACTTGATGTAAATCGTGTTCCATCGTTTTTAACGGGGATATGTCCGGTTCACTTTTGGAGCGCATCGGAATAAATAGCGCGATAATTACTCCCGCTAAAGTAGCGTGGACGCCTGATTTTAGAGTGGCGACCCACATTAAAACCCCGATCAAAACATAAGGACTTTTGTGGGTTACGTTCGCTCTATTAAGTAGCCATAGGAAAGGAATGCAGGCGGCGGCAAATAATAAAGCACTAACGGAAACTTTAGACGTATAAAAGAGCGCTATGATGACTATGGCACCAATGTCATCAAAGATGGCGAGTGAGGTTAAAAATACTTTCAGTGCTACCGGAACTCTAGAGCCCAGTAAGGATAAGATGCCTAGGGCAAAAGCAATATCGGTTGCCGCAGGAATTGCCCAGCCTTGAGCGGCTACGGGATCATCGCCATTAAAGTATAAATACACCATTGCTGGAACTAACATGCCGCCAACGGCGCCAATAGCCGGCAACAAAATTTTTCGCGTATCTGAAAGCTCTCCTTCAAGAATTTCACGTTTCAGCTCGAGCCCAACCATCAAAAAGAAAACGGCCATTAATCCATCGTTAATCCACAACAGTAAAGGTTTGGCAATTTCTAGCGCACCAATACGAATTTCAACGGGCGTTGTTAACAATAGTTCGTAGAAACGGTTAAGAGGAGAGTTAGCAATTATGATCGCTAAGGCCGCTGAAAAGATTAAAACAATCCCACCAGCAGACTCTAACCTTAAAAATTTATTAATAAAATTACTCTTTATAGAATCCATTGGTTTTGAGTGACTATCAATTTTAGTTGCTTAATATTAAATAACTATAAGTGAAAAAAAGGTCAATTAAAACGGTAACTTATAAGAAGGTTTGAAAATTAGCGCAAGAATTGAAGAAAGTCGCAATAAATATTCTTCCGTACTCAAAACAAGGATAGAGGCTATGTCGCTCTAACCGCTTTTGGCTTAAGAAGTTGCGCTATCAAGACTCCGAGTAGCGATGCAAACATTAGAATGGCTAAGTTAAAAGGAGTGCCATCGCTAAGTGCGCTGAGGATGACGCCTGCAAAAGCGCCGCTTCCGAAGCGAAGCGTGCCTATTACTGCGGTAGCGGTTCCTGTTTGTTGTGGGAATTGGGTGAGTATTTGGCTGTCTGAGTTAACCGTAACTAAAGATAGCCCCGCGATAATCGGGAATAGCACTGCGACGGTATAATATAGCGTTAAATCGAGTTTGCTGATAAGTACAAAAAGACCAGCGCTAACCACGCCAAGCACTAAGCCAATAGTGAGCATGGTTTGCGAACCGAGTCTGACCACAAAGCGGCTATTGATGATATTGGCCAGTAGTAAAGCCAAAACGTTGATGCCGAATAAAATACTAAAATGACTTTCGCTGACTTTAAAGAACTCGATATAGACAAAGGCGATAGCAGTTATGTAGCAAAAAAAGGCGAAGGAACCTAACATAGAGCTAACAATGTTCATCACAGAGCGAAGATCGCTAAACACGAGTTTGTAATTGGCAAAAAACTCGCCAAACCAATTGCGATCGCTTTTTTCCGGCATACAACTGGGCAGCTTCCAGCTGACTAAAATTAAAATTAATAAAGCATAGGCAGCTAGAGTGAGGAAAATGGTTTGCCATCTGGAAATCTCTAAAATTAGACTACCAATTGCTGGGGCGATCAGTGGCGCCACCATCATAATCATGCTGACGTAAGACAAGCCTTTAGAGGTATGTTCGCCATACAGATCTCGAATAATTCCTGCTACCACCACGGTAGCGCCGCTGCCTAGAACCGCTTGGGTAAAGCGTAAACCAAGAAAAACGTCAGCTTGTTCGGTGAAGGCGAGTAACACAGAGCAGATGATAAAACCAATAAGGCCCGTAATGGAAACCTTGCGCCGGCCAAGCCGATCAGCTAAAGGGCCAAAAATAAGCATCCCTAACGCATAACCCGCCAAATAAAGGCTCAAAGAGACCTGAATGGCGCTATTGGTGGTTTGTAAGTCTTTGGCGATAACTGGCATAGCCGGCAAATACATATCGATTGCCAGTGGCGTAATAGCTACCATCGAAGCCAGCAACGGTAATAGTCGCAATGGATGCTTGCGAAAATCAGTTTTGGATCTTGTCATGACTTGAGCACTCTATCTTGCTTATAGTGTTCAGTCTTAGCATACTCAAAGCTATCTGTTATTAGCTGGACCATATCTACATTATACTTTTTGCTGATGTTGCTAGCCTTTAACTGCCAGCGTTGCATTTGTCTCGTGTATTCTTTTCCGTTTTTGTATTTTATGGTTTGAATATCTTTATAGTCTGTTGCTAGCTCTTTATATAGATACTTAGGGATCTTATCACTTAGGTGCAGAGTGTTGTTGTGTTTATTAGATACAACATTGAGTTGGTAGTATTTATATAAAATAAAGCTGAAGGTTATAACTGATAAGAGTAAACCAAAAAGCACTATAACAGTATAGAAAGTAAGTAAACTCATCAGTAAATATCCCGCGAGTTGTTCAAAGAACCGCTAAAGGCTTCGCTGGTCAAAATAGCCGCGATCAAAATAACAGTAGTCACATCCCAATAAGGAAAAATAGATTTGACAACAGTACTATCGGTATAATGACGCTCAAAAAAGCGCAAGCCATAAAAAAGACTGTTTGAAAAGATAAGCATACTTAAAAAAACAACTGATAAGCTTATACGGTTATATTTGTATATGCTAAAACTGATAAAAAATAGAAAAGGTAAGTTATAGCCTATCCAAAAAGGATACCAATGATATTGAGCGAAAGGATGTTCAAGTAGCGGGAAAAAATAGAATCTAGAGAGTCCGTGAGATAAAAATAAAATAAGCGTTAAATGAAAATAAAACCCTCTATTTTGAATTTTAAATATAATTGTGAATGCTAGGTACAATAAGACATGTATTGTACCTAATGTGAAGCCTACGGTAATGTTCATTTATTTTTATCCGTTATTTTTCGTTCTGTTCCACGCCATAAATTCTTGATATTTTGTCGATGCCGCCATATCAGAATTAGCGACATGGCGAATAGCGGGAAAAAGTATTTTTTGTCGATATAAAAACCAAAAGCGGAAACTGCAACACTGGTCATAATCGAAGCAAGCGATGAGTAGCGGGTAAAAAACGCGGTGAGTAGCCAAGTGGCTAATCCGTAGAATAATAAAGCTGGAGATAGAGCTACTAGCACACCGAAGTAGGTGGCCATCCCTTTACCGCCTTTAAAATTAAAGTAAAGCGGATATAGATGTCCGATGAATGCCATAAAACCCACCCAACCAAGGTTACGGTTATGCAACGCTAAGGCGTAGCCAATCAAAATAGGAATAACCGCCTTGAGAATGTCACCTATTAGGGTAAAAATCGCCGCTTTTTTGCCGCCAAGGCGTAAAACGTTGGTTGCACCGGGGTTGTGCGAACCAAAATCCCGCGGATCGGGTAAATTCATGATACGGCAGACAATCACTGCACTGGAAATAGAGCCAGTCAGATAGGCTAATATCAGCAAGGCGATGGTTTCGATTGTCACGGCATTATTTTTAGGATTATTTAGACTCCTTTATAACAAATCTAGCCAGATTTGCTATCCTATGGCTCAAGAAATTAGCAATAACTATTCAAAAAACGTGTGAGAAAAAGGTGGATATAACTTTTATAGAAGATTTAAAAGTCGATACGGTCATTGGGATTTATGATTGGGAGCGGCAAATTCGGCAAACTATCAGTATCGATCTAGAAATGGGGTGCGATATTAGTCAAGCGGCCAGCGAAGATACCATCGATCATTGTTTGGATTATAAGTCAGTCGCCAAGCGCATTATCGGCTTTGTCGAGGCGGCTGAATACCAAACGGTAGAAACTTTGGCTGAAAAAATAGCCGCCATTGTGCGCGAGGAATTTAATGTACCTTGGTTACGGCTCAGATTGAGTAAACCTGGCGCGGTGCGTGGCTCGAAAAACGTCGGCGTTTTGATTGAACGGGGCTCGAAATAGTCCATGGCGACGGTCTATATCAGTATCGGCTCGAATCAAAATGCCGAGGCGCAAATAAGGTATGGCGTGAAGCGTTTGCAGGAAATGTTCTCTAAGCTAGAGCTTTCCAGCGTTTACGAGTCGGAAGCGGTGGGCTTTAGCGGTGATAACTTCTTAAATCTAGTCGCGAAAGCCCAAACGCAGCTAACCATTTCTCAGGCGGACCAAGCTTTCAAGCGTATCGAAGCCGCTGCTGGGCGTCGCCGTAACGTACCTAAATTTAGCGATAGAACCTTGGATATCGATTTGTTGCTGTATAACGATTTAGTCTGTGATAAACCGGTGTTACTACCGCGTACAGAAATTACTCAGCATGCTTTTGTGTTATTGCCATTGGCAGAAATGGAGCCGACCAAGCTACACCCTATCGAAAAACGAAGCTATCATAGCTTGTGGCAACAATTTGATAAAAAAGAGCAGCAAAAATTATGGTTAGTCGATTTTGATTGGGGGCAGGGCTAGGTTATGGCGCTAGCATTAGTTACTGGGGCAGCTATTCGTGTGGGTAGAGCTATTGCTTTGCAGTTGGCTCAAGATGGCTTTGATATTGCTTTGCATTATCATGGCTCTGAGCAAGCAGCGAAAGAAACCGCTAGCGAAATACAGCAGCTAGGAGTTAAAGCGCTATTGATACAATCCAATCTGGCACAAGCAGAAAACCTTAGCAGCCTTATACCGCAAGCCCAATCCTTTGGTGAACTGAAGGTTTTGGTTAATAGTGCGGCTATTTTCCCTAGCGATGACACCCTTGAAAATAGCCATGAGCACTGGGACAGAGTACTCAATGTAAACCTCAAAGCTCCGCTGATGTTATCGCAAGCATTCGCCCAATTGCAGCATAATAACGCTCATATAATCAATATTTTAGATGCCAGAATCAAAGCTCCTGCGGGTGATCATTTAGTTTATCGTTTGACTAAATCGGCCTTATGGCACTTGACCGAAAGCCTTGCCAAAGAGTTGGCACCAAAGGTTCAAGTTAATGGTCTTGCTCTGGGCGCGATTATGGCTCCGCCAGGTGCTTCAGAAGATCACTTTAAGCGTATGGCGAACCAGATCCCGTTGCAGCGCACTGGCTCACCTGAAGCGGTAGCCGAAGCCGTTTCTTTTCTAGTGTCACAAAACTTTATTACTGGCGCGGTTTTACCGATCGACGGTGGTGAATTTCTTTGATGCCTTCAATAGAGTGTTAAAATTTGAATGTTAATGCCTAAGTTTTGTGCTTCCGAGGCGACTTACCAAGCCTATATCAAACAAGAGTTATCGCTACAAAGCTTGCCTTTTCCTGACTCTAAAGCCATAACGCTTAGTTTTGAGCTGACGCAAAAAATCGCCCAAAAAATACTTGAGCAAGGCGCGATGGATTTTGAGACCTTTATGCAAATGGCTTTGTATGAGCCTGCTTTAGGTTATTACGCGGCGGGTCAGCAAAAATTTGGTGCCGCTGGAGATTTCGTCACTGCGCCAGAAATTTCTCCTTTATTCGCGCAAACGTTTGCCCATCAGTTTGCCCAAGTATTTAAGCAAACGGACGCTAATCTCTTAGAGTTTGGTGCAGGCTCAGGGATATTCGCAGCAGACTGCTTATTAGAGCTTGAACGCTTGGGTGAAACAATAAATTCCTATTCAATTCTTGAAGTTTCTGCTGAGCTGCAGGCAAGGCAAGAAGCTACCTTGAAAAAACTAGCGCCGCATTTATTAGATAAAGTGCAGTGGTTAACAAGCTTACCTAAAAATTTCAGCGGGGTAATCTTTGCTAATGAGGTTGTGGATGCGATTCCTTGCCAATTGTTCCGAAAAAATAGAGCCAGCATTGAACGAGCTACCGTTAAGGTTAGCGATCAGGGTTTTCAGTGGCAATGGCAACCGCAGGATTTAGCTTCGCAAAGCTTAGGGCTTGATATCGACTTGATTCACTCATGGCCAAACGATTATCAATTCGAAGTTCGACGCCAAGGGTCCGCTTGGCTAGGTGCGATGCTAGAAAGCTTACAGCAGGGGGTGGCTTTTATTGTGGATTACGGTTTTTCGCAGGCAGAGCTTTACTCAGCAACAAGAGCTCAAGGTGGTTTGCAGCAATATTACCGCCACCATAAAACTACCAACCCCTTATCTCTAGTTGGGCTACAGGACATCACCAGCTCAGTAAATTTCACTCAATTAGCCTTAGCCGCTGATCTGGAGCAAGCGCAATTGTTAGGTTATATTTCTCAGTCGATGTTTTTAATGGGTGCGGGAATTGAGGCGTTAGCAAAAAACGAATTAGCTCAACAAAAGATGGCGACTACTGACGCTTCTGATACAATGCTCACCAACAAAATAGGCCAACAATTACGGCAACTTTTGATGCCCAATGAGATGGGTGAAAGTTGTAAGGTTTTAGCGATTGGTCAACAATTTCAAGGAGTCCTGAGTGGCTTTTCTTTGGATAATCAACTCTATAAATTATGAATAAAATCATTGTTTTAGCGATTGTTTTTATGGTTTTTTGGATGCCAAGTACCGCTTGGGCTGCGCAAGAGACACTGCCGTGGTGGGGAACTTTATTGTTAGTTAGTTCGATTTCAACCATCATTTCAGCTACTTTGGTTTGGCGAAATAAAAAACTCGAAACCTTTACCGAGAAAGCCATGGGTTTTGGTGCTTGGTTTTGGTTTATTATTTTCTTGCAGGTCATGGTTTATGGTTTCTATATCGGCATCGAAAAGTACTTAACCTAGTAAAGAGGTTTAATAAAAAACAAAATGGATTGGCTTCAAGCAATATTTTTGGCATTAGTTCAAGGCTTAACTGAGTTTCTACCAGTTTCAAGTTCGGCACACTTGATTTTAACTTCAAAAATTTTGGGTTGGCAGGATCAAGGCTTGGCTTTTGATGTGGCGGTTCATGTGGGAACTTTAACTGCAGTTCTGATCTATTTCAGGAAGGAAGTAGCGGATATGATTACCGCTTGGTTTGCCTCAACTTTTAAAGGAAACCATAGTCCTAATGCTCGATTAGCGTGGGCGGTAATTCTTGGCACTATTCCGGTAGGCTTATTCGGACTTTTCTTAGAAGCTTTTGATATTGTCGATAACTATTTGCGAGCCATCCCCGTGATCGCCACTACCACCATCGTTTTTGGACTTTTATTAGCAGTTGCTGAAAAGAAATATAAAAATGCGGATGCAAAAAAATTCAAAGACGAATACCAATTATCATGGAAAGATGTGGCCATGATTGGTGGCGCGCAAGCTTTGGCCTTAATTCCTGGTACCTCAAGATCGGGTGTTACTATGACTGCCGCTGCGCTACTAGGCTTTACTCGAACCGCTGCCGCTCGCTATTCTTTCTTACTTTCCATTCCGGCAATCCTATTGCCTGGCGGCTTAAAAGGTTATCAATTAGTTAACGAAGGCGCGCACTTTGATTGGAGCTTCCTAATTCTAGGCGTTATGGTCTCCGCCATCAGCGCTTTTGCCTGTATCCATTTATTTCTAAAATGGCTCGAAAAAATCGGTTTTATGCCTTTTGTTTGGTATCGGTTGGTTTTGGGTATTGGGCTGTTTGTTTTATTTTTTCTTTGATCATGCACAAAAATAGCTCTTAGCTGACTCTTATAATTAAAACGACAATAAAAATTTATGAGATTTAAGCGCTTAGGAGAGCTTTTCGAATCCTATCATCATCAGCTGTATTTAACAGCCATGGCCATCACCAAGAGTCGCGAACTGGCAGAAGATGCTGTTCATGAGGCTTTGATAGCGGTTTCGGAGTCTTCAACCGAACCTAAAAACTTAAAAGCTTGTGTATTCACTGCGGTGAGAAACAAAGCAGTAAAGTTATTGATTTATCGAAATAAACACATGGCTTTATCTGACTTTATTGAACCTTTTGAAGAGTTGTCAGAAGAAACTGTTGTGATGAAAAGCGTGTTTAAGCTGCTGGATGAATTAGACGGGACTCAGCAGCAAGTGATTATCATGAAAACTTTGGGCGATATGACATTTCAAGAAATTGCAGATTGCCTGGATAAATCGATTAATACAGTGTCTTCAAGTTACCGCCGAGGTATTGAGCGTATACAGGAAAAAATTAATGACTAGAAAAAATGTTGAAGATTTGCTTAATAGCTATCAAATCAAACAAGCTTCGAGTGAATATACAACTAAAGCTTATGAAATTATTCATAAAAAACAAAAGCGAGATAAGGTGATTCGTTGGAACTGGGCCTTAGCTAGCTTTCTTACCTTGTCACTGATGGGGAATATTTTTTTGTGGCGATCTTACCCAAAGCCAGAGTTAAATCATGCACAAAAATATGCCGTTAAATACTCTATAGAGCAGGGTGCAATAGTTCGTAGTGATAAAAAATATAATTTAACTGTAGTAATGGAGAGATGAAATGAGACTGCTTTTTTTGATTCTTTTTATAGTTTTTTTTGTCAAAGCAAATGCTAATGAAAGTGAAGTTATTTATATAGAGGCGGTATTGAGCCACGTCAATCTAAAAAGTAATAGCGTTAAGGAATTAGCAAAGTTTAAGATGCAGCAAGGGGTTATGAGTGAAGTACACTCTAATAAAGAGTATCGCTTATTACCTGGCGGAGAGTGGGACTTAGAAATTAGAATGCCTAGTTCAGAAAAAATAACTGTGGATTTTGTACATAAGAATAATGCCCAGTTAGTACGTCATGATATCAATATTGTTCGTCGCAGGCCATCTTCTAAGATTATCTTTGCTTCAAAGTCCGAAGAATTGCGCTTAGATGTTTTTCCTAAAGCCGAAAAAACACTTGAGCCAATAGAAATGGCTTCTACAAGTTTTGGTCTGCGAGATTTATGCTTTAACAACACAGCGGTGATTATCGACGATAGTTTCTACTTGGGACGCTTTAGTGGTTTTGGAGAGCGACTATACTTTGGTATTCCAGAGTTTTATAACATTGACTTATCATTAAAACCTCTTCGTGACTGGGAGCCTATTGGTGTTTTAGAAGATGGGATTATTAATATTGAACTGGAAACTGGCGAGAATATTGAATTGTTGAATGTAGGGGTTGGACCTTCCGGATTTATTAGCCCTAGCCCTTTTATTGTTTATGGCAAAATTGAAGGTTCAACTGACAGTAAAAAGGACACCTTAACTTTTCAAGAAAAAATATTAAAACAGTCCTATAGAGGGGAAAAGCTAAAAAGATTATTGATTGCTAAAAAGAACAACCCTTATGTATCATTGAGTCGGGGAACTATTGGTAATGATAATGAAGTTTCGCAACACCTAATCAAGCAAGTGGGTGGCATTTTTGAAGGGCATAGTTGCGGAAGTTAGTTTTTAATCAATTGCTTGATCGCCAGTAATCGTTGGCGATCAATCGCTTCGCCAAGCTTTTTGCCTTCATAGCCTTCTTCAATTAAAGCCTGCGTATCCACGTCTTTAGATATTCCATAACATTGCCATAAATATTCACCTTGCGGATAAGGCTTGTCTTCGTTGTGTAAGCGTCCATTGAAATCCGCTTCGCAGGCGGTAATAAATTGTTTAAGAAAGTCAGGGTTACGATAGGCTTTAAGGCCTTTTAACACTTTTAAAATAGTATTAGGTCGAAGTTCAAACATCTTATGGCAGTGCAAATGATAACGGGAAACTTGGACTGCTAATTCTTGGTATTCTTTTGGCGTTTTGAGGCGGCGACAGGCATTGTTAATGACGGCTACGCCAGCGCCTTCATGGCCTTTATGGTGTGGCCATTGTTCGACAGGTGTTTCACCTTTACCTAGGTCATGAAACAAGGCCGCAAATCGCACCACTGGGTCTTGAGTTTTTTTAGCGGCTTGTTCGAGCACCATCATGGTATGCACACCGGTATCAATTTCAGGGTGCCACTTTTCGGGGTTGGGGATGCCCCAAAGCTTGTCTAGTTCAGGAATTAATAGCTTTAAAGCACCGCATTGGCGCAATACTTCAAAATAGATCCACGGCGAATCAGTTAAGAGTGCTCTGTACGTTTCTTGCCATGCCCGCTCGGCAGTAAGCTCCGAGACTTCGGTTTTTGACAGTTGTGTCATTAACGCTAAAGTTTCGTCGGCAATGGTAAAACCTAGATGATGAAAACGGGCAGCAAAGCGCGCCACGCGCAAGACTCGTAAAGGGTCTTCGGCAAAGGCTGGCGATATATGGCGGAGCAGTTTGTTATCGAGATCATTTTGCCCGCCATAGGGATCGATAAGACTGCCATCATCGGCTTGTGCTATTGCGTTGATGGTTAAATCTCGGCGGATCAGATCTTGCTCGATGCTAATATCAGAGGAGAAGTCCACACTAAACCCTTTGTAGCCTTTGCCGGATTTACGCTCAGTTCGAGCCAAGGCATATTCTTCGAAAGTGTTCGGATGTAAAAATACCGGAAAGTCTTGCCCCACTTCTTTAAAGCCAGCGTCAAGCATGGCTTTTGGCGTTGCGCCAACTACCAGAAAATCTCTATCTTTAACTTCAAGGCCTAATAAAGCGTCTCGAACCGCGCCGCCAACTAAATATATTTTCATACTTTGGTTAAATTAAATGACAAACTTATGCTTACTCTATTATGGCTTTTGCACTTGTGAATAAGATAAACCATAATAGGCATAGAAAAACAGAATTTAAGCCTAATGTACAACGATTTTTTTGGTCTAAAAGAAACGCCATTTACCATTTCACCCGATCCACGCTATCTATTTATGAGCGAACGTCATCGGGATGCCTTGGCGCACCTGCTGTATGGAATAGGCGAGGGCGGTGGTTTCGTTTTATTGACAGGAGAGGTAGGCACTGGAAAAACTACTGTTTGTCGTTGTTTGCTTGAGCAGCTTCCTGACAATGTTCGTTTAGCCTATATTCTCAACCCTAAGCTAAACTCGGTTGAGCTGATGGCGACCATGTGCGATGAGCTTGGCATTAGCTATGATAAAGGTGAGAAAAGTTTAAAGGCTTTTACGGATTTGTTAAGCAATTATCTTTTGCAGTCTGAAGAGAAGGGACTTAATACGGTTTTGATGATTGATGAGGCGCAAAATTTAAGCGTCGATGTTTTAGAGCAAATCCGTTTATTAACTAACCTAGAAACTAATAAAAAGAAACTGCTGCAGATTATTTTAATTGGTCAGCCGGAATTACAAGAGTTGCTGGCCAAAAAGGAGCTGCGTCAACTCGCACAAAGGATCACCGCTCGTTATCATCTACGCCCTTTGTCGTTGGCCGAAACTAAAGCTTATATCGAGCACCGCTTGAAAATTGCTGGTGTGACAAGACCTATCTTTACTAAGAAGGCCATTGGTCAAATCCATAAGTCGAGCCAAGGAGTGCCGCGACTGATTAATGTGATTAGTGATAGAGCCATGCTCGGAGCTTTTGCAGAGCATCAACATCGAGTCAAGGATAAGATAGTTAACAAAGCAGTTAATGAGGTATTGGGCAAAAATAACAAACCGCAATTGGAAAAAGAAACTTCCTCCTCTGTTGGTTATTGGAAGCTGCTTGCTTCAGCCGTCGCTTTGGCATTGTTAATCACTTTAGGTTGGTATCTTTTTCAAGATTACCAACAAACTCAAGCCGATGAACGTGATAAGTTTGTCATGGAACAAGAGCGCCAACGACTAAAGCTAGAGCAGCAATTGGTTTCGACCCAGCAGGCTTTAGCCAAAGCTTCCTTGGAAAAGGATTCGCAACCCCTAGCTGAGCAGTTTTGGGGCAAACAAAGTTGGGATAGGCAGGGTGATTTAGCGGCTCAAAACCTTTTTGCGCTATGGGGGCTGGAGTATTTGCCCTTTCAATCTGCGCAAGCGTGCGAATTTGCTAGGCAGTACAGTTTGGAGTGTGACAACGGAGTAGCAGATTGGGCCTTCGTTGAGCAGCTGAATCGTCCAGTAAACCTTAAATTTCAATCGGCTACGGATGGTTTCTACTGGGGCTTATTGGTAAGTCTTGACGGAGATAAGGTGAGCTTACAATTTGGTAATAATAAAGTGGAAACTAACAAAAGTAAGCTTAATCCCATTTGGACTGGAGAGTATCGGTTGTTCTGGAAAAAGCCCCTAGGCATGAGAGAAGCAATCAAGCTTGGTGAAAGAGGCCCTCATATTAGCTGGTTGCTCGATTCAATACGGCAGGTCGATGGCAATGCGATAGCAGCAAGTCGTTATAACCAAGAGGTTAAAAGCTGGGTAGAAGGTTTTCAAAAGACCGCCGGGTTAGTCGCGGACGGTGTCGTTGGAAAACATACGGTGATTTTACTGAATAACCAAGTCTCGCCGGAAATACCAAAATTAAAGGTTGGTGGTTAAATGGTATTGGGCAGCAATTAGTTATGTCTTATATTTTAGATGCACTCAAAAAGAAAGATACCGATAGCGACAAGCCGGTGCCCGACCTCGCCAGTCAACATTATGCTGCGGAGTTGGATGAGGAGCCGGCCTTCAATAAACGGTTGCTGATACTGCTTATCTGTTTTTTGCTAGTGGCGGTTGCTCTGCTCAGTTACTTTCTGCTTATAAAATCGGATCTTAAGCGTGAGATTTCTCAAAAAGTATCGGATGAACCCCAAGACGTAGCTACTAAACCAGTAGCAGAATTAAGCGCGGATTCTGGCAGCCAAAAGAAAACCAAAGATCTTGCTAGTCCGCTGGAGCCGACTGCTGAGATTGCCATTAAAGAAGAGCCATTGGTGTTACAAAAAACGATTCTTAAAAAAGTGGAAGTGCAATCACAGACACCGCTCAAGACCAGCGCTAAAACGGTAATATCAGAAAGTGAAGATAAAGCCCCTGCGGCTTCAACAGCGGGTGTTAGCAAACCTGTAGCTGAGTCCGAGTTACAGCATGACTTTAGCCAATTGCCTTCAATTAAATACAGCGCGCACGTTTATGCGGATAAGGCTAAGGATCGTTTTGTGATGTTAAATGGTAAAGGTTTGAGCATTGGAGACGCTTTACCTAATGGCATTAGGGTGGAAGATATTCTTGAAAATGAGCTATTGGTGAAATATAAAGGGGAGCTTTATAAGCTCCCCTCGTTAACTGATATTAACCGCTAATTTTGCTAGCTAATAGATTAGGTTAATAAGCCCAGCGCGCATTTTTTCGCACCGGAGCATGCAGCCACAGAGCTAAATACATGTTCGAACCGTAGATGTCATCGCTAGAATCTAGCACTCCGTTTTGTACAAATTTTCCGTATAAATCATCTAGAACCGCTCGATCATTCATATTGTGATAGTAAGCGACGTTCTTTTGGAATAATTTGCCAAGCCCTTCCACCAATTGTCTTTTGCTTGGGAATTGCACTTGGAACTGCTTGCCAGTTTGCTGGTTAGTGAGCGTCACAGGGTTGTTATCGATCGGTCTTCTAACATGTTGTCGTGTCTTATCTTCGACATATTCCGCATATTCGAAATTAGCTTTAACCGCCATCATTAGATCGCGATCCCTTTTGTCATAAAGGGTTTTATCGTTGCGAACCACTGGAGCTTCAGTTGGATCTTCTTGAAATTGTAAGTCGGTAAAATTAATCACATCACCGCCACCAACAAAGTCTTTAAACTTAGTAAATTGTTGGTTATTAGAGCTAGGTAGGCACTTCCAGTAAGGCACATATTCATACTTGCCTAGAGTTTCAATGAGTCCCCACTCGACTAATAGTCTTAGTGCCTTATGACGTGCATCAACGATAGAGTGCGAGATAGCATAGCCTAGAGAATTACCATCAACGCTAATACCAAAGCTTTGATCATAACCTTGTTGGTACAGATCAATGGTATTGGTGGCGCTACTATGGTTAACAATATCGCCGACAAAACCATGCGCCGTATAAAAATCCATGGTCATACGCGCGGTATTTTTATCACTGGAATTATTATACTCAAGCTCGGTTTCACCAGAGCCGCCGCCCACTTCAAAGGAAGCGTCGCGGGTGCGTCTTTTATTTTTGATGAAACGATCGTACTCGGTTAAGGCACCATAAATTTGAATGGTGTCGGCGCGATAGTGGCTCGCTGCATAATTGTTAAAAAATGGGGTCTTCTTGCCTGGAGTTGCGCCATATTGGTAAGAAATAACCACTTCTTCTTCTTTTGGGATATGGACTAAGCGCACTGGACCGCCTATTTTCGCTGCGACACTTAGAGCCATTTCAGTGAAGTCGTTAGGGATTTCACTGTTAGGGTATTGCACCGTAGAGATAGCCGTTTTATCGCGTACCGAAACAACAGCAATGCGTAAGGGGTCAATTTTTCCGTTACCAGAAGCAAAGCGGTATTCGCTAAGCATATCACCAAAGCAACCAATATGATCGGTCAGAGCCGTTTTAGTGGCTTTGGGAAATTCGAGTTTTTCGGAAAACCGGCTAGAGCTTTTTTGATAAGAACAACCGTTAATGAGCGCCGCAGTGGCAACACACAAAAGTCCTTTTTTTACAATTGATTCCATAATATTTTCACTATATCCAGATTTACCAATAACTTATCGTCTGATTGCTATTGGGTTGCCTGAGGCATCATTAATAATCGTTAATTCGTCAGCATCAACACCAGGCAAAACAAATACACTGCCGCTGGCGTTGGTAACTATATAATCGTCGAGTTCACCTAACACATCGCGCCCTTCACGCATGGCCTTTTTAACTTGGCCGATAATGTCAGCTCGAATGTACTTCCAGTTGACCAGATCCGCACCATAGCGTCCGTAAAATTTTACCGATGGTTGGTTGTAACTTTTAGGTTTGTATCTTTCTGGACCCGCTTGTGCTGCAGGTGCAATAAATAAAAATGCATGAAAAGCAGCCAGCAGACCTAACGACCTCAAAGTCGTCTTAACAGTTCTTCGTCCATAAAGAGGAAAGTGATTTTGATTAGCCATGTTAAACCTCCTGTCTGTTTTCATGCTCTGGTAGTGACCAGTGAATATCAGCTACCGGGAATCGGTAGCTGATACTATTTCCTAGTAGCTGTGCGCGTTTAGCACAATAGAACCAGCGTTAGCTGCTCCGATGGCTAAAGCGTTACGGCTTTTGTTTTTCAAAATGGTTTTCTTGCGGCATGGGCAACCATTTACCACAACAGAACCGGCATTAGCTCTATAACCAGCCATTTGTAGGTAAGACATGCTACCTCCAAACCAGTCGTAAGAACCTTCGGCAGCGACTAATTCACCACCAACAGCAGTAGCATCCTTTGAATCGTTGTGTACGATTAGCTTACCGCCACCGCGATGACCTGCATCGGCTGCAAAGCTAGCAACTGCTAACGTTGAGATAACTGCTAAACTTGTAATTAACTTCATAATTTTCTCCTTGTTTACCTAACAAATCCGTTTATTAATAACCAGTGTTTAAAACAATAGAACCCGCGTTAGCTGCACCAAGTGCCATAGCGTTGCGGCTTTTATTTTTTAAGATGGTTTTTTTACGGCATGGACAGCCATTTACCACAACAGAACCGGCATTTGCTCTATAGCCAGCCATATACAGGTAAGAACCACCAGAGCCGAATACGTTGTCGTAGGCACTTTCTGCGACTAATTCGCCACCAACAGCAGTAGCATTTCTTGAATCGTTATCAACGATTAATTTGCCACTACTACGGTAACCTGCATCAGCTGCGAAAGATGCTGTCGCTAGAACTGCGACGGCAGTTAGACCAGTTAAAATTTTCATAGTATCCTCCTAACGGGATGATCAATTTCCATTTATGCCCGACTAGTAGGATTCAATAAAGAATTCTGACTAAGCCAGACGTTTCATCTAGAAAAGCCTAAATCTAAATAACAAAGGGTTTTAGAGATAAGCGTCCTTTTTCACCACCAGGTGCAGCTCAAACTTTTTTATTCCATTTAAGATTGAAGCTACGGCATTAAAATTAGCAAAAAAAATACAAAAATCAAACAGTCAGGAAAACTTACATAAGAGCTTGGCAAGGGATAATGCCAATAAAAACAATGGGTTATTTATGCTTTCCCTATATGGAATGTGACTTAATTAACAATATGGTTGTGAAGTTAAATAGTGAAAGTGCGCTAACTTATTGAAATTACTGTTGGAATTGACAAATTCTGTCATTCTGACAGATAATTTTACACTATTTTACAGTCAGTCTAGGCGAGCAAAGCTGGCATCTCGTACTAAATCGCGTGGTAATTTATTTTTTATTCGATTATTGACCTTTTTACCGAGCCCAATTGGTGCACTTTGGTAAGTTAGCAAGATTTCTGAAGATAAGTTATCAGTAGCAGTTTCGGGAAAAATATCCCTCCCTTGGTAAAAAGAGCGGGTTTCTGATGCGGTTAGTCCAAGTCGGTTGGCACGAAAATCTTGGCCAAATGCTATAGCTGCTTGGTGTTCTAACTGAAAGCCTTTTTTATGAGCTTCAGCCAGCTTAACCCCCATCCGATCCATTTTGATCTTGCCAATTAGATTGTCAATACCATTGGGGAAGTACCAGATTTCATTTTTTCGTTGCCATAAATTATCAGCCAGTTGAGAAATATCCCAAGCAAAGTGTTCGGCATAAGCCGTAAAATTCTGCAGATTTTGGTTATCAATCTTGCTAAACGGGAAACGCAACTGTGCTTGAGTTGGTAATTGCGTCTCAGGATCAGAGTTGGTTGTACCGGATTTTTTAAAGCAAGCGACAAAAAAACCTTCGCTATCAAATATTTGTGGAAATATATGCAGATAACCTTCTTCCGTGAGCGCTTTGTGGGCGCCATCAAACAAGCTAGCTAGCGAAAATACGCTGACTTGCTCAGGATAGCTATCCAGTAAGTGTTGGCACACCTGTTGGTTTTCCTCTTTGGATAAGGTGCAGGTGGAATAAACTAAAGTGCCGCCAGGTTTTAGCGCCATAAAAGCTGAGCTAATCAGTGCTTTTTGTAATTGTGACATGGCAATAACGGAGTTGAGATCCCAATCTTTTAAAGCCTCGGGATCTTTTCGGACAGTGCCTTCGCCACCACAGGGCGCGTCCAGCAAAATAGCATCAAAGGTTTCGGGAGTCTTGTTGCCAAACACTTGTCCATCGGCATGGGTCAAACAAACGTTACTAACACCACAGCGCTGTATATTCGAAAACAAACCTTTTAGTCGCGAGGATGATAATTCGTTAGCAACAATTAGACCTTGATTATTCATCATTGCCGCCAGTTGGGTGGTTTTTGAACCGGGTGCGGCGGCCATGTCCAAAACTATTTTAGGATTAGGGCAGGCGGCAAATAAAGCGCTAACGGGCAGCATCGAACTGGCTTCTTGAATATAAAACTGACCTTGTTGGTGAGCTATGTAATTGCCAAGTCCAGCAGGTAACGATTTTACTGTTTGGTCAAACCAATAAGCATTGGCTGCCCACGGGATCGGCTCGAATTGAAAGCCAGCTTCTAGCCAAGGCTCTAATGTTGTTTGGTCATTAGAAATCAGGCTGTTTAAGCGAATACTGCGGCGTAAAGGTTGTTGGCAATAATCAATAAAGGCTGCTAGCTCATCAGTAGCTAAACCTTGCTCAGAGATGTGCTGAATAAAATGTTCAGAAATAGTGGCCATAGTTTTTTTAAGGTAAAACGCCGCGTAAGAAAAGCTATTCTATAAACAAGGCGCTAGTGAAACCACTAACGCCTTGTTTTAGTTTAGCTTAAGCCTATTGGTCATCACCTAAGGATAGCAAGGTGGCGTTACCACCAATAGCCGCGGTGTTATTGGTGCGAGTATGTTCGGTCGCGAAGCGGTGCAAATAGTGTGGACCACCAGCTTTTGGCCCTGTGCCGGAAAGCCCTTGACCACCAAAGGGTTGCACTCCAACAGTAGCTCCAATCATGTTACGGTTGATATAAACGTTGCCGACTCGAACGCGCTTATCAATGTAAGTTGCGGTTTTCTCATTGCGCGAATGAATGCCCAGAGTCAGGCCGTAGCCATAGTTATTGATCTGCGCAATAACCTTATCCAATTCTTTGGCTTTGTATGTGACTAGGTGCAAAACTGGCCCAAACCATTCTTGCGTTAGATCATTAATGGAGCCGATTTTAAAGGCCGTCGGCGCAATAAAGTGTCCATCCGCTAGGTCGCTAGGCATTGGCGTTTCGGCAATCAATTTGCCCGCGGCTTTAAGTTCCTGTACATGAGACAGTAACTCTTCCTTAGCTGCTTGGTCAATAACTGGCCCCAGATCGGTTTTTAGCTTGGTGGGGTCGCCAATTTTGAGTTCCTGCATAGCGCCTGATAGCACCTCGATAATGCGGGGTGCAATATCTTCTTGCACATATAGCAGGCGCAAAGCTGAACAGCGTTGACCGGCGCTGGTAAAGGCTGAATGAATCACATCTTCGATCACCTGCTCAGGCAGTGCCGAACTATCCACGATCATGGCGTTTTGACCACCGGTTTCGGCGATTAACGGCGCTATCACGCTATCACGCGCCGCTAGGGTGCGATTGATGGTATGAGCAGTATCGGTGGAACCGGTAAAGGCAACTCCAGCAATACGAGGATCGGATAATACGGTTTTACCAAAAGTCGAGCCGCGACAAGGCACAAATTGTAATACCCCTTTAGGAATTCCTGCTTGATGCATCAGTTGAATCGCCCGATAAGCCACTAGCGTGGTTTGATCGGCAGGTTTTGCTAATACTGTGTTGCCCGCCACCAGCGCTGCTACCACTTGGCCGGTGAAAATCGCTAGCGGGAAATTCCAAGGGCTGATACAGGCGAAAACGCCACGGCCTTGTAAATACAAATCGTTGGATTCACCCGTAGGGCCTGGCAGTGAAGTTTCTTGCGCGAAATCTTGCCGCGCACGATTAGCATAATAGCGACAAAAATCTACCGCTTCACGAACTTCATCGATGCTATCTTGCATGGTTTTTCCACCATCGCGGCTACATAAGGCAATCAACTCATGTTTATGCTGCTCGAATAAATCGGCAATGGTATCAAGAACTTCGGCCCGTTTTTCCGCCGGTGTCATGTCCCAAGCGATAAAGCTTTTCTGTGCGACGGCTAGTGCCTCAAGCGCTTGTTTTTCATCGGCTTTATGCTTAGTGCCAATTTGATGGCTCTGATCATAAGGACAGTAAATATTTTCTTGTGTGCTGCTAAGTTCTTTGCCATTGATAATCGGCTTGGCATGCCATTGTTCATTCAAATGGCTCGCTACTTTTTGCATAAAAGGTTCAATTTCGCTATTGATATGCAAGTTGGTTCCAGCCGAATTTAGGCGGGGACGAACACCTTCCTGAGCGTAAATTTCTGGCGGCAGAGGAATGCGATTATTATGCAACGTTGGATAGGCTTTAAGCACAATTGAAGGATGCTCGACTAAATCAATCACAGGCGTGTTTTTATCCACCAGCTGGTGAACGAACGAAGTGTTGGCGCCATTTTCCAGTAGGCGTCGAACGAGGTAAGGTAATAAGTCTTTATGGTTACCCACGGGAGCATAAATACGGCAGCGTAAGCCTGGATATTGCTTTAAAATTAGATCGTAGAGGACTTCGCCCATGCCGTGTAAACGTTGGAATTCAAAGTCGCGGCGCTCACCCGCCATTTGCATAATGCTAAAAACCGTTTGCGCATTATGAGTGGCAAATTGCGGATAAAAACTTGATTCGGTATTTAAGATAAATTTAGCGCAGGCTAAATAAGAAACGTCGGTGGCGGCTTTGCGAGTAAAAACTGGATAGCTTGCAAGGCCAGCTTGTTGTGACCATTTGATTTCAGAATCCCAGTAGGCGCCTTTAACCAGACGCAACGGAATCCGGCGCTGATGCTTTTTCGAAAGCGCATCAAGCCAGCCTAATACCGGCAAGGCGCGTTTAGAGTAGGCCTGAACTACCATGCCAAAGCCATCCCAACCACGGCAAATATCCGAATCGAAGACCGCTTCGAAAATGTCTAAAGATAGTTCCAAACGATCCGCTTCTTCAGCATCGATTGTAATGGCGACGTCTAGTTCGCGGGCTTGTTTTGCTAAGGTTTTGACCACGCTCACCATTTCCGTCAATACGCGATCTTTTTGTGCCACTTCGTAGCGCGGGTGCAAGGCCGACAACTTGATCGAAATGCTTGGCGCTAACTGACCATCTTGGGTTTTAGCTGAGCCAATTTCGTTAATGGCTTTGGAGTAGGCTTCAAAATATTTACGTGCATCATCGGCCGTAAAAGCCGCTTCACCCAACATATCGAAGGAATGGGTATAACCTTTTTCAACGCTTTTTTGGCCGCGTTGCATGGCTTCTTCGATGTTACGACCTAACACGAATTGTCGCCCCATGATTTTCATTGCTTGGTTCATGGCGTTACGAATCACCGGCTCGCCAAATTTTGAAACCAATCCACCCAGCATGGTATCGGGCTTACCATCGCCATCTTGATCCACATCAACGATTTTACCGGTTAACATCAAGCCCCAAGTCGAAGCGTTTACCAACATCGACTCGCTCTCGCCGGCGTGTTTTTTCCAGTCGGCTTCGCTGAGTTTGTCGCGGATCAAGGAGTTAGCTACTTTCGAGTCCGGGATCCGTAGTAAGGCCTCGGCCAAACACATTAAGATCACACCTTCTTTGGTGCTCAAGCTGTATTGTTGTAAAAAGGCTTCAACCCCTTCTTTGGATTTGCCACTGCCACGAATTTCTTCCACCAGTTGCGATGCCTGTTTGGTAATGGTATTGATGGTGCCTTGATCGGGGGTGGCAAGTTCAAGTAGCTCTTCAAGATAAGCCGACTCATCCACTTGGTAGTTGTTAGTGATGACCTGTTGCCACTGCTCAAGATCTAGCGGAGCTTGAGCAAGAATTTGACTAGCTTTAAACATTGTTCGGGACTCTTAACAAAAAAGTAAAAAATTAACGCCAGCCAGAGCGCTGACGGCGGCCATAGGCGGTGCGCGTAATAAGCCAGGCAATAAACATGCTGACTAAAACGGTTAGCGCGCCGGCATAAAAGACATCTTTTCGGAAGCGAGATTTTTGGAGATCAGCTTGTTGGCTTAGTTGATCCACTTGATTTTCCAGCTCCGAAACTTTCAATTGTAGTTCTTCGTTTTGCTCGACGATAGTCTTTTTATCGCTGAGTTGTTGCTCAAAGTTTTGTAGCTGTTGTTTGAGTTGATTGGTTTCGTTTTGCAACCCTTGATATTGGGAAAGCACCGTTTCTTTACTACTGACGTATTCGCTTTTGATCCAGCCTGTAGTTTTGCCGTCTTTGGTTCGGACTTGACTGGATTTATTGGTTGCGTCGTTTTGTAATACGGTAATGGAGGTGCCGGCGCGTAAACTACCAATCACTCGATAACGATTGGTCGGGCCGCTGCGTAAGGTAACGCCGATTTCATCGGAAACGTACGATTCTGCAGCTCCAACTGCCGGAGTAAAACCGAAGTTAAGACCTATCGCTAGACAGATCATGGATATCAATCTTGACATAAAAATTCCTTGGCTTGGCCAGCTTTAGGGTACGTTAGCCTTGCTATCGTCCTTTTAGAGCTAATCAGGTGTGCTGGCGCTGCTAATGAAAATAAAGGCTCGATTATAGAGCAGGGGACTGGTGTGTGGAAGAGGTGGTCAAGCTTGACTGACCACCTTTTTGAACCAGTTGACGATTCAATACTCGTCATTTTCCACAAGAGACTAATTCTCTTGCGGAAATCTTAACAAAGCACTAGCTAAAAAGTGCTTTGAAAATGTAGAAGAATACTATCGACAAGAAGGCACCGGCTGGTAGCGTGACCACCCAAGAGACGAAAATGTTTCTAACCACGCCCAAGTTAAGCGCGGCGATACCGCGTGCCATACCAACCCCTAAGACCGCACCAACTAGGGTCTGAGTGGTGGAAATCGGCAGGCCAGCTCCGGATGCGATGATCACGGTCGAAGCGGCAGCAAGCTCGGCGGCAAAGCCACGACTTGGCGTTAGGTGAGTGATTTTAGTGCCAATGGTTTTCATTACGCGACTGCCTAAAACAATCAGGCCGATCACAATACCAATCGCACCAATCAATAGAACATAGTTTGGAACCCCAGACTTGCTCATGATTTCGCCTTCGTTTTGGATAATGCTCACCACTGCCGCCAAGGGACCAATAGCGTTGGCTACGTCATTCGAGCCGTGGGCAAAGGCCATGCCACAAGCGGTAACGATCATCAAGACGGCAAAAACCTTTTCCACCGAAGCAAAGTGATAATCCTTGTCTTCCTTCTTATCGACTTTAATACGGCTGATCACCGCGGCGCCAATAACGGCAATAATAATCCCGACTAAAGCTGCGTAGCCGTAGGTTTCCAGCATGGATAAGGTAATCCCTTCGTCTTTAAACAAATGCTTAAGACCTTTCATGATGGTAACCAGCGAAATTACAAAGCCGGCTAGGAACATATAAAAGGGCACATAACGCTTGGCATTTTTAAAAGGTTCGGACGTGTTGAGGATCAGCTTTTGTACGCTCATGACCAAAATAAAGGAGATCACACCTGCAAGCATAGGAGTCACTACCCAGCTACCGACAATCGAGCCAACTTTGCCCCAACTAACCGCTTCGTAACTAACCCCTACGGCGGCGAAACCGACGATGGCGCCAACGATAGAGTGGGTGGTCGATACTGGCCAGCCCATCCGCGAAGCAATTAATAGCCAGATACCAGCGGCCAACAGCGCTGCCATCATGCCATAAACCATCAGCTCAGGAGTTCCTGCGAAAAAGTCCGGATCGATAATGCCTTTGCGTACCGTTTTGGTGACTTCGCCACCGGCTAGGTAGGCGCCAGCAAACTCGAAAATGGCAGCCACGATAATCGCTTGCTTTAAGGTTAGCGCCTTAGCACCAACCGAGGTGCCCATCGCATTGGCTACGTCATTCGCACCAATACCAAACGCCATTAAAAAACCGAATGCAACCGCGATCCAGATAATGGTATCAGCGTTTTGAATTAAAAATTCCATACTGGCCCCCTTAGCGCGCTATCGTCATTTCAAGACGAGAGCCGACTTGCTGTGCGCAGTCTGCTAGATCGCCAACTTGTTTAACTACTTGATACATAAAGATAACTTTTACCGGCGGTAAATCATCTTCTTGCTCGAAAATTAGGTTTAGAACTTTTCTTTGCAAATCATCAGTATCGTTTTCGATTTCATCGAGTTTATCAATCATGTCCGAAACTAAGCTTGCTTCTCGTCCTCTAAAGCCCGTTGCTAGCAGCTCATCCAGCTCGCTAATGGCTTTGAATGCTTGTTTAGAAGCGTCCAGACAGCGATTAACCAGCTCCATTAGCGGTTGATGTACATTGGTAGGAAATTCCATTTTACGAGCAAATGCTAGCCCTGCGATGTCGCGAGCAATGTTAGCAATTTTGTCTTGCTTACTTAATAACGCCAATAAATCCGTACGGGCTACTGGTAAAAACAAGCCTTTGGGCAGGTGGGTTCTGAGTTCATGCTTTAAATCGTCGGCTTCGTTTTCCAGCTTACGAATTGCTTCCTTGCTAATTTCTGCCGATTGCCAGTCTTGTTTCAGTAGTGCGGTGAAAAAGTCTTTTAAAAGAAATGCGCACTCGTTTGCTTTCGCCATGTGATCCTGCATCGGTCGGATTGGCGAGGAGGCAAACATATCGAGTATCGAATTAGCCATAGTGTCCCCAAATTAGTCATATTGAAAAAGCGGCTTAGCAAGGCAAGCCTTAAAACTGACTTATTTTAGCCGCAGTCGAGGTTTAAGGCTACTGATAATTAAAGTGGTAACATCTTGATTTGCAAGGTAAACTGCCAAGAGATGTGGTCGATGTGAGTGACATTAATCAAAAATGCCAATCGAATTAGAAATGAAACTCGCTGCCCAGCCAGAGAAAATTAATCAAATAAAACAATGGCTTAGCCAGGAGTTGGGGCAAACCATTGAATGGCAAACAAGCGAGCTCGTCAACACTTATTATGATACGGAAAGCCATAAGCTACGCGAGCTAAAAATTGGCTTGCGGGTGCGTCGTGATGGTGAAAACTACGTTCAATCGGTCAAATCCGAAGGTCGAGTAGTCGGCGGCCTTTATCAAAGAAACGAATCTGAAACTCAAATCCCTAACGCTAACCTCGACTTGGCAGTAGTGGAAGATCCTTATCTGCAAATATTGCTTGAAGAGGCGCAGGAAGAAGACGGTGCTTTGCGCGCTCTATTCCGTACCGACTTTGAGCGTCAAGCAGCCATGATTCAATACCAAGATTCTGAAATCGAGGTGGCGTTAGATACGGGTGAAATTTCCCATCGAGGTCATAAAAGCCCGATATGCGAACTGGAGTTGGAACTAAAATCTGGTGAAGCTGGAGCCATTTTTTCATTGGGACAACAGCTGGTGGACAATTTTTCACTGGTGTTATCCGCCGAAAGCAAAGCTGAGCGTGGTTACCGTCTAAGTTCTGAGCATCAGGTTTATTTGCGCCGGTTGGACGTGGTGCCACTTACCGCTAAGTCGCCTGCCGAAGGCTCTTTTGAAACCATTGCCCATTACGGTTTAGCCCATTGGCAACATTACATAAAGCTGATCAAGCGTGAGCTTAGAATTGAGTATTTTTTGCAGCTCAACCGAGCTTTACTTTACATGCAGCATTTGTACTCAGTCTTTGCTCCTTTGATCCCGCGCCACTCTTTGTCGGAAGTACGAGCAGACTGGATAGAGGTCACGCAAAACTTTAGTAAAGTACAGCAATACGCACTACAGCTGAAT
Organism: Kangiella sp. TOML190; assembly: GCF_023706045.1. Classification (NCBI taxonomy): domain Bacteria; kingdom Pseudomonadati; phylum Pseudomonadota; class Gammaproteobacteria; order Kangiellales; family Kangiellaceae; genus Kangiella; species Kangiella sp. TOML190. Next base: position 1,276,398 of record NZ_BQYL01000001.1, read on the forward strand.
TGGTTAGAAAATGCCAAGCTTTATGGCTTTGGCTATGATGCTTTGGCTGAGCATGAAAATGAGCTTAGACGTAAGTTTGAATTAGAAGGACAAAATTTCATACAGTACCTAAGCAGCCCTAATTACAACTTAAAACTATTGCACTTTAGTCGCTGGCTCTATCTTAAAGAGTGGACTATCGAATTAAAGGACTCCGCGAAACAAAGATTGCAAAAAGAAATTTTCCCTTTTGCGATTAAACAGTTGCAACACCAGATGGTCGATGTCACCCGTCATTTGAAAATTAAAGAAGAATTGCAGGAGAAAGATTATTTAAGTTATCTGCCTAAACTGTATCGAACGCTCGATATTGGACTCTTTTTTGGTAGCCTTTTTGACAGCAAAAAACGGGTTAGTTTTCGTCAGAACTGGGTGGATCTAGTGGCGAATATTGAGCTTTTTAAGCAGCTAGAGTACATTCGAAAGGTTTTAATGGAGCATGAAACCCGAGATCCACGATTAGAAGAAACGGAAAGTGAAATTTTGCAAACCTTATTAGAGTTGAGAACTGAAGCATTTACTCAAAACCCCTATTGGAATTAGAGTATGCCATAAGATAATAGAAAGGAATTAGAGAATATTAAAGGATTAAACAAGTGAGGCAAGCATTAAAGCATTAATCACCAAAGCGTTAGATAAAATTTTAACAGTCTCTCGTTGTAACATGAGCACTGATGAATTTCCTGCGTCTAGGATCTTGCAGGTACAGGTGGTTTTTCTATTTATCTTGGGTGGTTTGTTTTTTTCCGCTAGTTTCGCGGTTATCTATTTTTTCTTAGAGATGTATCCCACTACCTTGGTGCTGCTGAGCAGTATCCTGATTGGGATCTTTTGCTTATGGCTATTGCGCCGTTATCAAAAAAGTGAATCCGTAGCGCATATAGTCTTAACGCTGTTTTTTTCCATTATTATTGCTGCGAATCTGGAGTTAGGAGGCTTTGACAACCCCAATGATGCTTGGTTTATGGTCATTGTTATGGTTAGCGGACTCTTATTAACCCATCGTTCCGTTTGGGTTTATGCAGGTTTGGTATTAATGGTCAGTATCGCCTTTTACGTTTTTAAATATTTGGGTATGGAATTCCCTAAAAGGCTTTCTCAAGACAAACTTGACTTGCTCAATTTGTTCAATCGAATTGGCGCGGTGACCACTACCGTATTTTTAATCATTTTATTTCGTTATGAACGCAATATGCGTGAGCAAGGTCTGAATGAAAAAGAACAAAAGCTGTACCAATTAGCAAATTATGATCAATTAACCCAGTTATTTAACCGCACTTATTTCGCACAAGCCTTTGAGCAAAGAATTGAAGATAACACAAACCAAAGGCAAGCTTTACTCTTTGTGGATTTAGATGCTTTTAAAGTGGTTAACGATACTTTCGGGCATAACATTGGCGATGAGTTGCTAAAGGAAGTGGGCAAGCGTTTTAAGACTCAACTTAACGGCGATGATCTTATTTGCCGGCATGGTGGTGATGAGTTCTTAGTCATGCCTAGTAGCAGTTATTCGGAAGAGCAGGTGGAGAACTTTGCTAATAATTTGATCAGAGCCTTGAATAAACCTTTCCATATCAACGAGCAAAAGATTCACATTGGTTGCAGTGTGGGTATTGCTTTCTATCCACGTCACGGTAATGGCTATATGGAGTTATTAAGAGCTTCGGATATTGCCATGTATCGAGCTAAAGAGCGCGGCACGGAGCAATTTCAAGTCTACAGCGATAATTTGGCCAAAGAAATTCATAATAAAAATCAAATGGCGCTTGATTTGCGCCGGGCGATTGATAAAGGGCAATTAAGTCTGGTCTATCAGCCTAAGGTGAACCTAAAAACAAAAGAGATCTCTGGCTACGAAGCTCTAGTACGTTGGACTAATGAACAAAATGAGGTTATGGAGCCAAGCATTTTTGTGGCGATTGCTGAAGAGTTTTCTTTGGTCAATAAATTAGGCGAGTGGTTGATTAATACCGTCTGTAAACAAATCAAGGAATGGCAAAACCAAGGCGAGGCCATAAAGAAAATTGCTATCAACGTTTCGGCAAAGCAACTATTGCGCTCTGATTTTGTCACCGAAATTATTCGTGCAACAAATTATTTTCAGTTAGACGCCAGTTTAATTGAGCTAGAGCTAACCGAAAGCGTTTTTATTGAATCATCCCATGAAACCTTGCGCAAGCTGAACAAGCTGAGCGACTTGGGATACAGTTTAGTGATTGATGACTATGGCACCGGCTATGCTTCTTTGGGTTATTTAAAGCGTTTTCCGGTATCGGCATTAAAAATTGATAAGTCTTTTATCGACGAAATCTTGCTGAGCGAGCAAGATCAAACCATTGTGGGCTCTACCATAGAATTAGCTCATCAGTTAGGGCTGGAAGTTATCGCCGAAGGGGTAGAAAATGATGAGCAACTTCAGGTTTTGAAAAATCTAGGTTGCGATTTAATCCAAGGCTATTATTTTTCAAGGCCGCTTAGCGCCGAACAAGTCTTTAAGCAACAGCTTAAGTAATTATTAGACCTCAAGTTTTAAACCACTACAATCTGCTAATGCTGATGAATTTTTTCGGCTAATTCTTGACTGTAATTTTGTACAAAAGGTGGCAGCGGGCAATCCAAGCATTCGGCTACAGCTCTTAATAGCTCAACTTCTTCAACATTAATTACTCCATCGTCTTTTATCGCTTCCTCAAAGGCATTGAGTAGTGGCTTTTTTAACATAGGCGTTAACTGATTCAGTTTTAATAAAGCCAGATGAAAAGACTCAGCCTCAAACTGATTAGGCAGTAAAGGAAAATCCTTGCTCGTAAAACCGCTCATTAGGTTTTTAAACAGTTGTGATTTTTTATCTTCTTGATTGCCGCTGGCATCAACCATGGCTGATAAAATCAATTGGATTTCTTTTTCTACCTTGTTAAAACGATTGATTTTACGGCTCTGTTTGGCGGTAGCTGATTGCAGGCTTTTTCTAACCAAAGAGTAAAGTACGTATTCAAATTGAGTAACGGATTTGTCCAAGTGAATAATCTGTTTTAGCAAGTTTAAAAAATTCGTTCTCTCAGTTTTGGAAAGACGACGCAGGCTAGGAATAGCAATATCAATAATCGCTAGCCGTAAATAGCGTTTATCTTTAGTGATGTAAGTTGCAAGCTCGATGACTGCTTGACGGCTATCTTCACCATAGGCATCGGATATCAAGTCGAGTGCTTGCGTTTCTTGCTGATCATCATCGCAAATTAACAGCGCAAATACTAAATACATGGCATGGCTTGAAGCATGATGATTATGCGCTGCGGTACGCAGTACTTCTGGCATGGCCATCAATAGAGCATTGGCGGCGTGCAGATGCAAGGTAGTGGGGTTTCCTACCGTATCAATCAAGGCTCCCATGCCTGCTAACACATTAGTACCGCCAAATTTTTCAAAACCTTGCTTGGATTCTTGTGCCTGACGACGTTCTTCTGCAGCGATTTCTCGCTGTTGGATACGTTCGGCTTTACGCTCTTGCTGGTGCTGAAAGTCTTGCCATTCTGGCATAATGGCGTCTAAACGCTCATGCAAAGGTGGATGGGTAGCGAGTCCTGAGAAGTTAAGTTTTATTGGCTGAGCGATACACATATGGCTGGTTTCCTCAGCATAGCGATTTTCCAATAAAGATGATTGAGCGCCAATTTTGATAAAGGCGCCGGCTAAACCTTGATTATCTCGAGCATATTGCACTGCAGAAGCATCGGCCAAAAATTCACGCTGACGTGAGATAGCAGCTTTAATCAAGCGCCCAAAAAATAAACCGATAGAGCCAATAATATACATGGAAATACCGACAACGATGACCACTGCGATTAAGCCACCGCCTTCTTTATTATTACTGCTGCGAACATTGCCATAGCGCAAGCTGCGCATCACAAAATATCCTGCTTGTCCTAAAATTAGAATGCCAGCAAGGATACTAATAAGACGCACATTAATTTTCATGTCGGCATTAAAAATATGGCTAAACTCGTGCGCCACGACGCCTTGCAATTCTTGGCGGGTGAGTTGCTCTAAAGCCCCGCGAGTAACCACCATGATGGTATCAGAAGATTCCTGACCTGCGACAAACGCATTAATGGCTTCTTCTTCATCCATAATAAACAGTGTCGGCACCGGCATTCCAGAAGCGATGGCCATTTCTTCGACCACGTTAATAAAGCGTCGCTCGAGGCGATCATTAGTATCGGGTAAGACTTCACGCGCACCAACCATCCGAGCCAGTGATTTACCGCCACCACGCAATTGAAACCAACGAAAAAGACTGCCTAATCCAATTAAGCCAAGAGTGGCCAAAGTGATGTAAGCAAAGGCGGGCTGCTTGGGCCATTGAGCTAACGATGGAGGCTGCGCCACCGAGCTGGTGCTGGAGACGCCGGAGAGCACCAAAAAAGCGACTAGGTTAAGCGCTGTAACGATCAAAATAACGGCAACTGTAAAGTAAAAAACCAATAGTTTGGTTTTTCGCCGAGCTGCCTCTTGGTGCTCGAAAAAATCCATAAAGTTTAGAAACTAAAGCAAATTAATTATCAAAAGAAACGTCAACTGGCTTGCGCGCTTCTTCCTCATCAACTTCATACATTTCCGCTTTTTGATGACCACCGAAGAAGTTGACCACCAGATTGTTGGGGAACTGATCTTGATAAACGTTATATTGCATTACCGCATCATTATAAGCTTGGCGCGAGAAAGATATTTTATTCTCAGTGGTCGCTAGCTCTTCCATTAACTGTTCCATGGTTTGGTTGGCCTTTAGATCCGGATAAGCTTCAGCTAAAGCAAATAAACGTCCCAGGGCTCCTGTTAATTGGCCTTCCGCCGCCATGAGGTTTTTAACCGCATCCGGGTCGGTCGGATCGGCTGCCGCCGCTTGTCCTGCACTAACCGCACTGTTGCGAGCGTTAATAACCGCTTCCAAGGTATCTTTTTCGTGCGCCATATAGCCTTTGGCAGTTTCCACTAAGTTTGGAATTAGGTCATAGCGACGTTGCAGTTGTACGTCGATCTGTGCCCAGGCATTAGCGACTCGCTCTTTTAATGCGATTAATTTGTTGTAGATCGCAATAAAGAAAAAAGCGATGGCGGCTAGAATGCCTAAAAATATCAAGAACCCCATGATGATCTCCTTCTTTTGTCTTCACTTTATCCTAGAACTAAATCTCAAAAGATACAAATTATTATTTGTAAACATCTGTAATTATCATAAAAGAATCAATGATTTAGTAGAACTATTAAAGATTTTGTAGAGTTTAGATTTAGTCGCAGCTATGCCATAATCCAAGCAAATCACTTTTAGTTCAAAGTCATTATCAAAACATCAATTCCAAGCTTATTAGAGCGGAAAGCACAGGCAAGGTTTGAAGATTGGCAACAGCAGTCTGAGCAGCCAGTGGCGGATGGCTTGGCGAGTTTAGGCAGACAGTTATTGTTGGCCAGCGATTATGCTTATGAATGGCTGCTAAAGAAACCTGCTTGGTTGCCCGAGATTTATCAACTCCGTCAGCAAGATATCGAATCACTAGCAGCAATACTTAAGCAGCAGCTTGATGAGATAGATACTGACGCGCCAGAGTTTGAGTTAAAACAACAGTTGCGTCATTTGCGCCACTTCTGGTCAATCATTTGTATCGCTTTAGATCTAGAAGAAATCGCCAACATTCGGCAAATTACCCGTTTGCAATCGCAATTAGCCATTGGCTTGATCCAACAAGCTTACCGCTGGTGCTTTAAGCAATATCAACAGCAGTATGGAACGCCGATGGATGTTCAGGGTAACAAACAGCAGTTGGCGATTTTAGCAATGGGCAAATTGGGCGGTATGGAGCTTAACTTTTCTTCCGATGTGGATCTGATTTTTTGTTACCCGAGCGAGGGCGAAACCGATACAAGCCAGTTGGCTCGAACGCCGATAGAAAACAGCAAATTTTTTACCCGTCTAGGACAAAAACTGGTGGCGTTACTGCATGAAACTAACGCTGACGGATTTGTTCATCGAGTAGACATGCGGCTAAGACCCTATGGCGAAAGCGGTGCGCTGGCTTTATCATTTGATGCAATGGCGGATTATTATTTGGAGCAAGGGCGCGAGTGGGAGCGATTTGCCATGATCAAAGCGCAAGTCTTGTGCGATGACCTTGCGGCGAAAAAACAACTGGAATCGATTATAAAGCCCTTTAGTTTTAGACGTTATATCGATTTTAGTGTGCTTGAAGCGATTCGTCAGCTAAAGCTTAAAATTAGCGCCGAGATGCGTAATCGCAATTTGCATAACAATATCAAGCTAGGCTTTGGCGGCATTCGAGAATTAGAATTTATCGTGCAGAGTTTGCAGTTGATCAGCGGCGGACGATTTCCAGAATTGCAAGCCAAAAACTGGTGGCAGTCGTTAGAGCAATTAATTCAGCGACAACTGATCCCAGCTAACAAGGCACAAGCCTTGCAACAAGCATACCAATTTTTAAGAAGGTTAGAAAATAGATTGCAGTTTCGAGCCAATGCGCAAACTCAAGATTTACCTGATGATGAAATAGAACAACAAATCATTGCTTGGCTGATGGATTTCAACACTTGGTCTGAGTTTGCACAAGCGTTTGAAGCACATAAGCAAAGGGTGGAAACCTTCTTTAACGACTTGTTTCATGATCCCAATTCCAGCTCGCAAGAAAATAGTAAGGTTCAGCTAATCACTAAAAGATTGTTCGCTTTAGAGCTTACAGAGAACGAGCAAAAACAGCTTTCTGAGTTACAGATTGAGTCAGTTTTGATCGAGCGATTGCAGCAGTTTCGGCGTCAATTTGTGGATGAAAAACTGGCGGCAAGAGGGCGTAAACGGCTTAATCAACTACTACCGAATTTATTGTTGAACCTAACTCGCTACCCTAAGCCGCAAGCTTTGTTAGAAGCTTGTTTATCCATTTTGCAGTCTATTGGTCGGCGTACCGCCTATTTTGAATTGTTAGCTGAAAACCCACCCTTATTAGAACATCTGGTGGAATTAGCCAGCCGTTCCAAGTGGTTGGTGGAGCAGTTAAAACAATATCCGTCTTTGTTGGACGAGCTCTTATTTCCTTCCAATTTTGGAAAAATATTATCCAAAGCCGACTTTCAAGATTTACTCAAACAGGCACTATTGCGAATTGAACCTGAAGAAGTCGAAGAGCAGTTATTAGCCATTGGTCGCTTTAAAGTAGCTAGTCAATTCAAAGTGGCGGCAGGCTTTTTAAGTCAACGCTTTAGTATCGAACAAGTTACTCGTCAGCTAACCGATATTGCCGAAATTATTTTACAAGCTTTGCTACAACTGGCCTGGCGCGATTTGGCGCTAAAGTTTGGAACTCCGGAAGGGGCAAGCCCTGAAATGGCGAGTAATTTTGCGGTAATTGGTTATGGCAAGCTTGGTGGGCATGAGCTGGGTTTTGATTCGGATCTAGATCTAGTGTTTTTATATCAGGGTGAACCGCAAGCCTACACCAATGGTAAAAAGTCGATAGAAGTTTCACAATTTTATACCCGTTTGACGCAGCGTTTGGTGCACTATCTGAATGCGCGAACGGCGCAGGGTATCATGTATGAAGTGGATACTCGGCTACGACCTTCGGGGCGCTCAGGCTTATTGGTTAGTGAGCTGAGAGCCTTTTGTGAGTATCAAAAAAATGAGGCTTGGACTTGGGAAAAACAAGCTTTGGTACGAGCGCGAGCAGTGGCAGGCGACTCCAGTTTAATCCAGGCGTATCAGAGTTTAAGAAGTTCTTTATTGGTTTCTAATGCGGATCTAACTGAAGAAGTGGCTGCCATGCGACAAAAAATGAAACACAATCTTGATCGCAGTAACGATCAGGTTTGGGATATTAAGCAAGGTGTTGGCGGCTTAGTAGACTTAGAGTTTTTAGTGCAATTTTGGGTGCTAAAAGCAGCGCAACAGGGTACAAGCTTGCCTGATATATACAGTAATGATTATTGGCTCGACTGGTTACTCGAGAAGAATATAATTAGTCAGCAACAACAGGCTCAATTCAAAAGCCTTTACGCTTCTTATCAAGATCTCATTAATCATCAGCGACTGCAAATGCAGCCAGCAACCATTGCCTATGAGGCAGTTCCGCAAGAGCGGCAAATCATTATCGATACTTGGGATTCGACTTTTGGGTCGAGCACGCTACAATAGCTAAAAAGGAGCAGCTTTAGTTAGCAATTATGGCAACTGATTCATCAACAAAAACCACTAGAACCATCGGCCAAGCGGACTTACCGCTAAGTTGCCCGATGCCCGATGAGGCTTTGTGGAACCAACATCCCCGAGTCTATATTCCGCTGGATAAACAAGGCCGTGGAGCCTGCCCCTATTGCGGCAACCAATTTCAACTTAAAAGCGCTGTTGATAGCATAGATGGGGAATCATAAATATGTCTGCGGGAACTAAATGGCGGGTCCTAAAATTTGGTGGCTCCAGTGTTTCCAGTTTAAAAGATTGGCAGAATATTACGACCATTGTTGCTGAACATTTAGCCCAAGGCTTTAAAGTGGTGGTGATCCATTCGGCTTTTAAAAATGTCACTAATCAGTTAGAGCAATTAGCGCAAGCAGCTCTTAAAGCAGAGCATCAGCCTATCTTCGATGAACTAGTAGAACAACATTACAAACTGGCGGATGAACTGGATTTAGCGCGAGCTATTGTTGAGCCTTGGTTTGAAAGCCTAGGGAGTACTTTGTCTAGTATTGCGGCTAAAGAAAATCTGTCGCCTTGCGATCGAGCAGAGTTAGTCGCACATGGCGAACTCTTATCCTCGAGTTTAGGCGAAGCCTATCTAGCGAAAAATTTAACTCAAAAAACCTTATGGCTTGATGCTCGAAAGGTGTTAACTGCGGTAGATGATACGCCCAAAAATGTTAATGAATATTTTTTAAATGCGGTCTGTCACCCGCGCCCTGATAAGGGCTTAAGTCAAGAATGGGCAGAGCAGGCCGAGGTGGTTTTAAGTCAAGGCTTTATTGCCAGTAATAGTAACGGCCAAACGGTGCTACTCGGGCGCGAAGGCTCGGACACTTCGGCAGCTTATTTCGCCGTTTTGACTTCGGCGGAATCACTACAAGTTTGGACCGATGTGGATGGGATCTACTCTTGCGATCCAAATAAGGTTAACTCTGCGATAAAAATCGATCACTTGAGTTATAACCAAGCTTTTGATTTAGCTCAAGCTGGGGCTAAAGTATTGCACCCGCGCTGCTTGAGTGCGATAGCGCCACAAAGAATACCGGTAGAAATTCGCTCGACCAAGCAACCGGAAGTTGAAGGAACTCGCGTGGATGAAAACCACCAAGATTCTAAATGGATTAAAGCGATAGCGCTCAAGCAACAAGTACCAGTGATTACTTTATTATTGGGGCGTCGTGGACAGCAGCCGGATATTCTGCAAAAAGTTTTCGCCATTATTAATGAGTTTGGTTTAACCAGCGAACTGCTGGCTTCGACTAAAGAATCTTTGGTATTGGAAATCGACAACACCAATAGCATCTATACCGAGCAGGTACTTAACGAATTGTCCGCCAAGTTGGCGGAAGTGTGTATGAGCGTCTTCTTGTCGCACAGCGCCATTATCACCCTCGTCGGTTGCCAAGCGAGTCAAGCCCTTTGGCATCTACTGCAAATCGAACAGCAACACTTGCCAGAGCAATGGCTACTGCTCAGCCATACTTCCAGCGACCATCACTTATCCTTTTTAGTGAATGACGAAGAAGCCGAGCAGATAGTTAATTTATTGCATGATAGTTTGATTAAAGGTTCAGGCTAAGCTAAAGGAGGGTGTTAAACGCCTTGTTAGCTGCCATTACTCCTTCGTTGCTTCCAAGACAACACGATAAAAGCTAAGCCACATAAAGAAGCACTGTAAATATAAAAATTAGAAAGGAAACCCGAAAATTGATAGAGTTCATGATCTGAAAGCCTGAAATGCAGCATGCCATGCACAACTAAAAAGCTTGCAATAACAAATCTGAAAGTCTCTCTTACCCTGCCATTTTTATGATGTCCAAAATAAAAGAATGCGAAAAACAAAGGAAAATGAAGTGCCACAAATATAGAACTAGCTTCCGGATCTGGTAGCGTGCGCAAATAAAATAATAAGCGCCATTCCATATTTAAAACGGCATCAAGTTCATGAGTAAAAAGGGCCGCGATCGCCAGATAGTAGAGTGATGTTTTCATGGAGCCTAGCATAAGAATACCTGTATTCGGCTGTAAACCGCTGCTTTATTTTATAAGGTCACTCTATATTTTTGTTGGATTAATAGCAAAGTTTTCAACTTCTTCGGTGCTTTAGGGGCACTTATAAGCCTTGCCATAAAAGCTATAAAAATCGAGGCTATGGGTGCGCTTGGGATTGGTGCGGGTGATCCATAAGCTGTTGGCGCCTAAAGCTAGCGCTTGATTACGAATATCGTTTTTTGCGCCTGAAATTAATTCCTCGTCTTTGGTAAATGGTCCAGTAACAATATTACCTTGAGTACCATAAACTTCGCCTAATAATTGACAACCTTGCGGTTCCGTATCTAATAGGCGGATCTGAGCCGCTTCGACTTTAATCGGTTGGCCGACACAAGCGGTTAGAAAAGCAGCCAAAAGTGTGACTAAAAGAGCAAATGAGAAGATAGTTAATAAGCGCATATTTTAGGTTGTGTTATCCCAGCAAAAGCTGGGATCTCATACAGATGTAGCGATTCTAATAGAAGATCCTGACTTGCGTCAGGATGTCACTAAGTGATAGCGGTTTTAATAATAAGGATTTTCACCCGCGGCGTGTTCGGTTACGTCTTTAACGCCAGTGACTTCTGGAATTTTCTCAATCAGGGTTTTCTCGATACCTTCTTTTAAGGTGACATCAACCATACCGCAACCTTGGCAACCGCCACCAAATTGCAATACTGCAATGCCGTCTTTGGTAAATTCGGTCAGGCTGACTTGGCCACCATGATTAGCCAGTTCGGGATTGATTTCTGATTCCAAAATGTACTTGATGCGATCTTCTGCAGGCGCATCGTTGTCCACCTTACGCGCTTTGGCATTGGGTGCTTTAAGCGTTAGTTGGCCGCCGGTTTGTTCTTTTTGGTAGTCAATTTCTGCTTCCTCAAGATACGGAGCGCTATCAGCATCCACGAAAGCTGAAAATCCTTGAAATGCTAATTCGGTATCATTGTCTTCGACCGCATCCGGCGGGCAATAGGAAACGCCACATTCGGCATGCGAAGTACCTGGGTTAACCACAAAAACACGAATACCCGTTTCCGGTTCTTCTTGGCCTGCTAACAGGCGGCGAAAATGCTCTTGAGCAGCTTCTGAAATGTTAATCATAAGATAACTAATGTTAGGAACGTTACTGAATTATACTCTATCTTTGGGCTTGCGGTGAAGATTGCAAGCGTTAGAATGAGGTAAATCACAAAAATTGAACTAATACCAAATGCCCCTAAAAAATATAAGGTTATTGCTTGCTGCGATGATAAGTCTGCTGGTTGGCACAAGTTTAACCGTTACGGCTGATGACAAAGATCAACTGGATTATTATTTTAATCAAACTATCGACTATGATCCTGCCGTTCACAAACCCAGTGATAGCTTGGGATATGCCATTGGCGATTGGCACTTAAGACCCGATCAGTCTTTAGCTTATTTTAAAGCTTTAGCCGCTTCCAGTGATAAAGTAATATTGCAGGCTACCGGCTATAGCCATCAACAACGGCCGCTAATTGCTGCGTTTATTTCATCAGCAGCCAATCTTGCCAAACTCAATCAGATCCAAGTCTCCAGAGAGCAGTTGCAAACTGAAGATACGCCAAATGTGGTTTATTTGGGGTATTCGGTACACGGCAACGAAGCCAGCGGTGCTAATGCAGCGCCCTTGGTAGCCTATCGCTTAGCAGCTTCTCAGGAATCTTGGGTGCAAGAATTATTAGCCAATAACATCGTGATCATCGATCCGATGCTTAATCCTGATGGAATGGATCGTTTTGCCAATTGGGTTAATCGCTATAAGGGGATGAATTTAGTCGCCGATCCAGCTTCGGCCGAACATAATGAAGCTTGGCCAAGCGGCAGAACTAACCATTATTGGTTTGATCTCAATCGGGATTGGTTGTTATTACAGCACCCAGAAAGCCGGGCAAGAGTAAAACTGTTTTATCAGTGGCGACCAAATATAGTGGGTGATTTCCATGAAATGGGCACCAATGCCACCTACTTTTTCCAGCCTGGTGTGCCCAGCCGACAAAATCCGCTAACGCCTAACAGGAACTTCGAGCTAACGAATGAGATTGCCAAATATCATGCCAAGGCATTGGATACTTTGAATGTGCCTTATTACAGCAAGGAAAGCTTTGACGATTTTTACTATGGTAAAGGTTCAACCTTTCCGGACATTAATGGCGGAGTTGGAATTTTATTTGAGCAGGCCAGTGCGCGAGGCCATTTGCAAGAATCGATTAATGGTGATTTAAGTTTTCCGTTTGCTATTCGCAATCAAGTAGCCACCTCTTTTTCCACCCTTGAAGCTGCAAATAGCCTACAAACCGAGTTAAAAAATTATCAGAAAAATTTTTTTCACGAGCAGAAAAATAAAGCGGCTATCGATAGTCAGAAAAGTATTATTTTTTCCAGTAACGATCCAGCGCGACTGGACGAGTTTATTGAGATCCTGCGTCAACACCAAATTGAGGTGAGTCAAGTAACGCAAGAAGCAGTGTTTAATCGACATAAGTTTCCACCAAATCGTAGCTATCTAGTTAAGCTTGGACAAACTCAGTATGGTTTGATTAGAGCCATGTTTGAAACTAGAACCGAGTTTCAGGACAACACCTTTTATGACGTTTCGGCTTGGACTTTGCCGCTAGCGTTTAACTTAGATTATAGATTCCTTAACCAAACCGAAACCGCTTCCGTGACGTCGGCAGCTATTGAGGCAAACCAAGGCCAGTGGCTGGTGGCAGAGCAAGATATTACGCTAGCATTTTCGACGGATAATTTTTATGCCCTAAAATTTGCCAATCAATTGCTAAAAAAGGGCATTGGCGTCAAGACTGCACTCAAACCTTTCAACAATCAGGTTCAAGGAAAAACGCTTGAGTTTCCTGCAGGGACCCTGTTGGTAGTAAATCAGCCGGATAAAAAATCTCAACTCCAAGAGCTATGGCTGCAATATGGTCAGCCTCACGGTATTGACATCAAGGGTTTAAGTACCGGCTTTAGTCAGGCCGGAATTGATTTAGGCAGTCCAAATGTTAGAAATTTAAAGTCGCCCAAACCGTTGCTTTTGATCGGCAAAGGGGTGTCTTCTTATGAAGCTGGTGAGGTGTGGCATTTGTTGGATAAACGCTTTGGGATTGGCGTCTCAATGCAAGCCGCCAGTAAACTAAAAAACATAGATTTAAGTGGCTATAGTCACCTAATTATGGTGGCAGGGCGTTATCCGAAGCTGGAGCAAGAAGAATTAAAACCCTTAAAAGCGTGGATCACGAATGGTGGCCATCTAATTGCCAGTCGCAGCGCTATTGAGTGGCTTAGTAAGCATGAAATTATTTCGCAAAAGTTACTGCAAGAAGGCAAAAAAGATACTGACGATGCGGTTAATAAAGTACCCAGTAAACGTCCTTTTAGCGATAGAAGTAAAGCTTTTGCCGAGCGCTTGATCGGCGGTGCTATTTTTAAAACGGAGCTGGATCTAACCCATCCATTAACTTTTGGAATTAATCGCCAAGCATTGCCTGTGACTAAAGCAGGGGTGCAAGTTCTTGCGCCCATCGATGAAGATTTTAAAACGGTGGCTCATTATGCCAAAGCTGCGTTAATGGCCGGTTATGCATCAGAAGACAATCTTGAAAAAATTGCGCAAACCCCAGCGGTTGTGGCTTATAGCCAAGAGCGCGGATCAATAATCTTGTTTAACGATAATCCATTGTTCCGAGGTTATTGGCTCGGTAGTGCGCGTTTGTTTATTAACGGTTTGTTTTATAACGATGCTTTTTAAGCGTCAAAAAAAGAAATAGGAATATAAAATGAAAGCGAAATTTTCATTAGGGTTTTTGCCATTAATGGCAGTGATATTATGCTTATTGGCAGAAACGGCTACGGCCAAAAGTTGGGCTGATATTGAAGCCAAGAGCCGTAAAGTGAATGGTTTCATGCCCTATTATTTGAGCAAAAGCCAAGGCAAAGTCTGGTTGGAAGTCAGCAATTTTAATCAACCGTTTATTTATTACAGTGGCTTGCCTTATGGCATTGGCTCGAATGATATTGGGCTTGATCGAGGACAGCTTGGACAGAGTCGTTTGGTGCAGTTTGAGCGCTATGGCAATAAGGTTTTGCTCAAACAACTTAACACCGACTATCGGGCCGATACCGATAATAAGGCGGAAAAGAATTCGATTGCCCAAGCATTTGCCAGTTCGGTATTGGCTGGGTTTGAAGTACAAGCAAGCCGTTCCAATAAGGTATTAATTGAATTAACGCAGTATTTATTAAAAGATTTGCATGGCGTTTCTGCGCGTCTTAAAGCGCGTAAGCAAGGGACTTATTCAGTGGATACTTCGCGTTCGGCGTTAGTTACTGAAAAAGTTAAAAACTTCCCCAGAAACATCATTTTTGAAAGTTTATTGACCTTTAAGGGTAGTGGCGCTGGCGAGTTTGTACGCCAAGTAACCCCCTCGCCGAATGAGATTACCGTACAGCAACATTTGTCGTTCGTTGCTTTGCCCGATGATGCTTATCAGCCACGCGCTTTTCATCCCCACTCAGGTTTTTTTGAACTTTCGTATAAAGACTACGCCACTCCGATCACCGCGCCCATTGATAAGAAATTAATTTATCGTCACCGCATAGAGCGCAACCAAGAGGGTAAGATAAAGCCGATTGTGTATTATCTCGATCCGGGTGTGCCTGAGCCTGTGCGAGGCGCTTTGTTGGATGGCGCTCGTTGGTGGCAACAAGCCTTTGACGCGATTGGCCTAGAAGGCGCTTATCAAGTGGAGATGTTGCCTGAAGATGCCGATCCTTTGGATGTACGTTACAACGTGATCCAGTGGGTGCATCGTGCAACGCGCGGCTGGTCTTACGGTTTTTCGGTTTCAGATCCGCGCACCGGTGAAATCCTCAAAGGTCATGTCACCTTGGGTTCGCTTCGGGTACGCCAGGATTTACTAATAGCTAACGCCCTGACCGCGATCTATGGCGGTGAGAATGCGGACGCAAAATCCAAAGCTGCTAAGGAAATGGCGTTAGCGCGAATTCGCCAGTTATCGGCGCACGAAGTAGGGCACACGCTCGGGATCGCGCATAATTTTGCAGCTAGTCCCGATAACCGCGCGTCTGTGATGGACTACCCGCATCCATTGGCGGAGTTCATTGATGGCCAGATCAGCCTTGAAAATGCCTATGCCAAAGGAATTGGCAAGTGGGATATCGAGACGGTGCGCTACGGTTATTCTGAGTTTGCTGATAAAGCTGCGGAACAAGCAGGTCTGGCTAAGATCGTCAAAGATATGCAAGCGCAAGGCTTAGGTTTTATTTCCGATCCCGACGCCCGTCCCCAAGGCGGTGCTCACCCTGTAGCCCATCTTTGGGATAATGGTCAAGATCCGGCGCAAGAACTAACCCGAGTATTGGCCATCCGCGTTAAAGCACTAGAAAACTTTGGTCATCATAATCTAGCCAAAGGAATGCCTTATTCCGAGCTGGCGGAAACGTTGGTTCCTTTGTACTTATTCCATCGTTATCAAACCGAGGCAGCGGTGAAATTAGTTGGTGGCGTGGAGTACGAATACAGCGTTAAAGGCGATAGTTTTAAACCAGTGGCGTTTGTTGAAAAGAGCACGCAAGAAGCGGCGTTACAAGCCTTGCTGAGCAGTTTGTCATTAGAGGTATTGCAAGTTCCAGAGTCGATTTTAAGCCTGATCCCGCCCAAGGCGTATGGTTATTATCGCAACCGAGAAAGCTTTCCGAGTAAAACGGGTTTAACGCTCGATCCGGTATCTATGGCCGATACTGCCGCGCAGCATAGCTTAACTTTGCTGTTGAATCCGCAACGTCTGGCGCGTCTGTTACAACAAAAAGCGATGGATCCAGAGCAATTGGGCTTAAGTGAAACGATTAACCAGTTGTTGGATGCGACTTTAATGGCAAATCAGCAACAAGGCTTGAATGGTTTAATTCAACAGCGGCTGGATTATTTAACGCTAAGTCAAATGATCAAAACTGCTGAATCTGCCCAAGCTTCTCCAGAGGTCAAAGCACACCTTTATAACGAGCTAGGGAAAATTAATGGTTGGCTACAAACCCAAGCTAATCGCAATCCAGTGCGTTTTATGTGGCTAAAAGCTTTAATGGAAAAATACTTTAATGGCGACTTAACCATCGAAACCTTACCTAAAGTAACTATGCCGCCAGGTTCGCCGATTGGTTAAATACTAATTTGCTATAAAAAAACACTGCTTTGGCAGTGTTTTTTTAAGGGTGCCCATCCATGAGCGGGAGGATAAAATGCTAACAGAAGTTTGGGGTTCGGTTGATTGAGGTCGTTTGGGGCATAAGATCAAACCGGACTTCTGTTAGCTTAAAATCGTTCGGTTACCAGCCAAGCACTGAGCCTAAGACGATACCGACGGCTAGCGGCTCCCAATAGCGGTGGTGACAGTGGCGACTGTGGACATGACCGCGAGGGAAAGGGTGGTAAGCATTGCCATAGTAGAACCAATCCTGACCTAGGTAATAAACCGACGTTGGGTAATAGTCATAACGTGGGTAGTAGTGACGGTAGCCGTAGTAATGTCTATGACGCGGTTTATAGTGGTTACGATAGTGTCTATCATGACGGTAGCGATCACTATGGCGATGACCGTGACGACGATCGTAATGGCGATCATGACGTCTATCGTGACGGTTATAATGGCGATTATTGTGTCGATTATGGCTACGGCCGCTGACACGATGCTTGCCACCATTGGCACGATGATTGTTACGATAAGCGTCGTGGGTACGTGCGGAACTTCTATTGCTCGAGCGACTCGAATGACGATTAGCATCGTGCTTAATGCCGCGCTGACTTGAGCGATAGTTAGAACCAGAACGATGGCTCTGCGCTTTGCCACTGGATTTGTAAGCATTTGATTTGCTAGGGCCATGATGCTCTTTAGCAACCGACACTTGCGACAAACCTAAGCTTAGCGTTAGCGCAACAATTGGGGTGATGATTTTCTTCATGGCTTTCTCCTATGAAACTAAACAGTCTCCACAAATCTATGTAAAATAGCTTCTGTGGATGATGGTTCCTACTTTAGTCTAGGTAAACTGAATTTTTCCTGAATATGCGACAAAATCTAAAAACTTATGGTGAAAGGTATATCAATTGCAGATTAAATTATGTGAAATCAATGATTTAGAAAGCTTAACTCCCTTGTTTGATGATTATCGGCAGCACTTTAAACAAAGCTCCGATCCAGCGGCAGTCAAGGCCTATTTACAGCAGCGAATTGAAGCTAACGAAGCGATTATTTATTTGGCTCATAGTGGGGATGAGATCCATGGCTTTGTAATGTTGTATCCATCCTTTTCCAGTATTGGTTTGGCGCCCATTTGGATTTTAAACGATATGTACCTCAAATCGGGCAGCAACAAAAGGCTAATGGCGCTTCAGTTATTGGATCAGATTGTAGAAGACTGCAAAGCTGCTGGCGCAATTCGGATCGAAGTCACTACCCGCAAAGAAAATCATAAGCTGCATAAACTCTACAAAGACTATGGGTTTGAAAAGGACTACAAATACGACTACTACTTTCTGCAAGTAACGCAAGCCGCAGCGGCCGATATGCTAAAGTGATAAAAGCGTGTCTTGCTAAGGATGTATATATC
The DNA here is from genome assembly GCF_023706045.1 of Kangiella sp. TOML190. Classification (NCBI taxonomy): domain Bacteria; kingdom Pseudomonadati; phylum Pseudomonadota; class Gammaproteobacteria; order Kangiellales; family Kangiellaceae; genus Kangiella; species Kangiella sp. TOML190. Next base: position 1,294,354 of record NZ_BQYL01000001.1, read on the forward strand.
ACGCTAACTTTACCACCAGAACGCTACTCCGTTACCACTCTGCTGGCGCTGGACTATTCCCCAGCCTGTATTGCAATAATGTCCCAATCAAAACCAAAAAGCTATCCAAGCCTTCGCTGATTAAGGTCCCAAATATCAGGCAATAAAAAAGCCTCCGAAGAGGCTTTGTTTTACTCGCAAAGCGTTGATTATTCTAAATTCACTGTAAAGGTTAGTGACGGGTGTAATCCTACTTCAGCTTGAGATATAAGCTCATCCCAGTTCTTACCTAAATAGCTACGCTGAAAAGCAATTGGGAGTGTTCCGACTTTATTTTTTAAGCATTGATACTCTAGTCTACTAGCTATTTCACAAGTTCTTTCAACCAAGATTCCATCTAATAAACTACTTCTCATTATTTTCGTTAACTGCTTGTCTTTATTGATTACTTTTCCATCTTTGTTTTTTAAGCTCTCCTTTATCTTACCAACTACAAAGTTAAAAGTAGATGGGTCAGCACTCAAGTCATAAACAACTTTATTTATACGCTCATATTCGTTTTCTTCCAAAAACTGCAATATTGCATAAAATGCCTCTTCATAAATATTAAGACTTGGTTCGCCACTTTTATTAATAGTTTCTGCACCTGAGCCATTGTTAAATTGAAGAATCCACTTGTTTGCCAATTTTAAGTTTTTATATGTAATGCTCCTTATCTCATTTCCAGAGGACCCTACTACATGGATTTTATAACTATCCTTGTCTGTTTTATTTATTGTTACCTTGTAATCCTTATCCTGGTTAGCACATGCAGATGTACTGACCAGAAGGGTTAATAAAATAAATATTATTTTCAAATTTTTCATTGTTTGCCTCAAGTTTTAATCTAGCAAGAACAACCGCCACTGGTCGGTAAAAACCAAACATCGCCAGTCCAAACATAATTATCCATATGTGAAGCAGAAATGACAGCTGTATGTCCACTTGAAGATACAATGGCTGCTCCGCCCGATCTACTTACAATAAATGATGCTCGTAAAGCCTCAGCTCCACCATTTCCATTTAACGACATAGCTGGCGCCCCATAAGTATCTCGAAGATACCTATTCATATTTGAGGCACTAATAATATATCTGCCATCAGACCCACCTTGATTTCGGTTTGTCTGATGTGCTGGACTTGATGGTATTTCAGCTCCGCTATTATTTAAGGCATGGCTTACTCTTGCTGCACAGGAGTCTTCCGCTCCATTTTCAGAACCTCTTCCATAAGCATCATTAAGTGAGCCGCCTATTAAGTCCCATACATCACCACTTGATTGATAATCATTATAGTCAGGATAGTTACTCATAAACGTTTGCGAGTTCGGTAAACAAGCACATAGTCCCATAGGGTCGAATAATCTAACAGGATTCGCACCAACATATGCATAAGTATTAACTCCAGCAGCCAATCCAATCGGATCAGATTGAATGTATCGCCCCGTGCTTGGGTCGTAATCCCTAAAGTAGTTATAAACTAATTGCATTTACGACCCATACTATCCGACATAGTTAACAACCACCACTACCATTATTCCAAGCCCAATATCTTAGTGAGTTCTTCTAACTGATACTGGTACTGGCTCAAATCTTTATTTTTAAATTTTTGCAGGTTTAATAACTTCCATTTTATAGATGGAAAATCTTTAAAATCATAATGGCTCCAATCTGGTTCTAGTTGATTGAAGATTAAAATAAACTGCTTGTCCAGTTCTGTAAGAGTAGCATTAACCAATTCAATTAACTCTTCTCTTGTGTTCTCATAATCTTGATAACTAAAATCAATTTCACTCATGCCTACAAACTGTTGCTCAAAAGCTGAGGTTTGATCTTGTCGATTAGGGTTAAGGAGCTCATGAGTTGGGCGATTACTACACAATAAACTAAATATAAAACCTTGCTTGATCTGATCATTAATAGCTTCATTGTCTAGCATGAGCCGAACGTCAAATAAATCTCTCGGATGCTGTCTATCTAATGCCGCACAAATCTTTCCGCCATAAAGCTGCCCAGTTGGAACTACAGGCATAATGCAAAATGAGTCAAACTTATCTTGAGCTTCCTCACATAACTGAAGCTGTTGTGGCTCTCCCAATAAACCTCGCCCAACCATATTAACTTCAACTTTAATGGATACCCCAGCTTTTTCGATATGCAATTTACCTTTACGAGAATCATGCTGGACATCAATCGTAGGATTAAGCAAATTAATTCTTGCCTGTATGCGTGATAAACCTTCATTCATTCCAACTAAAAACTCATCGCGCTCGACTAGATCAACAAAGGTTAAATCGATATCAACGGATAACCTTGGCAAGTCTCTCACAAATAAATTAATTGCAGTACCACCGTGCATGACAAACGATTCTTCCTTTGCCACCTCAGGTAGTACTTCCAATAACAGTTGTACTTGATTTTTATAAACTGGGATCATGATAATCCTTCTAACTCTTTAGGTACCACTAGCTGGTAATCTGATATGTAAGTACCGTCAGAAACAATACTACGTTTTCCTTTTCCCAAATCTACTTTGTCTAAATTGATTAACGGTAACCAACTGTGTCTAGCTTTATCGGCCATATATAGAAATAAGCGCTTCACTTTAACCGAAGTACAATTTTCTAAAAGCTCTTGAACGGTTTTAGGCCTTAAATTATTCAAGCCTTCCATTAACTCATAAACCTCTAACAATGGCTGACTCTTTGGAGCCAAATACAAGCATTCCATTATCGCCCTAGCAGGATTGGAAACTTTTACTTCAAAATTCCTACTTTCATAATTAACAAGGCCTAAATCAGGTGGCAAAAAATCCGTATATTTACAACTCCATTTTATTGGCCAATCATACTTTTTATACCAGGCTGGTAATTTTTCGTTTCGCGTACTGAACAATTGCACTCGTTTAGGTGCTAGCTCCAAATAATGAGACTTCCCAAGCAAAGCTAGAGCCGTTTTTGCCGCAGGATGTACCGATAAACCCAACTGAGACTGAAGCGCATAGATGCCCCCTAGATAACCCACACTATCGCCATGGCGTATGTGAGCCCCTCTACCTATGGAGCTTAACCAATTATTTTTCACATACTTCCGCAGCAAATCATAGCTGTAGCCGTGCTCGGACAACCAAGCAGAGGTTAAAACCACTCCCGCAGGTTGCAAGTTAAGCAATTGGTTTATTTTTGTTTCATTTACAGTACTCATAGTACGGATATTACATCATTTTTAAACCAAATCAAGTTTGAAGTTTAATTTTGAACGTGTTAGCGTACTATAAGTACGCTAATCCATACATTTATAAACCTTGTCTGGGAGCGCTATTGGCTGCTGGATGATACTGGTTATAAGCCTTACTTAAGTCTTTAGCGGTTAAGTGGGTATAGATTTGAGTGCTTTTCATATCTTGGTGTCCCAAAAGCTCTTGAACAAAGCGAGTGTCAGCACCGCCGCGTACCATATGTGTGGCGGTAGCGTGTCTGAAGATATGACAAGCTCCTTGCTTACCAATCCCTGAGCGAGCAACATAGTAACTCGCCAGCTCAGTAAGCGCCGACAGCTTTAATGGTTTACCGTTATGGCCTAATAGCAACGCATCACCTGAATCAATATTGGCAAGTTTTGGCCGTAGTTCCTTTAAATATTTTTTAAGCCAAAATTTTACTCTTTCAGCTAATGGAGCAACTCGATCCAAGGAACCTTTACCTTTACGGATAATGACTAAATTATTTTTAAAGTCGAGGTGATTCACTTGCACCCTGGCAACCTCACAACGCCTCATGCCTGTCCCATACAAGAACTCTAAATAAGCACGATCTCTGAGCATCATGGCTCCAGCCGTTTCAGTTTGCTTAAAAATCAGCTCAATCTCTTCAAAATCGGGTATATCTTTGGGAAACTTCTGCGGAACTTTAGGCAGAGTAAATTTCTTATAGAAGGTTGAGTCCATCAACTCATAATGATCTAAGAATTTCAAAAAGCCCGTAACGGCCATCAATCGCAGTCGCTGAGTCGAAAGCTGCAAAGGCTTACCATCAGGCTTACGGTAGCGATATAAATGCTTACGAAAGTTTTCAAGAACCTCAATCGATAAATCACCAATAACGCTTATGTTTTGAGAGCTACACCAGTTGATAAAAAGATTCAGTGCTCTCTCCTTCGTATAAGCCGTTTGATCTGATAAACCTTTCGCGAGCACATCTTCAATATGATGAGGCACAAGCTCTGCTAATGTTTTAATTCTTTGTAGGTTAGTCATCGCGTTACTCCAGAATGTAAGGTTGAGAAAGAGACTGCATTAATCCCTTGTATGGGTTAGAAAGCGTTAATGCGTAATCAGAAGTCGCAAGGCCTTGTGGGGATATCAATATTTTAGTTTCAATACCAAGATTGGTATTCAATCGAATAATTTTGCGAGAATAAACAAGCGCTTCTCGGCTACCGCCAAAAGCCAGTAATACTTTATTGATATGGTATGAATCAAAGATAAGCGCATGTTGGTTGAGATAGTTTCTGGCTCCCATCAAAGCAATAACGTTTGAGAAGCCATGGCATAACCACACCAACGCATCCAACGGATTCTTACATAAAATAATCTCGCTATGGTGATTTAAAGCGCCAAGATTAAAAAAGGTCGTTGCATCGGTTAGCCAATGAACATGATAAGGCGTACCCGAACGCAGCTTAGGACAAATACGCCGACCATAGGCACCGACAATTTGTTCGTCCAGACTATAAAATGGCACAGTAATAGCGCCCCGAAGTACTTCATGTCCCGATGATTTAATCAAACCCACTCGTTGCATAGAGCCACGAAAGGCTTGTTCATCCCACTTCGATAAGGCTCTCAATTTTTTACCTAAACTTCTATCGCAATAACCAATCCCCAATTGATCCAATAACTCTAAGTTTTTAATCCCCCTAGCAAAAAGAAACTGTTGGGCTTTATCGCTACTCAAAAAACGTTCTTGGTAATAGTTAAATGTTTCTTGAGTAGCGCGCTCATCCTTTGATATTCCAACAAACTGGCTCTCTATAAACACTGGCAAGCTTCTTGAAATATCAACGGTATTGGATGAACGGGTTAGTTGCTTCATAAAAAGCTCTTAAGCATTGAAGTAAAAAGCACAATCGATATTTAGAAGCCTCATAGCTTCTGTGATTTGATCTGCCCAATACTGCCCGTAACGATCACCATTAGAGATAATGCGAATGGATTGAGTCGGCATATGCTTGAAGAGCTGACGAAACTGCTCCACCGTATCACCGTTGCCCATAGCAGCAATGACATTTTCATGACCACGCTCAATCAACTGGCAAGCAATCACAGGGTTCTGACATACAATTAAGTCAGAAAAGGCGTTAAACGCATCCAAGTTAAATACGCCTACTGCATCTTGGTTCCACAACCGCAATAAGTCAGACTCAACGCCTTCCTTTGGCTCTAGCCAATAACCATAAACCCCAACAGGGATATAATAGATCCCATTGTATAGGGGAAATATCATGCATCCCTCAAGTACTTCTTGCTTAGTACTATCTAATAGCCCTAAACGACCGAGTGAGGCGCTAATAGGAGTCAGATCTTCTCCTCGATATCTAGAGTAGCGTCTTAAAAAACTGTTATCGGCATAACCCAAATGAAACTGCTCAATCAGATCATAATTTGAAAGCTCAAAAGCCTTAAGCTTTTCGGTAGCGTCCAAGTCTTGGGCTAACATCAAATGTTGCTCCTCGACATACTCATTACCGATTGTTTGATCTAGCCGAGAAACCCCTTGCTGCTGCCTTAGAATGTCACCAGACTCGCTGCAAATGGGCGTGTAGTAGCTGTTACCGCTTTCACTGTTTAAAACCATCATAATAATCTCCTTTAGTGTTTAGTATCTCGGCGCATTGACTCACCTTGAATCTCAATAATATGTGCTTTATGAATTAGTCGATCGAGAATGGCGTCTGCAATTGCTGGATCGCCAATGTATTGATGCCATTTTTCAACTGGCATTTGACTAGTAATTAAGATTGAGCCCGTCCCTGTTTTATCTTCAATAATTTCCAGCAAGTCTCTACGGCTTGGGGCTGTTAATTTGGCAAGGCCAAAATCATCAATTATAAGAATGGGGAAGCGGGCTATTTTTTTGCGATACTGTAAAGACTCGCCTTCATTTCTGGCTTGCTCAAGCTCATCAATGAGTGTCGATAAGCGCTTAAATGCGACTCGATAACCTTGTTTGATAGCTTCAATGCCAAGCCAAGAAACAATATGAGTTTTACCTACGCCAGTAAGACCTATAACCACCACGTTCTGATGAAACTTAACCCATTCGCATAGAGCTAAAGGCAGCAAAACATTACGATCTAAATTACGTCTACTATCAAAAATAATGTTTTCCGTAACCGCTGTGGTGTATTTGATTTTGGATGCTTTTAAGTCGCGCTCAAATTTAGTGCGCTTGCGATGCACCAGCTCAGCTTCAAGCAATTGAAATATCACCTCATTAGTAGGTATGCGATGATAGTCAGGAGAGCGAACTAACAACTTATAGTGCTCTTTGGCGGCAGGCATCTTTGCTTCTGCGAACTGTGCTTCAATGTCATTAGAGTTCATTAATGTAACCCTCCGTTTGTATAGGCCTCAGCTCCTCGAATATTGTCATGCTGAGGAATAAAGTCATCGTCTCGCTCATCGAGCCATGGCTTAGTTTTCATAAGGCGCTCAATATTAGTGGCAAACAATGGTCGAGACTTTTTCAAAGAGAATTGGCAAGCTAGTTCAAAATCGTTTTTGTCAGAGCTGCTCTCATAAAGCTTTCTTAAATAGCTGCAAGCATCACGGGGGATTTTTGAGTAGTCCTGATAGCCGTCAAAATGTTGATTGACGACTTGAGTGGTGTATTTGCCAACACCCAATGCCCACTCAAGATAGTCTTGCTTGAGATACCCATAGATCTGATGATTTACAGGTTGATGCTTCTTATTCATCGTAAAGTCACCTTTGACTGAACTACGTTTGTGCGATGCTACGCACAAGCCTTTGTGGTAAAACTCAACCTTTTTATGATTGTATTTGGTTTCCACATACTCGTTCCGAAGCGTGTAAGGAACTGAGTAGTCGTGACCTTCAACTCGCAGTAAGAATTGTCTAGGGACTTTGCGCTCTGGGATCCACTCGAAGTATTCGAACAACTGCTCAGGAGTTGGTCTTAGCATGGGTCTATCAAACTCCTCAAACAGCTCACGGCGAGACATACCGCCTTTAAATGGCATGTTATTCACTACTTCCAAAAGAACTCTTATCGCATCGTTGATTTCCTCGATGTTATAGAAAGTTCTTGATCGAAGTTTGTAGATAATTTTATAAGTAACCTTTTTGACGGCGGCCTCAGCGCAAGCATTGTCTTGTGGGTGCCCAGCACGAGCAGGAATAATGACGCTATTACAATGAGCAGCCCATTCTGCGTAAATTCGATTTACCTTAGCTGGGTATTTACCTTTTGCTCTATCAATAGCAGGTCGAAGGTTATCGCAAGTCACGACCTCACTAACGCCACCATAATATTTGATCATTTCATTATGAACGGCTATCCAAACGCTGCGTTTTTGACTGGGACAAGCCTCCATATAGATCAAGCATGATATGCCTATTGCCGACACAAACACCTGAGCATAATGCTTCTTGTTTGTTTTTCTATCAAAGTAAGGGATCGTTAAGCCCGCAAAATCCACATTGGTTATTTCGCCTGGATAACGGCGGATCTTCATTGAGATGTCATTCTTAACTTTGTAGAGTCGATAGTAGTAAGTGAAGCTACTAAAGGAATAGGCCGTCGCTGGGTCTTCATCATAGTAGGCTTCCCAAATATTTCTTTGGTTAGCTCCTTTGTTTCTAAGTTCGACTTCGACTTTTTTATAGTCTGCCATCCGCTTACTAAGGTCACGCTCACGCTTTTTTATGAAAAGAGCTTTTCTATCGTCATGGTTCAGCAGTTTTAACTGTAACCAAGAGTATTTTTGGGCAATGATAATCTTACGGTACCGACCAACAGTGTTATGAGAGTAACCCGATAGTTCACCAATTTTTCGGTTCGACAAATTAGTATCGCAAATCAATCGAAGCATTAATTCATGGTCGTGTAATTTACTCCGAACCATTTTTTAACTCTCTTTGATATTCACTTACAAAATGACTAAATGAGATGGCCGTCTTAGGGTATTTGTCATGATAAGTTTCCCATAGCCTTCTTAAGCTGGTATTACTATTTTTTAGGTCTTCTTTGATCTGCTCAAAGTTAGGGAGGCGCTTAAAAATACTCTTTGCCCGTCTCTTACTAAAAAGCGCTTGTATCTCGTTACGACTCATTGATTTTAAATAAGACCAGGAGTACTTTTTGTCAGTGATAATTTTTCTGTATAGACCAACTGTTCGATTAGAACAGCCCGACATCGCGCCAATTTTTCTATTAGACCAATTGGTTGAGCAGATTAATTCTGCAATTATTTTAGAAACGCATGATTTTTTTCGATTCATTTTTGCTATCTCTCCGTTATACGAGTTATCAGCAGCTATAACTAGCCGCTACAAACTCAAGTTTTTTAGGGTGAGAGATAGCCTTCAACCAACTTGACAGGGTATCTAGTGATATGGAAAGATAGAAATGTCTGGGGCGAACCTAAGACAAATCTGATTAGCCGCATTGAACCACATATTCAAAGCGGCTTTTCCTTATCTGGGACTCACCTAGTTCATTCTGCTGTTAACCTCTGTTTAAATAACCACTGGGCTACATCTTTTGCTAAAGCAAACTTGCCACGACGGTTTTCGATATTAAAAATTTTTATGGGCACCTTCTTTCGACTAATAGCCTGTCTAAATGCCCCCATCGTCTTAAAACCTAATAATGCTGATAAGTCTTCATTACCAATGACATATCCATGAAGTTTAATTATGTCTTTTTCGATATCTTTTGCTGTCATTAGCAATACTCCACACAACATTAAAATTCGGAAAACGTGACTTGATAGTATAAAAAACAATCAACGTTTGTAGTACGGTGTCGTATGAGGTAACAAAAAGACACTCGTTTGAATTAAAATATTATGGAAAATCAAGAGCTTATACACGGCGATGTTACTCCAAAGGATGGAGAGTGCAGATTTACAGAGCTTGAGAGGGTTGAAAAATTTAAAATTAAACTTTGGGTGGAATACCTAAAAGAAGCATTAAACTATAAATCTATTTATGCTCTACAAAAACACTTTTCTGGTGACGATAAATTCATACATAAAACAGAAGGCACAACTCACCCAACAGATTGGAATAAGTACTTTAACGGTACTAGAATTCCTTCACTAAAAACCTTGGATAAGGCGTACAAAGAAGTTCCATCATCTGAATATATCTACAACATGCCTTTTTGGAGATTAGTAACGGAGAGAGTTAGTAAAGAGTACATCAATGACGCTCTATCAGCGACGAGCCCTGATATTAAGAAAATTTTATTCAACCCTACTGGAATTAGTGGACTAGACTGGAAAAGAAAAGATTTAAGAAAAAATGATCGTATACGTTTATTTTTGAGGCGTAAGGGTACCATTGATGCTTTGAATGTGATCATGTTGCTTATGGCGGAAGATGAATTCAACTTCTCAATTATAAGCTTCGTTGATAACCGTTCGTGTTTAATGAACACCATGGTTAACGTTTGTAGTTTCCCACCCTTTGATGAACCTAACACTGCTAGATTTCTCTACGAGTGTATTATTAAAAGATTTTTTATTCCTCTTAATTTACCAGAGGAACTTAGTTTTTATGATAAGTACCAATATCCATCACCCTACCATATGGTTCGATGGGTAAATGAAAATAAAGATCTGCTGGAATATTTAGAAGCCATAGAAGTGATTGATGACACCATATCAAGAGAAAGGAAGCTGGATATTCTTAATAAATATTATGAATTACCTCGCCATAAAAAGTCAGAGTTGCACGCTGCTTTTCGGTTCTATTTTTGTTTAAGAGATGTATACGAAAAAAATATAGAAACATATTCCGTTGCACACCTTCCTTTATTTCAATAATTATTAATGAGTGGGCATTTTAGCTTAACTTTGGTGGTCAATATTTCCTAGCCGAACTGGTCATATATACTAGTATTTACACTTGTATACACCACATCAAATTGACCACCTCGCTAGAAAGAACTGCCCAGCGCACTGAATTTTTACTGCCCATTCTTCTATAACTAACTGTCCAGCCTATTAGCAGTTCAAATACCGTTTATATCGATGGCTTTACACCTTTCCTTAGTATTGACATTTGGTTAATTTATACAGATACTGTATAAATGTGTTTTCATATAATAATTAAATATGACAAAAAAGATCGGCAGACCTTTAGGAAAAAATTTGGCAAAAACAAATGATGCAAAACGCTTCTTTAAGGCCGCACACGGCGCAGGATTATCATTGAAAGATATCCATGAGAAATTAATGAGAGCACTAGGAGAAGGGAAATGTCCTAGCTATAGAACACTGCAAGAATGGCGTAGAGGGACATATACGCCTCACTTTGTTCCCTTCTCAGATTGGGAAAAAAAGATTACAGAAAGCTAACACTATCAATATGAGTGAATATTATGATCAGCAATAGTCAAAAAGCTTTTATAGAGGTAGGAGACAGATTATTTGAATTCGAACTACCTAGTGAGAATGAGGAAATCATGCCCAATGTAAAGTGGGGAAATATTGCTGGATTTCCGACTGTGGCTTATTGGTATTATAGAATCATGGAGGCAAGATTAAACAAGGCAGCCATAAAATATAGACTAGGAAATTCCCTAATTGAAGAGATCGGCGCATGTTTATTAGGTGGCCATGGAATACCTGCAGCGAATGGGTTAGCAGCATTTGAGCATATGAAAGAAAAAGGAGCTTTTAACGGTGAGGCTCATTCCGAAGAGCAACTCTATTACTGGTTATCACAACCTATTGATCTAAAGAGTAAAACTTTCAAGTACAGATTTGCAAAACAAAAATCTAAATATTTGCATTGTGCATTAAAAAAAATCACCAATGAATCTGCACCATGTGAGACGGGTTTATCTCTCAGAAACTGGTTAACTGATATAAAAGGTATCGGATTGAAAACCGCGTCTTGGGTAGCTAGAAACTGGCTTGATGCAGATGATGTTGCAATACTCGACATCCATATATATCGAGCAGGGGTATTGGGTGGGTTCTTTGATGCAGAAACAACTATCGAAAAACACTATTTATCATTGGAAGAAAAGTTTATTGCGCTAGCGCACTCTATGGATGTTAGAACTTCTGAATTAGACGCCTTGATGTGGTATGAAATGCAGGCATCTACTTCCGCCCTAAACCTTATGAAAAACAAACTAAATAATCAATTAAATGCCCAGTCTTCCACCGACAATAGCAGCTCCAACTCCGAGCAGCTCGCATTCGCTTGAAATTGATTGAGCTGCATCATTCCCATGAATCCCTAGCATACAAAATGATAGGCCTATGGCTTCGGCAGTTAATGAGTGAATGGCGCTTATAGCGCCAGACTCTCTAAAAGCAAGCCCAGTAATATTTTTGTATTTACTAGATAACTTATTAGTATCACAGAGATACCAAACCAAGTAACCACTTTTAATTTCAGCTAGCATCTTGAAGCAATTTTTTTTAAAACACGCCAATTCAGGCGTATCAATTTTTAACAAATCAAAAGAGTTATTTCTAGAATTATACAAATACCAACCATCGTCATTAATACTGCTTATCAAACAGTAAATGCTGTGAAGAGCCCCAGGAGAAGGATAGTTTCTTTTTTCAACGGGTTGCGAGTATTCATTAGTCCACTGTGATTTCGTTCTATTTACCAAATAAAATAGTTTACCCACTTCTTCTATTCCAACCTTGGTAAAGTTTCTTTCAGAGTGCCTTTCTTCCAGAACCCTTCTAAATGATTTATCAATATCGCATTGCTTGTATTTTAACTCGATTGTACTTATCACATCCCACTTAAAAGGAGCTCTTACCTTAATAGCTTCTCTTATTACAGGCTCTTTTAATTTCATTCTTTAAAGAAACCTATTTCTTGCATAGTTGCATAATACTTATTACATCCTCTGCAATTCGTACACGGTATTACTGACTTATGACAAGAGTGAGCCCATGCTAATAAATTAAATGGAATTTTGGATTTTTTAATTAGCTCAGTAGCAGATAAATTTATGGCTGGTGCTTTTATTTTTATATAACCTTCTTGATAAGATATAAGTTGATTAATTTTTTCAATAAACTCGATTGTTCCATCCGCGTGATATACATCAGACTGAACTGTCCCAATTAATATCTGCTTACAACCCATTGAAACAGCTTTCATACAGCAAAGGGTAATAAGGAGTTGATTACGATATGGCCACCAATCACTCTCGGGAGCTTGATTAATAGAGGGTTTGCCCGATAAATCGCCACTTCCTAAACTCTTACAATCAATATCAATTTCAACCAGTTGAATTCCTAAATCTTTGCAGATAGCTTTCGATGCATTTCTCTCTGCTGCTGCAGAGTTCTGTCCATAGTCAATATTGAATGCTATATCAGGCTTACATAAATATGCCAATGCCGTAGAGTCCAAGCCTCCAGATAATAAAATACCTTCCATTGTTATACCCAGGAAAGCCTGTATATGGAGGAGCTGAAATCACCAAATATTTTACAGCCAGAGCCGTCATACATTTTCAATTCTTCTGCTTTTGGGTTTTCAGCTAAAATTATTACAGGTTTATTTAAGCTAATAGCATAACCAATCTCAAAGAGCGTTCCTGGATCAGTACCGTTAAAAATTGCATACATAACATCACAATCTTTTATAGCATCTATATCTTTTTGCACAACTTCATCAGCCGTACCAATACCGATTTCATGAAATGGCGAAAATGTCTCCATACCAAACGACTCAATATAATACTTGGCTTCATTGATCATCCATAATTCAGATAGCGTAAAAAAAGGTCCTGCTAAATACACCTTCTTCTTGCTTGCTTTAACTGGGGTCAATGACTGTTGGAAAACCTCAAGACCTTGCACGTTATTCATAACCCCAGTGCTGACATAGTGCGCCGCTGCAACACTAGCTTTTTCAGCTGCTTTCAAAGCTGAGCACCCTAATATATGCCAATAATAAGTATAGGCAGCTACAAATGAGTCCCCTGAGCCCACTGGAGATACAGAGTCTGTTTCGTATGGTAAAGCCCAACCTGACTCATTTGTTGAGTAAACATAAGCACCTCGTTGCCCGCATTTTACAATGACTACCTCAGCACTTTCGGTTGAATGCAGCCACTTTGCCATATCTTCAACAGAAGTATGAGACACGCCTTTCTTTTCACCGAAAATTTTAATCTCATTTTGATTGGTAATATAAACCAACTTTTCCGCTATACCACCTGTCTCCGAAAATAGTAGAGGATCATAGGTATTTTGAGGGTCGTATATAACGGTGCTTGCCGAAACTATTGGTGTTGCATCTATCATTCCAAAAACAACAGCAACAGCAGAAGCAGGTAAGTTTGGTGTGAAACCAGAGAGGTTTTCATTTATTGGCGAAGGAAGAATTTTTGGCTCTGCCAAAGGGTGAAAATAATCAAACGACACTGTCTCGTCACAATTATCCAAGCTTAGGGAAACATTCGCATTACCAAAAAAAAGAGCTCTTAATTCATTTTCATCTTTTTGAGCTAATCTTGAATGCAACGTTATTGGAAGTGATGAATCGATTTGTGTTAAACAGAGTGCTGCTCGACCTGCAGAGCCCTGCAAAGATGTATAGCTTGGCCAGGTGCAATACTCTTTGTAGGCACCTCCAATGACATGAATTCCCATTTTAACGTCCTTGTGATTGAACAAATATAGAAATTAATGCACCACTAATTTCTCTAATAACTGCAGTAAAACGATATTCTAGAGCTAAGCATTGCTTAAGCTTATCTGCATTTTGCACCAACCCTCCGACACGCCTACCTTCATGTGATACCTGAACAGCCTCAATACCATTCTCCACTTCTAAAGTGACAGTGAGAATCATACCTGCTTCTAAAGTATTTATAACGTTCCCATCAGGGCTGCTGATATGGGTTTCGAAAGAAAATTGAGAACAATCTACAGTAGCTTTACCAAAACCACCGAAATTTCCTGGGGAGCCTGAACCTGAACCAGACATAGTTATCTCCTTTTGCTATATGGTTAATTTATTTTTCTTAAGTACTTCTTCGAGTACTTTGAAAGAAAGTATATTAAAAAAATAATTTAAATCAATATAAAGCCTCCGAAGAGGCTTTGATTAATGCAGTTTAGAATTAACGTACGTCTCTAAGATTTCTAAGAACTCTCTTAACTCTGACTCCCATTGCTTTAAAGCATTAGGCTTAGAGGGCTTAGGCTTATGTTTTGGAAGGTATAAACCTTTTTCATCCACACCTCGCAATTTACAACCAAAACTTCGATTCAGTTCATACAGGCCACCCTCATCCCAGCCTTCAAAATCCAGGATCAACTCAACATCATTTTTTGTTAATGACCAAGAGCCTGTAATTCTATAGTCGTCTCCATCAAGAACACAAAGGAATTCATATTCTTGCGTTTGAAGTGCATCCTTTAATTCGTCAATATGCCAGGTTGCCATTTAAAACCCCTTCGGCAGTGTAATGCCTAGATTTCGTAAATACTGAGTAGTAGCGTTGTTAAAGTGGGTGAATATCACTTTACCATTTGCACTTGTAGATGTAATTGTAAAACTATCTTTACCTGTTCTTTTAACAAAACATTGCTTGGTTTGTCCATCGTGCTTAAACTTAAATGGCTTACCATTTTTTATATTATTTAGTGCTTGATTATAATATTTTTTTGGAGTCAACCGACTATGCTTAAGAGCATGACTTTTTAAGTTTATAAAGCGCGGAGAGTTCATCATACCTGCTTCCATGCAGGTTCCCCACATTCTCGGGTTCATACAAGCAGATAAAGAGCTCGCTAATCCATAAATATCAATTTCATTAGAAGGCCTATTTGTGTAAAGATAAATATTTTCTCCTCCCCACTGCCCAATCGGATCGGCTTGAATGTAGCGCCCTGTGCTTGGGTCGTAATCCCTAAAGTAGTTGTAATACAAGCCTGTCTCTTGGTCGTAGTATTGTCCAGGGAAGCCGAGGTTGTATCCACCAATTGAGTTGGTGGTTACGACTCTATCAAAATCGTTATTGTTAGCTCTCCATACGGTGGTTTTGCTTGAGTTGGTAATGCGCTCGGCACGACCTAGGTGGTCATTATGTACATGATAGAGGGTGCCATTACGGGTAAACCCAATCACTTGGCCATGCAGATAAATATATTCTTTCCAAATTTTTCCAGTGATAGCGTACTCTGCTATCAATTGACCGGCTTCGTCATAGAAATAGTAATTAATATCATTACCTTTTCTTTTATAAACCCTTTGCCCCAGCGCATTATGCTTAAAGCTGGTGGTGACGCCGCTTTTAAGGTGTGAGCTTAAACGGTTTTCAGCGTTGTAGTTAAAAGTCGCGCCAGCTTTGGTGCGAGTTTGTCCATTGCTGTTATAAGTAATACTGCTACTGTTAATTTTTGTTAGCTTATTACTGGTTGGAGCATAAGTATTAGTCTCCTGCAAAGCACCGTTCTTATAACGCTTGGTGCGATTCCCAACCGCATCATAATTATAAGTCTGATGGCCAGCATTGGTAGAATTAGAGCTCGTTAAACGATTCACCGTATCGTAACCGTAGGTTTGGGTATTGGCTGAAACGTAGCCATTGGTTATTTTGGTAATATTGTCGTTTTTATCAAACGACCGCTAGGGATTGGCGGAAGTGCCGGAAATGCAGGGATGCAATTTCCGGCGTATATCAGGCGCTTCTGGCCGAAACGCTTTATCACCGCGAGCGGTGTCTGTTTTTATTCCTACCTTCTCACCCATCAATAAACTTACTCCTTATGTTATCATCACTATCATTATGCTTAAGTAATAGACTAACTTTTAAAAATAAACCCCAGCTTTACGCAGTAAAGCCCATAAAGCTGTTAGGATTTATGGGTAGCTGAGTTTCAAGCGAGGCTTGTAAAATATATTTTAACAAGCCTAAGCTGGAAGCAGCGTCACTAGGGTTTTATTTCGTCAGGGTTCGCAAGCTCACCCTGACCTACGCTTGCTATAAAAAAGCCTCCGAAGAGGCTTTTATTCAAAATAACATTGCAAGAATCTTTGGACTATTCTTCGAAGGGCTCCAGTAAACCCAAAGCTTCTCTTTCTTTAATAAACCTAGAAAAGATTTCCGTACCGTGCTCTATTGAATCTTGAATTTCATATGCTCTTTCGACTGTATAAAAATTCCACTCAACATCAGAGCCATCTACAGTAGAGCACTTTACTTTTTCGTTTTCACATAATTTAATTGCAAGTCTTTCGGCTTCATCTTCATCTAAAGCGTCTATAAGGAGTATCCTTTCCTCCCATAACGGCTCTTTAGAATCTGATCGTGTTGACTTGAAAAGTACATTAACAGAATAGTACATTGTTATTTTCTAAACCTCTTATCATTTAAAAGTTTCCAAGCTTTCTTATAATCAGCTCCACGACCATTTCTAATTTGCTCTAAGGTCATATCCCTAAATTGTTGTGGGAACTCTCTATTAATACTACCTTTACAATTTTTCCCAATCCAATCTTTTGCTTTTGAACCAAATTTATCTAGAGCCTTCTGACCAGCAGCACGTAACTTAGGATCGGTAACTAAGTCCATAAACATCCTAATAGAACGTACATCTCCTCGACCAATTGCTGCCATAAGTCCTGCTCTCTCGGAAGATAGTCCTGTCGGATCAACACCCATAACTGGGTTTTGATCTACATATCCATATAGATGATTTAATGAACCAAAGTAATCAATTGGGTTAACTAAGCCATCATTATAAACTTTTCTTAACTGGGGTGTTAATGAGAAGTCAGCCATAATTCCTATAGGGTCTGCTTGAATATAGCGCCCCGTATTTGGGTCGTAATCCCTAAAGTAGTTGTAAACTAAACGGCATTACGACCCCGTCTATCTGTAATAAATACCCTCGAAGGTTAAAAATATCCTCTAGGCACTTTATTAAATCAGATTCATGATTTATTTCACTCTTAATCTTTTAGCTAAGCTTTTTAAAATCGCCGACTGTTTTTCATCCTCGGTAATCGCTTGCAAGTCTTTAATCTTAACTTGTAAATTGTCATTTGCTTTAAATGATTTCAACCTTGCTTCATTTACTATCCAGGAAATCCTTTCCCATTTTTCTCCTTTAAGCCAGGCATAAATGCGGGTATCTAAATGCTCTGTACTAACCCTGTTAACATAACTGCTAAAATGATCTTTAAATATATTGAAATATTCATCACGCAATAAATCTTCCAAGTGACTAAAATACTTTAATGTTATATTAGACATAGACGTTTCTGGGGACGCTACCACATTTAGCAGTTGTTCGAAATAGTCAAAGAACCATTCTTCAGTCTCTTTATTTTCTTTTATTGTTATATTAAAGAAATCCTCAAACGATTCAGTATAATTAGAGGAGCCTTTCAAATCATTTTCAATTGCTATATCTAAATAATAAAAATTATTCTCGAAGCACGAATCCCATTGCTCTTTAGTAAAAATTGCAAGAATATCAACAACCACCTCTCGCACTAAGTCAAAATTAGTTACTGAAAGTAAATATAGCACCTTATCATTATCTTTCTCTAAGGGGGAGCTTTTCAGATGCTCAGTAACTTCGGAAATATCATGAGTCGATAAAAACGCATCAAATAGTTTTAAAGTGATTTCATTTTTAGGGAAGCCTTTTTTTAGCCAGTCAATTTGATTGTAAGTTAATACCGCGGGTACGTAATTCTTTAAAACACCTTCATTATGCGCACGCATTATTAACTGGCCTGAAAATGCAAACTTGTAAAGCGATAGCTCCCAAAGGTCTTCAAATAGGCTGTACTCACTAATCACTCCATAGAGTAATTCTACAAATTCTTCATCTAACTCTTGGTTAAATTGACTCTTATAAGCATCATTTACATAGCTATTTGCTAAAAGCTCATCTTTTAGTGTTAAAGCTAGAAGCATAATAATTTCAGGAGTCGGCTGAGGAACATAACTGGTTAAGTAGCTGATAAAGTTAGAATTTCTGACAGCAGTCTCGATAACAGATTTTTGCTCGTCAGTACCAATTATAAATAGTTGAAATAATAAACTATATCCAATTTTATTCTCTGGTGTACTTTGAGGGCTTAGCGCCCAATTATTTAGCGATTCAATTAATTCATCTCTACCTTGTTCAAAATATCTAGGGTATCTAGAGAGGACTTTCATACAAGCTATAGAAAGCTCACTATTTAAGTAATTACTAGTGGTTATAGAAGATGTAGCATCTTTTAGTAGGCTTTTATTTGGTAGTACAAATGAAAACTCTATACCAAGTGATTTCTCCAAGTTATACCAATCAGCCACTTTTTCTACATTTAAATTTGTATAGTATAGTCTTGAAGGCTTTTCTTTATTTTCAGCATTTATTACTGTCTCTATATCTGATAGATACTCAAGATGTGCTCCTCTATCAGTCTTATCAAAATCAGAGAGGCATTTCTTTATACCATCCTTGAAGTTTAACTCTAACCAGTCAATAAGACTTTCTCTATCAAGAGTCACTCTTAGTAACTTCAAGAACTCATCCGCATAATCAAACTTTTTATAGTTGAAATCTTTAGAACCAATTATCGCACTTTGAATTGCACGTCTTTCTTGTGCCAAATTTGGCAAGTGATTTTTAAACGGCTCATCTAATATTGATAAATAATTAAGCTTTCCATCCTCTGAGGTTTGAACGCTTGGTAGCAAGTCTCTCTTTACTGATTTATATGCAATCCAAAATGCGGATGGATGTGAAGACAATAGTTCGCCAATAACTTCTATTTTTCCAGAGTAGTATGCATCACTAATTTTAGGGGCTATCAATAGCTCAACGCCTTTCTCTAAATTGACTGCAAATAATATTGCAGAAATTTTTTGATATAGCAGCTCTTCATCTTCAGAATAGATATATGCTGGTAAGGACTTTCCTATCAACTTTTCCTGCAATTCCTCCCTTGACAAATCATTGCGAAGCGTTGCGTAGATTGATAGGTATATAGACTCAAATTCACTTCCATATCTAAGTTTTAGAACACCCAGTTGATTAATATAATTACGTATTTTCCTTGGTGTTGGAGGAGTTCTTTTTTCTTGAGAAATATAACTTTCATAATGCTCTACGATGTCCTTTACATCTTCTTCGCTCCAGCTTGATAGGCTTTTAAAAGCATGTTCACTCAAATACCTTTTCCAGCCTGACATAATTGGCTTAGGGACTTCAAGCAACACCTGAAAGGACTTGTTAATAAAAGATCGAGCAACAGTGTTTTTGCTCTTTGATAATTCATAGAAAAGATTTCCATTTTCACTATTATTTACTGTTTCCTGGTACTCTTGTCTGGCGCTATCTTTTTTGCTCCATATTTGTTCAAGACCTCGCTCATCAAATGGGATTATGAACCAGGTATTATTAATGTAATCATTACCTTTATTTGGGAGGTTTCTATTTTGAAAAAATGACTGTAACGTTGACCATATTTTTAAGAAGTCTGCGTGTTCCACTCTATCTAGATTATCAACAACAATTATAGCTCTATTGTATCGTTTTCCCCTTCCTATATAGTTAGAAAGAATTTCTTTAAAATATTGCTCGAATTCAATAGAAGTTTTCTCTCCATCTTCAAATATTTCTTGATTATATTTATCCTTTGACGTGACTTTAAAAAAGCTCCAGTCTTTTCTTGGGAAAATTTTCAAAAACTTTTTCTTATTCTTCCTTTTTTCGCCAAAAATAGCCCAACCTATAAGTGCTAATAATGGCGCAGCTATTAATAGCAATGAGATTGTATATAGGATGTGTAAATCTCCAGCACTGTTGTGAAAAGGAGATACCACTTCATTATCTTTTACTAACCTTGTTAGTCCAATACCAATAGGTACAAACAAGCCTGATATAGTCAAAATAGCGCCGAGTTTAGAAGCCCGTTTTTTTGATTTAACCGTTACTTTTTTAAATTTAGAACTAATTTTTTGTTTGTTTTCCTGTAAAGTTTCATCTTTATTGTCAGGGTCTATATGATTAATCAATGATTCTAAGAATATTCTTCTTAAAGGATCTCCTTCATGCGCCCATGCATCAAACAGAAAAAATAAAGTACTATCATCTGGAAACTTCTTCCTTAGCAACTCAATCACTGTTGATTTCCCGGCTCCCCAGTCACCCGAAAGGCCTATCGTACAAGCTTTTTCCGACTGCTCGATAAGCGTGTGCAACGTATCAGCAGTTTTTTGATGCGTTTGATCCTCAAAAAGATCTTTTTCGGAAACTTGTTCATAAAGCATTTCAAAATTGAAAGTATTTTCCGCCATTACTATCGTCCTATTAATTTTTTAAATAGTTATGCTTTGTGCGATTATGTTTGATTTTCATACGTTTTTTATGAGAAGAGCTTTGCTCAATTAGTTTATCCAGCCTAGGTTGAACTTTGGTCTCCCAGTAATAGAAGCCATAAAGCATCATAAAAAGCCCTAAGCCCATCAAAAAACCTATACACTTCATGTAAAAATCTTTATTTTCTTTCTCTACTTTATTTTGAATTTCATAAAGTTGCTTTTCGGCGGCTTGCCGTGGGTTGATTTCGTCAATCGCTTCTAAGACCTTAAGCTCGATGAATCGCTCATAAGCTTTTTCGTTGTAGCTGTTATAGATATTTAGAAAAGAAATCACGCATGTAATGATTATGGCTAGGCCAAAAATTGCATAAAATTTGTAGATATTGTCGGTTGGGATTGAGGTATTCGTAATCAATGTTCCTTCTTAGCTCCTATAACTCCATTACTATTTGTGCCTTTAGTATGTTTATTGCACAATAACTTGTGAACTCTATCACACAATTTTCTGACTTGTAATTGCATATTTGCATTAAACCGCTATTTATTTGCAGGGTGACACTCATGATAAGCCTTGCTCAAATCATTAATGGTTACGTGGGTGTAAATCACCGTGCTGTTTATATCGAGATGGCCTAAGTATTCTTGAACATAGGGTAATTTGGCGTCATTTCTAATAAGCTCGGTAGCACTGGCATGCCTAAAGATATGACACGCTCCTTTTTTGCCAATTCCTGAGCGGCTAACGTATTTTCCTCCCAATGTAGTTATTGATGAAGGGCATAACCGCTTGCCATACTTACTCAAGAACAAAGCATCACCAGAGCTGATATTCGCCAACCTTGGCCTTAATTCTTCTAAGTATCTAGCTATAGCCGCAAGCGCACTATTAGAGATGGGGACGACTCTATCCATGGAGCCTTTACCTTTAATAATAGTTAATGTCTTACGCTTAGCATTGATATTGCTAATATTGAGATTAGCCAGTTCCTGGCGCCTCATACCGCCAGAATAGAAAGTCTTTAGTATGGCTTCATCTCGCAACCTCATATAACCCGTTGTTTGAGTTTGATGAAAGATGATTTCAACTTCTTCGTGTTCTGGAATATCTTTTGGTAAGCTCTTGCCAACTTTAGGTAACCTAAACTTCTTATAAAAATCAGACTCCAACAAATCGTAATAATCGAGAAACTTCATAAAGTCTATTACGGCCATCAGCTCTTGCGCCAATGTCGATAGTTGAAGTGGCTTACCATCAGATTTACGGTATTTATGACGGTGTCTTCGAAACCCTTCCAGAACATTGATGTTCAAATCCTTAATATCATGAATACCTTCTTTTGCGCACCAGGTGACAAATTTACGAACCAATCGTTCTTTCGTCGCGACGGTACTATCTGATAACCCTATAGCGGCTCTATCTTCCAGATAAAAAGGGAGTATATCGAGCAAATTATAAGTGTTATCTGGAAAATCCATATTTAATTAATCCAGTATATATGGCTGCATGTAAGCTTTAGTGAGTCCCTTAATGGGGTTATCGACCGACATGGCATAACCAGAAGCATCCATTGCATCGGGCAGCACTAGCATTCGAGTTTCTAGCCCAGCTTTAATATTCAAAAGATTAGCCTTTCGAGCATAAACAAGCTCTTCACGAGAAGTCCCATAAGCAATCAGCACTTTGCTGACACCATTGTATTTCAGCATATCGACATGCTGCGAGCAATATGACTGACAACCCATCAAACCAATGGCATTGTCAAAGCCATGAGAAAGCCAGATTAAAGCCTCTATGGGGTTCTTGCAGAGTATGATTTCGTTTTGCTTCGATAAAGCTTCGTGATTAAAAAAGACAGCTTCTTGATGTTTGTACCAATGCAAAAAATAGTAAGAGCCCGACCGCAGCTTTGGTGTAATTCGGCGTCCATAAGCGGATATAACTTTCCCATCTTCATTAAAAAAAGGGAATACCAAAGCGCCTCTTAAGAATTCATGCCCAGAGCTTTTCAGTAAACCAACACGTTGTAAAGCACCTCGCTTAGCTTGCTCTTCCATAAAAGTCAGTTGTTGTAATTGATGACCTAAACTTCGGTCACAGAAGCCAATCTGAAGTCGACTGATAAGTTCAATGTCCTTAATGCCTCGCTTAGACAAATATTTCTGCCCAGCTTCATGCTCGGAAAATACTAAGCTGTAATAATCAATGACCTCAGACACCGCACGGTTATCGAGCTCAACATTACTATAGACACAAGGCGGTAACCCCTGCGCCATATCGACAGTTTTAAGCATCGAAGAAATCGTTGCATTCGATGTTTAACCAGCGCATCGCCTCAGAGATTTGCTCCTTCCAGTGTAGGCCGTAGCGATCACCCTCTGAGATTAAACGCACAGACTGGGTAGGCAAATGCTTAAACATTTCATAGAACTGTTTCGCGATATCGCCGTTTCCTCGAACAGCTACGACGTTCTCAATGCCGCGCTCAATTAATTGGCACGCCGTAATAGGGCTTTGGCAAACTACCAAGTCAGAGAAAGCATTGACGGCACTCATGTTAAAAATGCCAGCCGCTTCTTTATTCCAAAATCGCACTAAGTCTGGCTCATAACCTTCTTTTGGGTTTAATATATAGCCGTAAGCTCCTACGGGAATGTAATAGATCCCGTTATAAAGTGGGAAGATGATGAATCCATCAAATATTCCCTTATCAAAGCTGTCGATTAATCTTAGTCGTCTTAGCGAATCTTTTTCTCCCGAGCAGTCTTTTGAAAGTGAGTCAATAAAAGAACTATCTCCAAATCCCAGTTGGAATTGGTTTATCAGCCCGTAATGTGACAAGTTGATTGCGGTCAGCTTGTCCTGTGCATCAAAGTCTTTTGCTAAAGCAAAGTGTTGCTCTTCAATATACTCCTTTGCCACTACCGCATCATTCCTTGATGCTGCAACCTGATTGGAGAAAATATCATCTGTTTCCCACAACATGGGAGTGTAAGAACTGTTTCCCGTTTCGCTGTTATAAATCATCACTATTGCCTCCTTTAGTGTTTGGTTTCCCGGCGCATGGATTCGCCGTGAATGTCTATGATTTCTCTTTTTCCGGCCAGTCGGTCGTAAATCGAGTCTGCCGTTTTATCGGCTCCCAGGTATTCCACCCATTTAATACGATCTACAGGCATTTGAGTCGTCACAATAATTGAGCCTGTGTCTGCTTTGTCCTCAATGATTTCCAGGAACTCTTGTCTCGCAGGCGCCGAAAACTCTGCTAAGCCGAAGTCATCGATTATGAGAATCTTAAAGCGCGCAAGACTTGCTCGATATTTAGGCATTTCGCCTTCGTCCAAGAACTGCTCGATTTCTTCCATCAGCCGATGAAAGCGTTTGAAGATGACTTTTATCTCCTTCTTGACAGCCTCAATTCCAAGCCACGAAGCTATGTAGGTTTTTCCAACACCAGTCAGCCCTGTCACAATGATGTTTCTGTGCATTTTGAACCATTCACAAGAAGCAAGAGAAAGAAGGGTACTTCGATCAAGACTGCGGCGATTGTCGAAAATGATATTTTCACTATTTGCCGTAAGGTACTTGATTTTGGATCTTTTTAAATTGTTCTCAAATCGCTTTTTTGTTCTATACACATCTTCAGCCTCAAGCACCTGATGCAATATTTCAAAGGGCGTCATCTGCCTAAAATCAGGACTTCTTGCTAGCGACTCAAGCTCCTCAAGCGCAGCAGACATTTTTAACTTTGTTAATCTAGGTTTCACATCACCAAGATTCATTGGATATATCCTCCTTGTATATTTTGGATACGAGTATCCTCATACTTTTTTATATGGCCGTATTTATGTTTCTTGACCCAAGGTTGGGTCTTCATGAGACGTTCGATATTAGTGAAAAATAATGGACGAGGTCTATCTAAAGCGTATTTGCAAGCTTCTACAAATAGTTCTTTATCAGTGTTTTTGTGTTCATAAAGTTTTCGCAAATAGCTACAAGCATCCCTGGGAATTTTTGAATAATCTTCGTAACCCTCAAAGTGCTTATTAACCACCCTTATGACGGACTTACTTATCGTTGAAGCCCATTCAAGGTAGTCTTGTTTTGTATAGCCGTATATTTGATAGTTGAGAGGCTGGTGTTCTTTTGTCATCGAAAAATCACCTTTAACAAAACTACGCTTATGAGTTGCGACCTCTATCCCTTTGTGAATGAATTTAACTCTTTTATGGTTGTACTTAGTTTCAACATGCTCATCTTTCAATTTGTAGGGAACGGAATATAAATGACCCTCAACATTTAGCATGAATTTACGAGGTACTTTTCGGGGTGGCAGCCATTCATAGAATTCATATAATTGCTCAGGTGTTGTGCTCAATGCTGGCTTATCCACTTTCTCAAATATTTCCCTTCGACATTCGCCACCTTTAAAAGGCTCATTATTGATTTCTTCTAAAAGCAGTAATGCCGCCGATTCAATATCTTCCAAGCAGTTAAATGACATGCTTCTAAGTTTATAAAGAATTCGGCAAGTAACTCTATTTACTCCAGCTTCAGCCACAGCATTATCTTGTGGAGTAGCTGCTCGGCTAGTGCTTGCATGTGTTCCGTTGTGCTCTGCCCAATCGTCGTAATGCCGATTAATAACTGCCGGATTCTTCCCTTTAGCTTTATCAACGGCTGCTTTTAAATTGTCCGAAATGACAACTTGACTGACACCTCCGTAAAAAACGATCATTTTATTTAGTGCATCAATCAGTTCGCTTTTTTGCTGGCTAACGCAAACTGCTATAAACAATAATTGAGACACCCCACAAGCAGCAACAAAAATGTGAGCTCTTTTTTGCTTGCCTGTTGACTTGTCTTTATACGGAATTCGTAATCCAGCAAAATCAACATTGATAATTTCACCAGGGTATCGCCGAATAGTCATAGTAATGTCATGTTTATCTTCGTACTCATGACAGAGCTCTATGAATCTGGTTTTTCCGTAAGCTGTTGCGGGATCGACTTCATAGTATTCCTCCCAGTGGATTTGGTAAGTAGCTCCCTTTTTAGGAATTTCTTTTATAAGGTGCTCGAAATGTGGTAAACGCTTGGATTCATCGCGCCCCCGAGTATTATTAAAAATAGCATTTATGGCATCATCATTTTTATTCTTTAGTTCATCCCAAGTAAGCTTGTTGCTAATCATTATCCTACGGTATTTGGATACCGTAGGATGTGTTTTCTCAACTTCTAATGCAATTTTTCGGTTTGAAAGATTAGTGGTATCAATCAACCTAATCATTTTTCGAGTATTGAAAAAACTTTTTTTCATAAAAATAATTCCATAACTAGATAACAGCGAATGCGACAATGCATAACTCGATGCTACAAATTTAATTTATAAGGGGTGAGGAGCGACCGTCACTCAATTGACAGTCAACTTTTGAAATGAGAAGATGAAAGTGTCTGGGCTCTGAGCTAAGACAACTTCGAATAGCCGCATTGACCACTAATCAAAGCGGCTTTTCTCTTTTCTGGACTCTCTAAGTCATTTGACTATTTCCTTTTTGTTCTAACAGCCACTCGGCCACATCTTTTGCTAAGGCAAACTTCCCACGTCGATTCTCGATCGTAAAAATCTCAATCGGAATCTTCTTACGGCAAAGCGCTTGTCGAAACGCACTCATAGTTTTGAACCCTAGCAATAGAGACAAATCTTCGTTACCAATCAGGTACCCATGAAGTTCAATCAAGTCTTTTTCGATTTCGCTAGCGGTAAGTGATTTTTTCAAAACAATTTGCCTCTTTAACATCAAACTCCAGTATAAAAAACGTACAGCCATTGTGGTAGAGTGTCTTATCTGGTCACAGTCAGACAGGAAATGGATACCGTAATTACGAAAAATCAAAAGGTTAGAAGGTTACCTGGCTTTTCAGGTAACCAAAAAATCACGTTTGCTGATCCAAAAGAAACCATCAAATATCAGCGGATGCTATGGGCTGAGATGCTAAAAGAGCTCCTTCAAGTCACTAAAAACGGGTTGCAAAGAAAGCTGTCCGATCCTAAAAGCATCAAGTACGTAAACAAAGAAACATCCACTCCATCATTTGTCTTTAAATATTTTGAAGGGAAACACTCTCCCAAACAAATAGTCATGGATAGGGCTAAATTACTTGTCCCTAATTCTGATTATTTATTCAATCTTCCTCTTTGGCTTCTGATAACTAGGAACTTAGAACAACAAGAAATTATTGATTTATTTCTGGAATCAACATTAATCAAAGAACACTCTTTTCACTTATCCGGCAAGAGTAAAAGATTTAAACCTGCTAAGGGCAATTTTAAAGACATCCATGAATGGTTAATAAACGAGAGTTCGATAGAATCATTAAATATAATTCTATTGTTAATTGCTGAAGATGAACTTCATGGAACGGCTGGGCTATACGGCAAGCATTACGGCTGCCTTATCGAAGTTATATGTAATTTGTTTTTCTTTGAACCATTCTCACAACCCAAATTCAGAGAATTTATTATTACCTCTATTAATGATCGCTTTCTTCAAGAAAGAGATATTCCTGATGAGCTAAAACGATTTTCCGGAAGATGGTATGTACCTTACGAACAGTTCAATGCTTGGATCGAGCTTCGCAAGCTCACTATAAATTATTTACAAGATCGTAGGCTCATTTCGAATAATCCAGAACGACAAACTTTAATCAATATCTTCAAAAATATATCAAGCTTAAGCCACCTCCAAACTGAAGACTTAGTTTGTGAGGTGATGGCATA
This sequence comes from Kangiella sp. TOML190, assembly GCF_023706045.1. Taxonomy (NCBI): domain Bacteria; kingdom Pseudomonadati; phylum Pseudomonadota; class Gammaproteobacteria; order Kangiellales; family Kangiellaceae; genus Kangiella; species Kangiella sp. TOML190. Next base: position 1,321,723 of record NZ_BQYL01000001.1, read on the forward strand.
TCCTCAAGTTGAAATTCCACTAAATTCTAAATATTCGATTATCCCTCTAATTCTTCCTTGACTTCATTAGCAAGTGGTAAATCTTTAGCGATAGAGGTGGTAACAGTTTTCCGTTGTAACTGGTAAAACAGAACGATATATACAATTGTATATATCACCCTAACTTTACCATCAAAACGCAACTCCTTTACCACCCTCATCGGAATACGCTTACCACCCAAAACGGCATAGATTTACCACTTTAAGCCAATAAAAAAGCCTCCGAAGAGGCTTTTTACTTAACTTTTATTTCTATCTCCGTATCGTCCTTCAAAGTCATACCACGAGGCTGCCGCAATTATAACTCCGAAAATAATAAACACAGGCAACCAAATAAGGTACTCGCTTGCAAAATATGAAAAATCAAAATCTGAAAATTCATACTTCAATTTTCCCAAATAGAACATTGTCAAAAAAGGTATTCCTCCAAACACGCCCAGTTTCATAACACCTGCTTGTATTAGATAGTTTTTATAACCTTTCGATTTTATTTTTGACCATTGCTTTTTATTCATTCGGAAGCTCCTACAGCTCTTCTTACGCAATTAACAAATTGCGAGTTTAGCTGGTCAATGATTTTAAGTTCATTAGGCGTATAGCGTTGACTCATGAATTGTGCATTATCCATAATTACAGCATGCCCATAGCCTACTGTAAAACCTGCAACTGCGCCGGCAATTCCAGCTCTTGCAGAACCTCTTACACTTCCATTACCAGAAGATGCATTTCCATAAATAGCAGAGCCGCCAGCTGAGGCAGCTAAAGAAAGACCATAGTTTGTGGCATAGTCTTGAAAGAATTGCCCATGATCTCTTGCGCCTACCCACGTATCATTCCATCTCCCAAAGCGGTATATTTGGTCTTGACCATTAGGGCCTGTACGACGCTGTTCCCATTTACTTCCATCTGGAGAGTTACTATTAGTTTGCTCAGAACAACTACAGGCTGATAAACCAAAAGGATCAAACCAATTTACAGGATTAGCTCCAACATATGCATAAGTATTGACCCCAGCAGCCAACCCAATCGGATCAGATTGAATATAGCGCCCCGTGCTTGGGTCGTAATCCCTAAAGTAGTTGTAATACAAGCCTGTCTCTTGGTCGTAGTATTGTCCAGGGAAGCCGAGGTTGTATCCACCAATTGAGTTGGTGGTTACGACTCTATCAAAATCGTTATTGTTAGCTCTCCATACGGTGGTTTTGCTTGAGTTGGTAATGCGCTCGGCACGACCTAGGTGGTCATTATGTACATGATAGAGGGTGCCATTACGGGTAAACCCAATCACTTGGCCATGCAGATAAATATATTCTTTCCAAATTTTTCCAGTGATAGCGTACTCTGCTATCAATTGACCGGCTTCGTCATAGAAATAGTAATTAATATCATTACCTTTTCTTTTATAAACCCTTTGCCCCAGCGCATTATGCTTAAAGCTGGTGGTGACGCCGCTTTTAAGGTGTGAGCTTAAACGGTTTTCAGCGTTGTAGTTAAAAGTCGCGCCAGCTTTGGTGCGAGTTTGTCCATTGCTGTTATAAGTAATACTGCTACTGTTAATTTTTGTTAGCTTATTACTGGTTGGAGCATAAGTATTAGTCTCCTGCAAAGCACCGTTCTTATAACGCTTGGTGCGATTCCCAACCGCATCATAATTATAAGTCTGATGGCCAGCATTGGTAGAATTAGAGCTCGTTAAACGATTCACCGTATCGTAACCGTAGGTTTGGGTATTGGCTGAAACGTAGCCATTGGTTATTTTGGTAATATTGTCGTTTTTATCAAATTGAAAAATTAAATTTTGTATTCCATTAGTTGTAATTCTCATTGGACGGTAATCCAAGTCATGGCTAATTTGGCGAATAGCGCCATTGCCATGAGTCATCTCACTCAAAGGACCAAAAGGGCGGTACTTTAGGTTGGTCGCGACATTGCTGGTGGTTGAGCCGTTTTGATAGCGAACCTGCGAGACGCGCCCCATATTGTCGTAGCTGTAAAGCACCTTTTTACCTGAAGGATAGGTCACACTGGTGACTCGGTTCATGCCGTCATAACTGTATTTAGTGTAGTAATAGGTGCCATTAACCTTGGAGCGTTTCTGAATAATATTGCCCACCTTGTCATACGAATACACCGTTTGCCCTGAAGGGTCGTTAACGTAATACAAACGGCCTTTGCGGTAACTGCCCGAATCGTAAACGTAGGTTTTTGTCATGCCGCCGTGGTTTTCAGAGGTAATCCGACCCAAGGCATCGTAGCTAAAGCTTGATACCACTCCATCATTGCGCGTCATGCGAGTTACTTGACCAGATTTATTATAATCGTAGTTTGTGACTCCGGTATCAGGACTGCTCAATTGCTCCAACTCACCAAAACCAGAATAGTTATAGGTCGTAGTTAAACCTCGTGCATCGGTAACCGTTTTAACTCGCCCTCCAGCATCGTAACTATAGCGAGTGATTTTATTGTTCGGATCTTTAACCGTTTTAACGCGGTTTAACCCATCATGGGTATAGGTGGTTGCGCGACCATAAGAATCTTTGACCGACTTAATATTGCTGTTGTTATCATAGTCGTAATCCGTTGACTGCCCATTATTACCAATCGCTTTTTGTAAACGCCCCATAACATCGTAGTTATAGTAATCAACTTTCTGGTTTTCATAGACTGTTTCTTGCACTGGCTCACAATAATAGAAAGCTTGCATATGACTTGATTGAGCAATTGCTTTTGCAATAGGTCCACCGCCACCCCAGCAACCGGGAGGAAGCGTCCAGCGTGTGGTTTCTTTAATAATGCGTCTGGAAACCACATCGCTATTTGCATTGCGAGCATAATAGATGTAAGCATTATTTCTATCGAGCGTTTTAATTAATCGATAGGCTTGATCGTATTGGTTACGCAGATAATTCCCGTCAGGTAAATTAACGCGAAGCACCTGTCCCATCGCATTGTATTGATAGCTGGTGGTTTGCACTCCAGCGGGGTGATGGACTTTTTGGGTAAGGACTTTTCCGCGAGCATCGTAAGTATAATCAACAATCAAACCGTTAGGCGTCGTCATTCGACGCGGATTACCAAGCACATCATAGTTACTATAAGTTGTGGTATGTCCTAATGCATTGACGATGGTGGTTAAATTTCCTTTACTATCATAGTTGTAGGTAAGTTTATCGGTTACATCGGTTCTTGGGCCATCAATGACCATTTTCGACATGATGCCGTTAGAGTAATTGGTATAAGTATAAGTTATTGTTCGAGTTTCCCCTGCCGTACCATAACTAGCAAGGTTCGTTGTTTTTGCGGAAGCCAAACGACCGCTGGCATGATAAGTATTCTCCAGTTTCGAGTCTGCCGTTTGGATGCTTGAAATTCTATTTTCATTAGCAATCCAAGTGTAAGTTGTAGTTCTTTCTTCAGCGGTACCTTTAGCATAGGTTTGCGACTGCAGTAATCCGTTACTATCATAGTTACTCAGAGTTTCTACTCCTTTCCAGTCAAATGTACTTTTGACGATACCGTTGTTGTCGTAAGTTACTTGGCGATTCGCTGCTGGACAATCCGTTGCTGCGATTCTATCGACCCTTTTTAGCTTTTTAACGCCGTTGATAACGTCATATCTGTAGGTTTGCTTATGGCCTAACGGATTAGTGGTGGTGGTATTGGTTGAGCCATAACTAAAGGAATGCTTTTCCACCTGTACAGAGTTTGAAGCCCAGTGAGCTGTAGAAGCGCCTTTACCGTTAGAATGGTAGCTAAAGGTGGCATACTTGGTGCCGTTAATATTGATTTGGGTTAAAGCTCCAGGGAAGCGGCTATCACCATAGATATAGGTTTTTGTTAATGCTGGAGAGCCAGGTTTGGTCACGCTGGATAGATAAGCGCCTGAATAATTGTAGAGGTATTGATTGCCCGCAGGATCAGTGATTTTTCTTAACTTACCACCTGACCAAGTTAAGGTCAGATAGCGACCTGAGCTATGGGTTATTTTAGTTAGTGTCGTGCCGCTGTATGTGTAGCTATGACTTATTCCATCAGGGTTGGTGATTTTTAAAATGCGGCCATCGCTGCTGTATTTTTCTATATAGCCAAATTCAGTATTGTAGGTCCAAGTGCCATCGGAATTACGCGAAAAGCCATTACTAACATTATTTCGTCTATCAACCCACAACCCTTCAGCGCTAAAATAAGAGGGATCAAAATAGTGAAACTCAAGTTCCGAACCATCCGGTCTATGAGCAATAATTTTCATTGCTGGACCAAAGCTACCCACGGTGGTCATTTTGTAACTTAAATTACTTTGCCACTTGGCTCCAAAGATTCCATTAGTATCAGAAAAATTATTGTAGGTTCTGGATACTGTTAATGGAAATTCACCACGACCAACATAATCATTTTCATACTCAACTTTATTGCCCGTCCCGATTAAAATTGGATTACCAGAACATTCTTGATCCGTATCGGAATCTTGATCATTACCTTCTGCGCCCTGTTGTGCGCCAGCACCACCACTGCCAGAGCCACCCCCCGCAAAACCTCCGCTACCAAAGTCAAACAAATCTATAATATAAATACAAACTAAATTTGACTTTTGTATAACTGGAATCGTACCAGAAGGGCAGGTTTGCCTTGTATCAATGGTCGTCACAATGTTAGGTGGTGGTGAGTCATCAGCATTGGCTGTGTATAAAAGAGTTATACTTGAGTATATAAGCGCAACTAAAGTTGCAAATTTTGCGACTTTCATCCTTCAACTTCCTTTACATAATTAGATTTAATTTTTATCAGTGCTTATATCTACAGCTAAAAATTTTGGTGTCAAGATTTTTTATAGCGTGATGCAAATTTGCATTAAATAACTACTTGTTTTATTTCAAACACAAGTCAGATGTGCATTAAAGTTTTACATTTGGTAATGGCGAAATAGAATTTACGTAGAAGATTAAAGCAACGGTTTTATTGGAAGATTCATTTAGCAAATACGCTAAGACCCTGAATTGAAGTTGTGTAATTCTTCCAAATTTTCAACATGAGATTGCTACGTCGCCTTGCTCCTCGCAATGACGGGCAAAAAAGCTTGAGGATAATGAAAACTAAGAATCCATTCTAACGTGAACCCAGCTGCGCTTTTGCCAGAGCCAAATGAAGGCGCCAGTTTGTACAACTCGATAGACGCCATAGGCCACCCAAATCAACATAAAACTGTAGCCCATCATGGGCCCAAGATAAAAGGCGACTGGTAAGAACATTAGCCATTGAGTAACAAAGGAGACATACATTGGCGGTTTGGTGTAGCCTGCGCCGCTAAGGGCATTTAAAAATACTAAGCCGATGGCATCAATAATTATCACTAAGGCGGAGAGCTTGAATGGCCAATGGGCAGCTTCCAGCGCCGCTTGCTCTTTTAAGAAAACGCCCATGATCGGATCGGTAAAAAAGTAGAAGATAATGCCTAAACCAATGGCAAACATCACCGCCATTTTCGAAACATCCCAACCCCATAAATAGGCATCTTCAGGATCATTTCTGCCCAAAGCTTGGCCGACTAAGGTGGCGGCTCCAATACCTAAGGCAATGCAGGGCAAAATGCCTACGAGCATGACGTTGGTGATGGCATTAGCAGCGGCTAATTCGTCAGTACCGACTTTACCAATAATCCAGAAAAGGGCGGTAAAACCAGCCGCGAAGAAAAATTGCTGGATTGAAGAGGGGATCGAAATGCGAATAATGTCCTTGAGCGTTGCCCAGCGCGCCAAATGCTTTAAGTAGCCGTAATCGGAAGTGTGTTTTTTCGCTAGATAATGGTAATAAAAAGTGCCTAAAGTCAGGGATACAGAAGTACCAATACCGGCGCCTAGTGTGCCTAGCTCTGGAAAGCCAAAATTACCAAAAATCAGGCAGTAATTTAGGAAAATATTAAAGGCATGCATCACCAAAAGGGTGCGCAAATAAAATTCGGTTCTCTTAATCGCGCTCCAATAGCCGCGATAACTAAAATTAAGACCAATCGCCCAGATTCCTGCAAAGCGCGCTTGCAGGTAGGGCACGCCTTCTTGTAATAATTCGGGATCGTCGTTGAGAAAGCTTAATATTTCTGGTGCTAGGAAAAACAGAATGATGCTTAAGGGAATGGCGGCAATACTCATCATCATGATTGCGCCATTGAGCGGGAAAGCCGCCTCTGATTCACGCCCTTGGCCCATGCGACGGGCGACCATCGACTGGACGCCGGCAGCAAAACCCATAAAAAAGGCCACTGCCATAAAATTGATAAAGCCGGCTAAGCCAATGGCCGCAATGGCTGCCGAACCTTGGGTGCCAACCATTGCTGCGTCCACCAGATTTAACACGTTTTGCGAAATCATGCCGCCGACGATCGGTAGGGAGATTTGCAGCACTTGTTGTGAACGGTTTTTATCGAGCAAAGGCGATTCCAGTTATGTTAATTCAGCTAGCACAGTGCATTGTAACAGTTATTATTTGGCGAGCGAGCAAATGTTTGTAAAGCCCGCGAAATACTTTATTCGAGCAGACTTAAAGCCTGTTTTATGTATAAAGATTCTGCACCGACAATATCATCGCCGCGACTTTCGCCTAAACGAACAATGACTAACTCTTGCTCTGGAACGATAATGATACGCTGCCCAAGGTGTCCTCTAAAAGCGTGATACTTAGGGGAATGGTTCTGGTTAATCCATGTCGAGTAGCCATAACTGTCAACTTTATAGGGCTGACTCATCATCTGGACAAAGAAGGGAACAATTAACTGTTGGCCTTGCCAACGACCATTTTGTAGCATCAACTGGCCAAATTTAGCAAAGTTACGCGCGTTAGTATTAACACAACAATAAGCCAGCTCCATACCTTGAGCATCAAGGTGCCATAGCGCATCCGCATTCATGCCTAAAGGTTGCCAGAATTTTTCGCTTAAGTAGCGAGATAGAGTCATTTCAGGATTTTTTTGCTTTAAAGCACGATCGAGAATAATGCCCAGCAATTGGGTAGAAGCGCTGGAATAATAAAAAGTTTCCTCAGGCTTTGAACTAAAGTGGCCAGCAAGCAGGAAACTTTCTACATCATCGCCATAAAACAATTCAACGGTTGGGCTAAAAGGGCTGTAATAATGCTCATCCCATTCATAGCCCGAAGTCATGGTCGACAGCGAACCAATGCTGACCAATTTACCATTTGGGTCCTTGTTAAATTCAGGCAAAAAATCGGTGATTGGTTGCTGCAAATTCTCGATATAACCCTCTTCAATTGCTTCGCCAAGCAGCAAGGTCACTAGGGTCTTTGCCATGGAAAAAGAATTGGTTTTGTTGGTTTGGTCATAACCCTTAAAGTATTGTTCGCTGAGCAATTGGCCTTTATGCAGCACTAAAAAAGCAATAGCATTATGCTTTTCAAGGTAACTGGTTAGCTCTGGCGGCAAAGCTTTGGGGAAATCGCGGCTAGTCGCCCAAGCTTGCGTTTGCCCAGCTTTAATTAAGCGTGTCTCGAACTGCTGGTGATCGTTTATATTGGCAGTGCTATTGCCTACCAGATAGGTGCGCGAAATGGCGGTAAGAATATAACCATGCCCAGAAACCAATAAGCCAAGAATAAAAAGGAGTGGAGCTAAAAAAAGAATTATTATTGTTTTTTTCATTGAGGCGTTAGATTTGATGTTAAAAAAGTTAAAAGGTCTTCAGGTTTATCTAGCTGATCTTTAGGAAAAATATAGGCTTTAAAAGTGTCTAGGTGCACTAAAATTGCTTTATCGTTTTCGTAGATATCGGTTACAGCTTTCCAAGCAACAAAGCTCTTGGCAACATGGTTTGACGAGTAAATACCGCGTTCATCAAGCTTATATTTTATTTCTCCCAAAAAGGTACTATTTTCGTTTGGTAAGGCTGAGCTTTGCTGGTTTTTAGATTCGATAGCGATAACTATTAAAAAGAGGATAAAAATACTAGAGGTCCACACCACTGTTTTAAGATCTAATTGCAAAGGGTTTTTGAAAATAGCTAATGCTACGAAAATGGCGATAGCCCAATAAGAAACTTGAGTAATAAGCTTTATCCAAAGCGGCTTTTTGTGGGCGAGGTATTCAACAGATCCCTTTTGAAATAGTTCCCAAGTATCAGTGGTATTTATGATTGTCAGTTCCATATTGTTGTTACCGTGTATTATAATTTTTTAAATATGCTACCTAAGTTTTTGCCAAGCACCAAATATCCACTTGTTCTGCGCCTTGTGTTAAGCAGGCTTTAGTGGCTTCACTAATGGTAGAACTGGTGGTGACCACATCGTCGATGAGTGCAATATGGGTAGGCAGATTGGATTGAGCGACAAAAGCGCCTTTCAGGTTTTTACGACGCTGGGCCGCTTTCAGGCCAATCTGGTGCGGGGTATTTTTTATCCGAATGAGGCTTTTATTGTCCATCGGCAACTGTAATCTTTTTGCAAGCCGCTTGGCGATCAGTTCGGCTTGGTTAAAACCTCGCTCGGACAGTCGCTTGCGATGCAGAGGGATTGGGATCAGCAAATCCGGCGCCGAAGAGTCTTGATAAGCTTGCGTTATCTTTTCGAGCAATAAATAGCTTAAGGCGCGAGCCAAATGCCATTGACGGTTGAATTTAATCTCCGAAATTGCTTTATCGACCGGAAACTCATAATCACAAGCAGCGATAAGTCTTTGATATTGCTTTGGTTTTTTTAAACAGGCGCCGCAAAACTGGACGCTGTTGGATGTTAGTGTATAGCCACACTGGTAGCAGTAATAACCTTGGCGAATAAGTGCTTCTCGGCAGCTAGAGCAAATCGTGCTGGCCGCATAGATTGCACAGTCCTGCTGGCAAAAAGCGCAGGCATGACCAGCCATAATTCTATTGGCTGAACGGCGTAAAACACGGTAAAATCGCTGGTAAACCATAAATCCTTTTTTTTGGTTAACAAGTTTTAAGTTAACTGAAGGTCGTCTTTGACCATAAAAATTTATCATAAAGGCAAAATCAGCAATGAGCAATCAAGCAACAGCGAAAGTCGATGCGGCGATGAATTTGGATATTTTAAACAGCGGCCAAATCCGCAATGATTGGACACTGGCTGAAATCGAGGCGATCTACAATCAGCCGTTTAACGATTTATTGTTTGCGGCACAAAGCATTCATCGCCAACACTTCAACCCGAATGAAGTACAAACCAGTACCTTGCTAAGTATCAAAACCGGTGCTTGCCCAGAAGATTGCGCTTATTGTCCTCAATCGGGTCATTACAATACGGGACTTTCTAAAGAGCAGTTGATGGCGGTGGAAGAGGTGGTGACTAAAGCAGAGCAAGCCAAGAAAAATGGCGCGACTCGTTTTTGTATGGGCGCTGCATGGCGCTCGCCGCGGGAAAAGGATCTCAATGTAGTGCTGGAAATGGTCAAACAGGTGAAATCTTTGGGTTTAGAGACTTGTGTGACGTTAGGTATGCTAACCGATGAGCAGGCAGGACAGCTAGCCGAAGCGGGTTTAGATTACTACAATCATAACCTTGATACTTCGCCAGAATATTATCAACAAATTATTACCACTCGCACCTATAAAAACCGTTTAGATACGTTGCAAAATGTGCGCGACGCGGGGATTAATGTTTGCTCGGGTGGCATTATTGGTATGGGCGAACAGACTCACGATCGGTATGGCTTAATTCAGCAATTGGCGAATATGCCAGAACATCCCCAGTCGGTACCGATTAATATGTTGGTGGCGGTAGAAGGAACTCCGTTGGGTGAAGTGGAAAAATTGGAGTCGATCGATTTTGTGCGGATGATTGCCACTGCCCGAATTGTGATGCCGAAATCTTATGTTCGTTTATCGGCGGGTCGCGAGGATATGAATAAGGAAACACAAACTTTATGCTATGCCGCGGGCGCTAATTCGATTTTCTACGGAGAGAAACTGCTGACCACGGCGAATCCTGAAGCACAAGCGGATATGCAGCTCTTTAAGCAGTTAGGCATTAAACCCGAAGGCGCTGAGCTTGAAGTTCAAGAACCTATTCAAGCCACTACCAGCCATAAGCTTCCGCCGAAAAAAGAAATTTTTTACGATGCGACCCAAGTCTAAGCTAGCTTTGTTCAAAGCAAGTTTAATCTAAACTCAATGTAAAAAGCTTAGTGAAATCAATGTGGACTAAATTGCAACAGCGCTTGCAGGCGCGGCAAATGCACGATCTGATGCGTGGCCGTTTAACCCTCGATAGCCCGCAGGCGGCTGAAATTAAGGTTAATGGTGAGCGTTTGCTCAACTTTAGCAGTAATGACTATTTGGGCTTAGCCAATCATCCGAAAATGATTGAGGCAGTAACCGATGCCAGTAAAAAATATGGTGTCGGGAGCGGCGCTTCGCATTTAATCATTGGCCATAGCCATGAGCATCATGTGCTGGAAGAAGAATTAGCTGAATTTCTGGGTACGGAAAAAGCCTTGTTATTTTCCACCGGCTTTATGGCTAATTTGGGCGTGTTAACCAGTCTGTTCGATAAAAACGATCTGATTATTCAAGATAAGCTTAATCATGCTTCGTTAATTGATGGTGGCCTTGCCTGCAGTGCCAAAATGCTACGTTATGCCCATAACGATATGGCCTCGTTGCAGCGTCAGTTGCAGCAAAGTGCCGATAGTAAATTGATGGTGACCGATGGCGTTTTTAGCATGGATGGTGATTTGGCGCCGCTTACAGAAATGATTACTCTAAAAGATGCTTATAAAGCGCAGTTGATGGTTGACGATGCGCACGGCTTTGGTGTTTTAGGCGAAAATGCTCGTGGCAGTCTCGAGCATTTTGGACTATCGCAAAACAGCTGCGATATTTATATGGCAACTTTAGGCAAGGCGCTTGGTGGATTTGGTGCTTTTGTGGCAGGCTCTGCGCTGTTGATCGAGTCTTTGCTTCAATTTGCCCGCAGTTATATTTATACCACGGCGATGCCGCCGGCTGTTGCCGCCGCCAATCGGATGGGGCTGCGTTTAGTGCAAGCCGAAAACGAGCGGCGCGAACAACTTCAAAAAAATATTGCTAACTTTAAAGCTTTAGCATCTGAAGCAGGGGTGCCGCTTATGGCTTCGGATACGCCAATCCAGCCAGTATTGCTAGGTCGCAATCAAGTAGCTGTGACAGTCGCGGCAGCATTAAAAGCTCAGCATATTTTAGCGGTGGCGATCCGGCCGCCTACGGTGCCGGCCAACCAAGCACGACTACGCATAACTTTATCGGCAGAGCATAGCCAAGCTCAGATTGAGCAGCTAGTCGTCGCTTTAAAAACGGCTTTAACAAATTGTTCACAAGAGGTGTTAGCTTGAGTTCGATACAACCTTACCTTGAAACTCATAACAGCAAAAAAGCGGATGCAGAAGATCTGGTGTTGCTGCATGGCTGGGGTTTGCATTCAGGAATATGGAACCTACTGTTGGACGAGCTCACCAAGCATTGTCGAGTACACTTGATTGATTTGCCGGGTTTTGGTCGCTCGCCGATCCCCAGCGGCGATTACGATCTAGAGCTTTTGACGGAGCAAGTGCTAAAAGTTGCCCCCGCCAAAGCTCATTATCTCGGCTGGTCGCTCGGCGGTGTGGTGGCAACCAATATCGCTTTGACTCAAGCGGATAGAGTAGCCAAGCTGATCACGGTGGCTTCGAGTCCTAAATTTGTGCAGAGCGAGGATTGGCCTTGTGGTATGAAACCCAACATTATGGATTCATTTTGTCGTTTTTTAGAAGAAGATTATCAAGGTACCATTATTCGCTTTCTGGCGATCCAAGCGATGGGTAGCGAAACCCAAAAGGAAGACATAAGACTGCTCAAAGACACGGTGTTTGTGCATGGCACGCCGGCGACTAAAGCTTTGCGTGATGGTCTTAATATGTTGAGTGATGTGGATTTGCGGCAAGGGTTGGCGAGGTTAACCATGCCACGCCTGCGCTTATATGGGCGCTTGGACACGCTGGTGCCGAATAAAGCGGCGCAAGCCATTCAGGATATAGATCCACAAAGCAGCTTTAAGGTTTACCCTAAAGCCAGTCATGCGCCATTTTTGACTAATCGCGCTGAGTTTACTCAAGATCTAATTCACTTTTTAAACCAATAATAATCTATGGTTAATCAAATCGAACAAGCCGATATCGCCAACTCTTTTACCAAAGCAGCTAAAAGCTACGATGCTGCGGCATTTTTTCAGCGTATCGCTGGCGAACGTTTGTTAGAGCGGCTCGATTTCTTCAAACTACAACCATCGGCTATTTTGGATATTGGCTGCGGTACTGGCTATTGCAGCCGCTTATTGGCAAAGCGATACCCGGAAGCTAAGGTTTCTGGAATTGATATTGCGCAAGGGATGGTTGATTTCAGTCGCGCCCAATCGAGCAATGAAGATTATATTTGTGCCGATGCTTTGAGCTTGCCCTTGGCTGAAAATAGTCAAGATCTGGTGTTTTCTAATCTGACCTTTCAGTGGATAGATAAACTGGATCTCTTGTTTAAAGAATTACATCGAGTGTTAAAACCTAATGGTTTGTTGCTTTTTACTTCGCTCGGCCCTGATACTTTGCATGAGTTGAAAAGCAGCTGGCAGGCGGTTGATGAGCATAAGCACGTCAACGATTTTATTGATATGCATCACCTTGGCGATGCTATGTTAAATGCGGCTTTGCTTGATCCGGTGGTGGATAGTGAAGCTGTGATTATTGGCTATGATAAAGCCATTGAGCTGATGCGCGATTTGAAAAACATTGGCGCTCATAATATTGATAAACAGCGAAAATCAGGGCTTACCAGTCCGCGTGCTTTGAAGCAACTAGAGAAGCATTATCAGCAGTTTAGATTGGATAATGGTGAGTTACCGGCGACTTACGAATTGATCTACGGCCATGCGTTTGGACGCGAGTCTATTCCTCTTGAATACCATCAATACGGGATCGAACTGTAATTTAATAAAAGAGTTCTAAGAGTCTTTATTCGACAGTTTGACGACTTTTTTATTCTTCTCAAAATTGATATCGTGCTCTTCGACTAACTTCTTGGCTTTACCTACCTGAGAGTCGTGTAAGAAGTTACGCAAGGTTTGGAACTCAGTGCGATAAAAGTCACGCTCGCTGCGCAAATTATCCACATTCTTGCTCATGGTCTGGTTTGCCTGTACTAAGCGCTTGTGGCTTTTTTTGAGGTGCTCAAATTCAGCGCGATAGTTTTCTTGGAAATTATCAATCTTATTCTCGGCTTCCTGGCGAACTTCCAGCAGTTGTTTGTCGAACTGATTTTGGCGTGACTGCTTATCCAGCTCATACTCTCTTTGGTTATCAGCGATGGTCTGAACGGAAGTCAAATAGTCTTTTTGCACCTGCTCATAATTGCTAGAAACTTTACTGAGTTTTTGGGCGGTGTCGTTAAATTCATGACGCAGATCTTGATGACGCGCAGATAAGTCTTGTAATGACGTTTTAAGTTCATCGTGCGCTTCGGTTTTTGCTTCCAGCAGTTTTTGCTTTTGCGCAATGTTTTGGGTGTTTTCTTGTAAGACGTTATTCAACTGGCTGATTTTTGATTCCAATTGTCTTACCAGAGCGTGCTTCAGCGCAGCGTAAACGACGGCAATAACTAGACCTAGAATAATTAATATTCCGAGCGTTAGAACGTTGTTGGCCAAAAAATTCGATGCAGATTCCATAGTACGCAAAGCTTGTAATCATTGGCTGTTGTTATCAGCCGATATTATTAAAATGGTTAACTTTTTTGTAATCTTTTTAAAGTTATACCAATAAATGCTACTTAAATATACCCTATCTTAATGTCATAATACCTTTTTTGGCCAGAAAAATAACCACTTAGCGCACATTATGACTAAAACCTATTTTATCACAGGCACCGATACTGAAGTGGGTAAAACCTACGTTACCGCCTTGCTGATCCGTGCTTTGCGCGTCCAAGGGCATAAGGTAGTGGGCTTAAAACCGATTGCTTCTGATAGCCAAAATGGTCAAATTCGCGAGCCGGAAACGGATGAGTTGCATCATGAAGGTTTGATCAACTCGGATGCGCGTGCACTTTATTTAGCAAACCAAGGAACTTTGGCTTATGAAGTGGTGAATCCCATTCGTTTTGCTGAGCCGATTGCGCCTCATATCGCTGCTCAGCGGTTAGGACAAGCGTTGAGCGTTGCTCAGTTATCGGAATATTTCTTTGCCCATAAGACTCAATTTGATGCTGCTGATTTGTGTTTAATCGAAGGTGCGGGCGGCTGGTTAACACCGCTGAATCAAACTGAAACTTATGCCGATTGGGTCGCCGAATTAGAACTGTCGGTTATCCTGGTAGTCGGCATGAAATTGGGCTGCTTGAATCATGCACAACTTACTTATCAAGCGGTAGAAGCTAGTGGGTTAAAGGTTGTCGGCTGGGTTGCAAATCAACTTGACCCCCAAATGGCTTATTACGATGAAAATTTAACTTGGCTGAAAACTAATTTACCAGCACCTTTGTTAGCGGAAATTGGTTATCAGCAGTCAGCTTCTCAACTGGATCTTGAAAAGCTGAGGCTTTTATTTTAGCGTTATTGGATCATCTGGCGACCCGATTGTTTTTGGCACTGGTTACTAATACAAGAAACGTTCGGTTTTAACTCTATCGAACAAATACTGGCCATTTGATTTTCTTGATTGTAGCGATTGCGAGCAGCAGCATACTCTTGTGCTAACTGGTTAATCGCTTGCAGATTGGTGTTTTTAGTGGAATAGGCTTCGTAGCCATCTGGTCCGCCACAAGCGCGCGAGCCCACAGGTAATGCTCGACAATGACTGTCGCTATCGCAACTCTTGTCAGCAATCAGCTCCATCAAACTACTGTACTGTTGCTTTAACGTCGCTTGGCTAACTTTGCTGTTGTCACCAGCAGGGGCGATCCGTTGCGGATCTTTGCCGATGTTTCGAGTATCTTGGTTTGAGTGCTTTTCTTTCGGGATCTTATTGCTGGCTTTTGGCGTTTGTTCGTTGTTAGCTTGCATTTCTTCGTTTGGGCAACCGCTGATCACAGCCACGCTGGCGAGCAAGAAAACACATTTGATTAAAGATTTGATGGTTTTGTTCATGGTAACACTCATACAAGTTCGCTTGGGTTAAAAGTCCTATCACCTAATCTTGATACTAATTAATAAAAATATCAATCAAGAAGTGTAAAGGTTCTGTATAAGACTAATTGGATTAGACTAGATAGATTATTGGGGCCTTTGCCTTTACCCGTAATTAGGCTCACATCGTACGGTTTCGTTTTAAGCAGCACATACAAGCTAAGCATTTAGCTGTTCAAGCATAAAATTTTGCGCTTGATTGGCCGCTAATTGCCAGCTTTGTTCGGTGCTTATTTCGGAGCGCTTTAAAGTTTCCAAGCTATGATTGGCATCTTTAAACCAACGCACATCAATGCTTGGCGCTAAGCCATAAGTTGAAACTTCGTCAACTTTGCCAAAGGTATCTCGTTCACCTTGTAGAATTAAGCAAGGGGTTTGCAGGGTTTGTAAATGTTCGGTGCGTAATTTTTCTGGCTTACCGGGTGGGTGAAAAGGGTAACCAAAGCAAACAACGCCAGCTACTGATACTTGATCGGCTATCATGGTCGCCACTCGACCACCCATGGATTTGCCACCAATAAAAATCTGCTCGCCATTAGTGTCAGCCTTGATAGTTTCTATCTGCTCGATAAAAGCATTTTGCAGCTTATCCATTCGATCGGGTGGTGATTTTTTGCCTGTGAACTGGCGGCGTTGCATATAAGGAAAGTCGAATCTAATGACGTTCAGTTGCTGGCAACGAATAAGCTTTGCCAGAGTCGTCATAAATTCAGACTGACTGTCAGCCCCAGCGCCATGAGCAAATATAAAGTTAGCTTTTTTCATCTGATATCCAGTTTATGGCTTTTAATCCTGATCGGTTTTGTTACACTAGCTCCAGCTAAGTAATTTTAACTGCGTTAGTATAACTAAGATATTTTGACTATCCAAAAAGCCCAACAACATAAATCGAATGCGGAAGTGGCGAACAGTAAAAAGTTGAGCGCTAAAGCAAACGATTATAAAAGACCATTTCTAAAGTGGGCTGGCGGTAAATACCGTGTATTGCCGAAAGTATTAAATGCTTTACCAAGCGGTAAAAAGCTGATCGAACCTTTTGTAGGCTCGGGCGTAGTCTTTCTTAACGCAGATTACGAACGTTATTTGTTGACCGATATTAATCCGGATCTGATCAATCTGTTTAACGATTTAAAAAAAGGTCAAGATCGGTTTATTGATTATTGCAGCCAGTATTTTGTAGCGAAAAATAATAATGAAAAGCGCTACTACCAACTATGAGAGCACTTCAATCAATTGTCCGTAGGTTGGGAGCGTTCGGCCTTGTTTTTGTATTTCAATCGTCATGGCTACAATGGCTTATGTCGCTATAATCGAGCCGGTGGTTTTAATGTACCTTTTGGTCGTTATTTGAAACCCTATTTCCCAGCCAAAGAAATGGAGTTCTTTTACCAGAAATCAAAAAAGGCCGAGTTTCGTTGCCAAGGTTTTGACAAAACCTTTAATAACGCCCGCAATGGCCATGTGATCTATTGTGATCCTCCCTATTTGCCACGCAGCTTGACTTCTAATTTTACCAACTATGCCAAACAAGGTTTTAGCTACGATCAGCAAGTTCAGTTAGGTTTCTTAGCAGAAGAAGCGCGTAAAAAAGGGGTGCAAACGGTTATTTCCAATCACGATACTTTGGTTGCTCGGGAAATTTATAAAAATGCCGATAAGATCCGCAAGTTTGAGGTGCAACGCTTTATTTCTTGTGATGGCGGTAATCGCAGTAAAGCCAAGGAGTTGATTGCGAGTTATTTAGATTAAACTGCGGCTAATTTTAGTTTTATTAATCAGCGATTATTGTCCCGCAGATTCCAGTGCATTTCCTACAAAGTAGAGGATGGTCAAAATAAATAGTACGGTGAAAATGATACCGCCAAGAATGAGTTTGACCGGATCGGCTTTTTCGAAATCTTTTTCCCGTTGTGCTTCGCTTTGCACACCAATCATAGCGCCAAGTACACTCTTGATCGTGGACCAAAAGCCAAGGCTGCTTGGTTGCGCAGTATTGTTATGATTAGGGTTTTTAGTATCGTGGTTGTTGGAGTTAGTCATTCTCGTGGCCAAGTAGCTCTATGAACTCGATAAAGTGCAGGCTTGGCATTGTATGACTATTGGTTAACCATGAAAAGAAATTTGTAGAAGGTTTTTTCTTGGTTTTTGGGCTGACGACAAAGTCGGCAGGTGGTAAATCCGGTTCGGCGTGTTGGATGATTTCCAGTTGCTCAGAGTCGACTTGCTGATGATAGCTGTCGGCAGCATAGAAAGTATTGCATCGGCTATTGACGCTAGCACTGGTTTGGCTACTGTAACCTACCAAAGCGCTTACGATAGCAATAACAGATAGTTTTGATGCCGAGGTCATTTCCGTAACTCCTTTATTAACTTTACTAATATATGCCAAAAATCGCTATTAGATCAAGGTATTAGTTGACTTTTAGGAGATGTTTTTTGTATAGAAATGTCAAGATTATCAATTAATTCAAAAGCTTGGCTGATATTGAGTCTTGGATCGACCAAGCTGGTGTAGGATTTGTTCAATTCTTGCGCAGAGATCTGGTAGCTGCTGCCGACACATTCCATCACCGCCTCTGCGGTCATTTCTAGGTGTAAACCGCCTAAAATTGAGTCGCTGTTTTGATGGATCGCGATGGCTTGTTCAAGTTCGCTTTGGATATGCTGGAAATCACGGGTTTTAATACCGTTGGCCGCGAGTTGACCATTACCGTGCATAGGATCGCAACACCAAAGAACTTTGTGGTTGGCAGATTCCACTGCTTGAATTAAAGCGGGCAATTTTCTAGCAATTTGTTGGTGGCCGAAACGATGAATGAGGGTCAAACGGCCAGCTTCATTGTTTGGGTTGAGCAGTTTACATAGAGCCAGCAGTTGTTGTGGCTGCATTTGCGGCCCTACTTTTATCGCGACCGGATTGGCAATGCCGCGCAAATATTCGATATGGGCGCTATCAGGATTGGCAGTGCGCATTCCGACCCACGGAAAATGAGTCGATAAATTGTACCAGTTACCGTCTTTGTCTTGCCGCGTTAGCGCTTCCTCGTAATGCAGGTGCAAGGCTTCATGACTGGTAAAAAACTCCATTAGGCCTTTGTTCATGGCTTTAGAGCCATAGAAGCGCTGGAATAGCTGTGCCATTTGTTGGAATTGGCACAAACTTTGGTGCAGCTTGGCGCTTTGTTTAAGTTGTGCTAAAGCTTGGGTTTCTTTATCTAGCTGCAATAGTTGGTCGAGATCGCTCTCTAACATCGAACGAATGTAATTGAGGGTCAAGGAAGCATAGCTGTAGCCTTGTAACATTCGTTCCGGATCGGGCGTTCGAGCCGATTCGCTAAAGTGGATCGAGTTAACCAGATCGCCGCGATAACTGTGAAAGGTTTCATCAAGCTTGGTTTCCATCAATTGCGAGCGCGGCTTGGCATACTGCCCTGCAATTCGGCCAATGCGACTGATGGGTTTATCGATTTTATTGCTTAATAGCAGGCTTAAATTCACCAATAGGCGAACTTTTTGCGAGATTGAGTCGGCATTACAGTCAGCAAAGGACTCGGCGCAATCACCGCCTTGCAGGATAAAATGTTTGCCCTGTTGCGCTAGCGCGATTTGGCTTTTTAGATTATCAACTTCGGTGGCTGAAACCAAAGGTGGCAACTGGCGCAGTTGGCCGATCACGCTATTGAGCGCCTGCTCATCGCCATAATTAATCTGCTGACTAACAGGTTTCTGTTTCCAGCTATCGGGCCGCCAATCGGTTTTTGTCAATTCCACAGTGTCAGTCGTTATTTTACCAAAACTTCATTCATCACATTCTAACCTATAAATTGGGGGCTTAGTAGCAAATTCAAATGGTGATCATTGCAAAGCTGCATAGGCTAAGAGCTGGTTTTTAGTCAAAACTAATTTTTTGTCACAAAATTGAGATTTTGCTCTCTATTTAGCTAACGGTGATAGCAGTTAAGAGAAGGCTTATGGATATATTTGAAGACATATTTACTACCCTTAATGTAAAAGGAGCTTTTTATTTTAGGACAAATTTTTCACCGGAATGGGGGGTTAATGTTCCAGATTTAGAACAAGCGGCTCGCTTTCATTTAGTCGCTCAGGGGAACTGTTTTGTCAAAGTAAAAGGCGGTGCTTATTGCGAAATAACGGCGGGTGACTTGGTGCTCATTCCGCATGGCTCAGCTCATACCTTGGCAGATAGTGCAACCAGCCAAAGCTATCCCTTGGAGCAAGTGATGCAAAACTCGGGTTATCAAGGCGAGGGCGTTTTAACCGATGGTAAAGATAATATGCCAGGCTCTAGCCAATTGATCTGCGGGCATTTCACTTTCCGCACAGGAGCGGAACACCCTTTATTGACAGCGCTACCATCAATGATTGTCGTGCGAACCGCGTGTCGAGCAAAGCATCCTTTGTTGGATGAGCTACTTATGATGCTCAAGCGCCAAGTTTTTTCTGCAGATCTCGGAGCTATGGCTTCGATAACGCGCCTGTCGGAAATTGTGTTTATTGAATTGCTAAGAGCTGGGATATGCGAAGATGATAATCTTAATGATATTGTCAATGGCTTTAAAGATCCTAAGATTGGTCGCTCATTACAGTTGATACACAAGCAACCGCAGCATTATTGGACGGTGGAAAAGTTAGCCTCGGAAGTGGCCATGTCCAGAAGCCGTTTTGCTAAAAAATTCCAAGAGGTAATTGGTAAGGCTCCGATGGCTTATTTATCCGATTGGCGTTTACAAAAAGCCTTATCCTTGCTTGAAGAGTCACACCTTAGCGTGCAGCAAGTGGCTACAAAAATCGGTTACCAATCGGCCGCTGCTTTTACCAGAGCCTTCTCAAATAAGTTTGGAGTGGCGCCTTCCGACTGCCGAAAATTAGCCAGTTAACGTAAGAAAAAACCAACAAAATTTGCACATCGTCTCACATCTTTTGCAGTAACGATTGATTTAAAGCCTGTCTATTGATGAATCAATTTGGATTCATCATATTTGCATTTCCAGCAACACCAAATTTATTGGAGACTGAAATGCAAAGAATTAACCGCATCGACCCTAACGAGGCAAACGCTAATACTCAAGAAATTTTAACCACGGTTAAAACTAAAATGGGTGTGTTGCCTAACATTATTGCTACCTTAGCAAACTCAGAATCAAGCTTAATAGCTTACCTAAACTTTTCAGAGGCTCTGGCTCACGGTGAGCTTTCAGCGGCATTAAAAGAGCAAATTGCGCTATCTACAGCAGGAGCAAATGATTGCGACTATTGTGCTTCTGCCCATACTTTTATTGGAGCAAATGTAGGCTTGGATGCCAAAGAAATGCGAGCCAATTTATCGGGTGATTCTTCAAGCGAAACAACCCAAAAGATACTCTACTTTGTTAATGAAATAATCGCTAAACAAGGAAGAGTCGCAACCCGTAGCGTGCAAATTTTGCGTGATGCTGGGCTATCCGATGGCATCATTATCGAAATTTTTGCCAATACGGTTCTGAATATATTCACCAACTACTTTAACCACTTAGCTGAAACTGAAATAGATTTCCCTGAAGTGTCAGCTAATCCTGTTTAATCTAACCCCCTTAACTCAAAAACTGGAGATATGTATGAAAACTTTTACCAAACTTAGTATTGCGACTTTAACTTTAGTTTCGGCAGCGACATTTACGCCTGATATTTATGCTGCTGATGAAAACAATGTTGTACCAGGTTTAACCGCTGTGGGCGCACCCCTTGGCTTACATGGTGTCGACCCGGTAGCATTTTTAGATATTGGCAACCGAACCGAGGGTTCTGCTGCATTCGCTGCTACTCATGATGGCGTGGCTTATTATTTTTCGAATGAAGAAAATAAAAACACCTTTGAGAAAAATCCTGAGCGCTATATCCCACAAAATGGTGGTTTCTGTACTTTCGGTGTTTCAGTGGGCAAAAAATTTGATGGCGATCCTCAGTATGCCTCAGTAGTTGACGGCAAACTGTACGTTTTTCTAAATGAGGAGATTTATAAAATGTACCAACAAGATCAACGTGGAACTATTGCCAAAGCTGAAAAGCAATGGAAAAAAATCAAACACAAAGCAGCCACTGCGCTTTAACCGTTCCTAGCGGAGCTTCGGCTTCGCTACCTTTTTGCTCAAGGAAACTCACATGAAATTTATCAATTCAAAACTGCATGGTTATTTAGATTACTTGGCTGCAATCGGCCTTATTGCCCTACCTTTTGTAATTGGTTTAGAACAGCAATCGCAATTGGCTTTTTATATTTCCATTGTCATGGGCTTTGGCTTAATTGGCTACAGTTTATTGTCTGACTATGCTTTGAGTATTAAACCTTTAATTAGCTATAAAGGTCATTTGGTGTTCGATTTATTGGCTAGCAGTGTCTTTATACTGACCCCTTGGATCTTTGGTTACAATCGGTTTGCAACACTCTATAGCCTGATTATGGGAGCGGGAGTGATTGTGGTAGTGATTTTCTCAAAAGCCAATTGGAACGACTCGATTTTACTAAAGTCTTCCTAAGGAATGGTCATGAAGCTAAGTAACCTATTTAGCAGAATCAGTTTATTGCTGAATCTACTGTTTGGTCTGTTAGCTCTGGTTAAAAAATCAGATTCTACAGGCCTAATTCGTTGGGAGCGAAGTGAACTTTTTATACTTCTACTCATTTTAGCAACAGTAACCTTGTTGATACTCAGTATAGCTAACGGTGCCTTTATTCCATTCTCAAAGAAACAGATAGTCACTAGAGCCGTTTTTCTTAGTAGTAGCTTTATTTTTGCCATAATTAGCGCGAGTTTTTCTAAACTCGAGTTAGTGGCTTCGCCTGTACCAGTATGGAGTCTTACTAATGGACTCCTTTTGGTTGTGGCAGTTTTCATGGTCATCAAATATGTACTGAAACAGTGTTTTCAAAAGTTTGAGAAGCTTATCTTTGAGCTGTTTTTAGATTATCACTAGCAGTATTTCAAAAGAGAAGGTAATCTTGTCGCTATTAAGAGCTGCGGCAAACACATGAAAATTGCTAAGACAAATGGCGCTTTGCGAAAATTTAACAAAGAAGCGTCTGAGCATGAGTATTTGAGAATAATTAATGGCAAAAACGAAAACAATCTATGTCTGCCAAGAGTGCGGTAGTGAGACTCCGCAATGGGCGGGGCAGTGTGGTCAATGTAAAGCTTGGAACTCTTTGGTTGAGCATCTTGATGAGAAGAAATCGAGCAGCGGCAAAAGCTCGCGCTTTACTGGGTATGCTGGCGAAAAAACCAAAGTGGTGCGGATGGACAAGGTGGATTTGTCTGAATTACCGCGCATATCCTCAGGTCTAAGCGAGTTGGATCGGGTATTAGGCGGCGGCTTAGTACCTGGTTCAGTAGTGCTTATGGGTGGCGATCCCGGGATTGGTAAGTCCACCATTTTACTACAAAGCCTGTGTAAAATTAGCGAAAGCGATTCGGTTTTGTATGTCACTGGCGAGGAATCAATGCAGCAGGTGACTATGCGAGCTCAGCGGTTGGGGCTTGCTACGGGCGAGTTTGATTTGTTGACCGAAACTCAAGTGGAAAATATTACTGCACAAGCTTTGCTGCAAAAGCCCAAGGTGATGGTGGTGGATTCTATTCAAACCATCTATACCGAGTTGCTGCAATCGGCACCGGGCGGAGTAGCCCAGGTCCGCGAGTCGGCAGCCCAACTAGTGCGCTTTGCTAAGCAAACAGGAATCACCTTGCTGGTGGTTGGCCATGTCACTAAAGATGGTGCGCTGGCAGGACCGCGAGTGCTTGAGCACATGGTAGATGCAGTATTATATTTCGAGGGTGAGCGAGACGGACGCTTGCGCTTGTTGCGCGCCGTAAAAAACCGCTTTGGCGCGGTTAACGAGCTGGGCGTTTTTGCTATGACCGATACGGGTTTAAAGCAGGTGAAAAATCCTTCGGCAATTTTTCTTTCTAAATATCAAGATCCGGTTGCTGGCAGTGCGGTAATGGCAACTTGGGAAGGCACTCGCCCGATGTTGGTCGAGATCCAAGCCTTGGTGGATTCATCCCACGCGCCGCAACCAAAACGCATCGCAGTTGGATTGGATCATCAAAGAATTGCCATGTTATTAGCAGTGCTTAATCGTCACGGGGGTATTGCCACCTTTGATCAAGATGTGTTCGCCAATGTGGTTGGCGGGGTAAGGGTTATGGAGACCTCGGCGGATCTGGCATTAATAGCGGCAATTATTTCGAGTTTGCGAAATAGGCCATTAGAGCAACACCAGGTGATTTTTGGTGAGATTGGTCTAGCAGGGGAGATTCGCCCAGTGCCCAATGGCCAAGAGCGATTGAATGAGGCGGTAAAACACGGCTTTAAAAAAGCGATAGTGCCACAAGGTAATGTGCCCTCCAAATCGATTAAAGGTTTGCAAGTGCATGGCGTTAGTCGATTAGAAGAAGTGTTAAGCTATTTGTAATAAAAGTAATCTGAACAGCAAGTTCCAGCCGATACACTGTTCAAGCCGCGTGACTTTGCTAAGCTAAATTTAACGATACTAAGGAGCTACTATGCTTGAAATCGATTGGGGATTGATTTTAAACCACCTGTTAACAATGATGGTGGCTTATGTATTAGCTTTTCCGATTGCTTGGAATCGAGAAAGCAATACGCGAAGTGCGGGTATTAGAACTTTTCCTTTGGTCAGCATTGCCGCTTGCGGTTTTGTTTTGATCGGTGCTGATATTGCGCCTGATAATGGTGAGCAAGCCCGAATTATCGGTGGCATTATTACCGGCATAGGTTTTATTGGCGGTGGCGCTATTTTAAAAGATGGCGGCCGAGTTACGGGGCTCGCCACTGCGGCTAGTTTATGGAGCACAGCAGCAATTGGCATTGCAGTTGGTATTCACCGACTAGAGATCGCCATTATTATTGCGATGGTGACTTTCGCTACCCTAAAGGTAATGACAAAAGTAAAAGATAAGGTACCTGAAGGTGAAGATAAAAGTCACGATTGAGTAGCAATACCGCCTGAGTTAAAAGCGCAATCGATAGCGAAGCGATACGGTTTCGGAGCCTTTGTTCTCATCACCCAGATCGGCATTGGACTTATGGTCGATGGATAAGCTTAAGCTACTATCTTGATCAAGAATATAGGCAAAACCCAGCAAGGAGCGGAACTCAACGTCATAACCTAATTGAGAGCCGTCGTCGCCTGCATTGTAATAACCTGGCATCAGGCTCATTTCTAAGAACCAGTTTTCATTTAATGGATAATCTGCAGCAATCCCGAACCCAATCCAAAAGTCCTCATCGGTATCATAATGAATGGCGGTAGCGGCCTTAAAGCTAAAGTCTTTCCACTGATAAAACTCTGGCAAGTGGTATTCTAGAACTATGGCTGTGGATTGGCTATCGGTTGCATCGAGCACATCGTCATGACCGATACCCACAATAAAGTCGCTGGCTTGAAGCGCAGGAAAATTTAGAACGATAAGAAAAGAAAAGAAGATGCTGCTGAATTTAAGAGTCCTAACGCTAACATTTTTGCTCATCTTCCCTGCCTACCTACCTTTAACTGTTTAGAGTGCTTATTAAACCGACTGGTTTAATAAGTACAGCTTAATCATTGATTTTAAAGAGGTCAATACTATATTTATGATTTTTGATGACCAGCTCTTGTATAATCAAATTTTGATAAAACTTACAGTTTTTAATGAGAGTTTTTAAGCCAAACAAGCTATTTCTACCACGCAACTTTGATAAACCCCAGATCAGCGAAAACTGCTATGTAGAAATAGGCGCTGGACGAGGTTTACATGCGTTACAATTTGCACAGGCTAATCCGGATAAGCAATTAATCGCCATTGAGCGGACGCGAGTTAAGTTTGAGGATTTTGCCCAAAGAATCGACAAAGTCAGAGCGCAAAAGCAACGTTTGAAGAATTTAACGCCAGTGCATGCTGATGCTATTCCTTGGCTGGTACACGCTTTGCCGCCGCAATCATTAAACGGGGTTTTTCTGTTATACCCTAATCCTGAACCGAAAAATGCAGCGCAGCGTTGGCTTAACATGCCATTTTTTGAGTTTTTACTGTCGCGCTTAAAACCAGAAGCTAAAATTATTCTGGCAACCAATATTGAGGAGTATTTTGCAGAAGCAAAGCAACAGGCCGAAACCCTCTGGCAACTACCGATGAAAGCATTTGAAGTGGATAAAGAGTCTAGGCGTACTCACTTTGAAATTAAATATTTGGCGCGTGGCGAAAGCTGCTATCAACTTGAGATCTATAAACCAGCGGATTATCAAACCCGGTTCGATCAGTGGGCACTTGCGTAAATAGCTCATCGGAGCAGACAAAAGTTTACAATTTTAACTCATCAAAAGGTCTTTTGTTGTTATAATCGAAGCTACAAAAAGTAGTATATTTATAATTATTTGGTAATGAAAAAATTAATTTTAGCCGCCGTTTTGGCGAGCAGCTTTAGCATGAGTGCTACGGCAAACTTTTGCGCTACTCCAGGAGAAGACGGTAGTCCTACCATTACTGGCGTTATTAATACCTATTATGAGCCGACTGGTGGCGTATCAGCGGGCGCGACCAGCTTAACGGTTGGGGCTTCAAGTGGTGCTGGCGAAAGTCTGGCTGCAGGCGACTTGGTGCTGATTATTCAAATGCAGGACGCCACCATCAATTCTACCGATAGTAATAGCTATGGCGATGGCAGCACTGGTAGTGGTTATACGGTAATAAATAGTACCGGTTTATATGAGTTTGCCAGCGTTATTTCGGTTTCAGGCTCAAGCATTACTTTTGCTAACGGACTACAAAATTCTTATACCAAAAGTTCAGCCAGCTTAGCTTCGGGACAAAGAAGTTATCAGGTGATTAAGGTGCCGCAATACCAAGACGTGACTTTTTCCGGAACCTTAACCGCCACTCCTTGGGATGGGGCTTTAGGTGGTGTTTTTGTGGTCGATGTTGCGGGTACTGTGTCGGGTGGCGGTGCTAACGTGGATTTGGCGGGGTTGGGCTTCCGTGGCGGTGCTTATCAGGATAACGGGGTGGCTACGACCGCGGCGCAGCGCTTTCAGTACGTCGCCAATGCGGTGAATAATACCGGGCCTGGTGGCAATCGACATGCGGCTAAAGGTGAAGGAATTGCTGGCACCCCACAATTTATTTTTAACGGTACTGCGGTAGTGGATACCAATGGCGCTTCGCCTGCCGATGGTTATCCAAATGGTGATTATGCGCGCGGTGCGCCCGGTAATGCTGGTGGTGGCGGAAACGAATGGCTTAATGGTAACGATTCCGCCGGTGGCGGTGGAGGTAACTTCGGCGCGGGTGGTCAAGGCGGAGCTGGCTGGAATACCGATCCGATCACTGAAAATGTAGGTGGCTTAGGCGGTGGTGCTTTCCCTGCGACTGCTGCCCGCGTGGTATTTGGCGGCGGTGGTGGCGCAGGTATGGCTAATAACGATGATGCTCCGCATGGCGGTAATGGCGGTGGCGTCGCGATTATTCGTAGCAATATTATTTCAGGCTCTTTTAGCATCAATATTGATGGTAATGACGGTATCGAATCACTCAATAATGATGCCGGCGGCGGCGCGGGGGCTGCAGGTTCGGCAGTAATTATTGCTACCGCAGGGCTTAATGGGGTGAGCGTTTCTGCCGTGGGTGGCGATGGCGGGGATGCTTGGACTAGCGATAGCGGCTCTAACGCCATGCATGGCCCTGGTGGTGGCGGTGCCGGTGGTTATGTGATTTATTCTTCTGGTGCAGGCAACCCAAGCGTTAACGTTGCTGGTGGTGCTTCGGGAACGACCACCAGTCGTAATGAAACCTTTGGCGGTTCTTCGGGTTCAAGTGGTTCCGATACTTCAGGTAACTTGGTTTATCCTTGTGCTGCTGATCTTGAGGTGACTAAGTCTGATCCAAATCCGACCTATTCTCCCGGCCAAGTTAGCAGTTACCAAATCCAAGTGACTAATTCTGGTCCAGCCAATGTCACAGCCGCCCTGATCAGTGATCGCGTTCCTAATGGCCTAACTATCGGTAGCGTTTCTTGCTCGGTTGCTGCTGCTTGTACCAGTATTTCGGTAGTGGGACAACAAATCGACATCAACTTGAATATCGATAATGGCCAAACCATAACCGTTACCGTTCCAGTGACTTATAGCAGCGATCCAGCAGATTATTGATACCGCACTTTATTAAGGCTGGCCTGATGGCTTGAAATAAATTCCCGCTTTGCGGGAATCACTAGATTAATTATTTAGAAATTTTACGATATTTAATCCGATGCGGTTGATCAGCATCGGCACCAAGGCGGCGCTTTTTATCCGCTTCGTACTCTTGATAGTTACCTTCAAACCAAATCGTTTCACTGTCGCCTTCAAAGGCTAAAATGTGTGTGGCGATTCTATCGAGGAACCAGCGATCGTGCGAAATCACTACCGCACAGCCTGGGAAAGCTAGCAGTGCATCTTCCAAGGCGCGTAAAGTTTCTACGTCTAAATCATTAGTCGGCTCATCCAGTAGCAACACGTTACCGCCAGATTTTAATAACTTCGCCAAGTGAACCCGGTTGCGCTCGCCGCCTGACAAGTTACCAATGCGTTTTTGTTGATCAGAGCCTTTAAAGTTAAAACGCCCGCAGTAAGAACGTGATGAGGTTGTGTAATTACCAACGGTGACCAGATCCAAGCCGTCCGAAATTTCTTCCCACACGGTTTTGCTATCGTCCAAACTGTCGCGACTTTGGTCGACATACGACAACTCAACGGTTTCGCCAACAATCAGCTCGCCGGCATCCGGCGTTTCTTGGCCTGTGATCAATTTGAACATGGTGGATTTACCCGCACCATTGGGGCCAATCACGCCGACGATACCACCTTGTGGTAAGTTAAAACTTAAGTCGTTATACAACAGCTTGTCGCCAAAAGTTTTGCTTAGGCCTTTGGCGGTAATCACTTGCGTACCTAGGCGTGGCCCTGGCGGAATGTATAATTCACGAGTCTCGTTGCGTTCTTGGAACTCTTTGCTGGATAATTCTTCGAATCGCGCCATCCGTGCTTTGGATTTGGCTTGTCGGCCTTTAGCGTTGGAGCGCACCCACTCCAATTCTTCTTTCATGGTTTTTTGGCGTGACGCTTCTTGTTTGGCTTCAATTTCCAAACGTGCAGATTTCTGCTCCAACCAAGAAGAGTAATTACCTTCCCACGGAATACCGTAACCGCGATCGAGCTCTAAAATCCAGCCCGCAGCATTATCTAAGAAGTAACGATCGTGGGTAATGGCGACCACAGTACCATTATAATCCACCAAAAAGCGCTCCAGCCAGGCAACCGATTCCGCATCCAAGTGGTTGGTCGGTTCATCCAGCAACAACATATCAGGTTTTTCCAGCAGTAAACGGCAAATCGCCACACGGCGACGCTCACCACCAGACAAGTGTTCAACTTTAGCTTCCCAAGCTGGTAGTCTTAAGGCATCAGCTGCGCGCTCTAGCGCATTTTCCAAATTATGGCCATCGGATGCTTGAATAATGGCTTCTAGCTCGCCTTGGCGTTTAGCTAGGGCATCAAAATCAGCACCTTCTTCGGCATAAGCGGTGTAAACTTGATCAAGTTCGTTTAAGGCATCTTTAACGTGCGAAACCGCTTGCTCTATAACTTCTCGTACGTTTTTGCTTTCGTCGAGCTGCGGCTCTTGTGGCAAGTAGCCAATATTAATCCCTGCTTGTGGGCGCGCTTCGCCTTCAATATCCGTATCAATCCCAGCCATAATCCGAAGCAAGGTGGATTTACCGGCACCGTTTAGACCGAGAACACCAATCTTAGCTCCTGGGAAAAAAGATAGAGAGATGTCTTTTAAAATGGTTTTATTGGGCGGAACAATTTTACCAACCCGATTCATGGTATAAATGTATTGAGCCATGGGTTACTCTAGTGACCAAAAATAATGGTGTTATTTTACCTTGCTTCGACTATTGAAACCACAGCGAAACTCGAACTAAGGCCATACTAAAACCAAAATGGAGATCTTGATGCGTTTTTTTTCTAGACTAATTTTTGTACTAATGGCTTTTTTGAGCTTGGTTTTAGCTTCTGCTTGTGGCCCGCTAGCAAAAAATAACGCCATGCTGGACTGTGTGGCGCATCAGCAGCTCTATAAAATGGCGGATCAAAGAGCGATAGATCAAGAGCTAACACAAGCTGCATTAGCTTGTAATAAGTCCGAAACCGTTCGAGTGGCTTTAATTGCGCTTGGTCGAATTGGTGGAAAAGAGGCTGCCGACTTGATTGTGCCGCAACTTACCAACAGCAAGTCTTCGATACGCCAAACCGCGGCTTTTGCCCTGGGAATTAGTGGCGACGCTAAACAAACCTCTCTTCTTGAGCAGCGCCTTTGGCAAGAGACAAATCCCGAAGTGCAGCAATCTTTAGCTTTAGCTATAGGTAATTTAGGGGCTGAAAATGGCGTTGAACTGCTAGCAAAAATCATTCATCAAGCGCCGAGTGCCGAGGCGGCCAATGGTGCTATGCAGGGTCTAGGTATTTTTGCTTTATTCCATGGCGATAAACTTAAAGATCTTGAGCAACTTGATAGTGAAAAGGTTATTGCGCGGCTAGATAACCCTAAGACTTCGTTAGCTGCGAGTTTTCTATTAGCAAGAGTGTCACTATTAAAAAAGTCCCAAACGCCTGAACTCGTGGCGCTTTTTCCAGTTATTGATGCAGACAGTCAAGCGTTCTTGTTACGGGCTCTTGCCAAACTGGATACGCAAGAAACTAATCTGTTGCTACGCAAGCATATCAAGGATACCGATATAGGGGTTAGGCTAACCGCGATAAGAGCTTTATCGCAAGCGAGATCCTCGCCGACTAATTTGGCATTACTGCAGTTGGTGTTTAGTGGTAATAATATTTTTGATCAGATTACGGCAATACAGTCTGGTGCAGCCTTAGCGCCATTCACTCGGAACAGGCTACTTACAAGCTCGAACAGTTGGCGGGCTTCGGAAACTTTTTTGTCCTTGTTAAAATTGCAACCAAAGGCAAAGTATTTAAAGCCATTGGCACTTAAATGGATGGATACTAAAGATCCTAATTTACAACGAGCGGCGATTGCTTATTTTGTAAAGCAGGGTGATAAAATGCAACTAGAGCAATTAGCCAAAAGCGATAAAACCATTATTGCCAATGGCGCCAAGCAAGCCTTAAAGCTTAGCAATGAGCCTAAAAATCCACCACAAGCAACGCCAGACACCTTACCTGAAGAGTTATTAACCGGCTCAACAAAAGTCAGTTTAAACACTACTCAAGGCGAAATCGTTATTCGCTTATTTGCCGATACGTCATACACCTCAGCCAATTTTATCAAGCTAGTTAAGCAAGGTTTTTACGACCATAGTTATTTCCATCGAGTGATCCCAAACTTTGTGGCGCAAGGTGGTGGCAAGGTTGGCGATGGTTCAAGTTCAGTGGGTTATGCTATTCGCGAAGAACTATCTCAACGTTCGCATCGCTATGGTACCGTTGGCATGGCAACGGCAGGTAAAGATACTGGAGGCGCGCAGTTTTTTATCAATTTAGCGCCTAATTTACATTTGGATTCCAACTACACTATTTTTGGCGAAGTGGTGTCTGGGATGGAGGTAGCCTTGAAACTGGAACAGAACGATCAAATTATCAAAGCTAAGCTAATCGAGCTTTAAATAGTAAGGTTCTGGACTATAAAAAACACTCCATAATGACGTCGCAGCGTTGATAGTCGCTGCGGGAGCATTCGAAAGTGACTTCCTTAAAGCCCAGTTTTTGATACAGATGGCGCGCTGCTGTTAACTGGCTGTTGGTTTCTAAAAATAGGCGTTTGCAGCCTAATGTTTGAGCTTGCTCGATAATGGCTTGGCCAAGATGATAGCCCAGTTGTAAGCCTTGAAAACCGTCGAGCACCCCCATTTTGACTAGCTCATACTCATCATTATGCCACTTTTTTAAACCGCAGGTACCAACGATTTGCCCTTGGTATTGGGCAAAAACAATGGCACCACCAGTATCAATTAGGTATTTTTGTGGATCGGTTAGCACTTTCAGATCTTCCGGCTCCGGCTCGAAGTAGTGCTCTATCCACAGCAGGTTAATGGTTTTAAAGTACTCGGCCAGCTCTGGGCTGAAGCTTAAAATTTGAATGTCGGTGGTGCGCATAAAGTTAACATATCATTTGGTTATGCTAAACTTAGGCCAACTTATCCAGTTGAGTCAATAACAAGAAGGGGATTATGGATCTATTTACCATTGAGAATTTATTTACCTTAATGATGCTGATTGTGTTACAAGCTGTGTTGGGCTTCGACAATCTGCTTTATATTTCGTTAGAGTCTAAGCGTGCGCCTGCCGCTGATCAAAAGAGAGTACGCCGACTCGGTATTGGTATTGCGGTTGTTTTACGGATTGTTTTGTTATTCTCGCTGATGAAGCTTATCGACTATGTGCAAGGCGAGCTGTTTAGCATCCAATGGCAAGGGGTAGTGGAGGGTACCTTTACTTTTGAAAGCTTGATTGTGCTATTTGGTGGTGTCTTTATTATGTACACCGCAGTTAAAGAGATTTGGCATATGATGGCGCTGGAAGTTGGCGATACCAGCGATCGCAAACCCCAATCGGCAGCAAAAATTATCGCGCTGATTGTAATGATGAACCTAGTATTCTCTTTCGATTCGATTTTGAGTGCGATGGCTTTGACCGATAACTTCTGGATTATGGCGATAGCGATTATTTCCAGTGGTATTGCCATGATTTGGCTAGCAGACACGGTATCAAACTTCCTTGAAAAGAATCGTATGTTTGAGGTTTTGGGTTTGTTTATTCTATTAATCGTTGGGGTTATGTTGCTAGCTGATGGTGGCCATAAATCGCACCTAATGTTCTTTGGTAATGAAATTACCCCGATGAGCAAAGCGACTT
The DNA here is from genome assembly GCF_023706045.1 of Kangiella sp. TOML190. Classification (NCBI taxonomy): domain Bacteria; kingdom Pseudomonadati; phylum Pseudomonadota; class Gammaproteobacteria; order Kangiellales; family Kangiellaceae; genus Kangiella; species Kangiella sp. TOML190. Next base: position 1,353,872 of record NZ_BQYL01000001.1, read on the forward strand.
TCTACTTTGTGATTGCAGTGTTGGTATTGAGCGATATTGTTCAATCGCGTTATCAGAAAAATCTGTTAAGGAAGAAACAGCGTTTAGCAGAAAAAGCAGGGGTTAAAAGTTAATCGTTTATCCAATGTACTTAATATCATCCCGCGGCTGGAGGCTTGCTCTCTTGGTCTTCGCTGGAATGATCGATTAGTTTAAGCCTTAATTAAAAATAAACAAAAAAAGCCTGCAAATGCAGGCTTTTTTTGTGGCTAGAAAGCTTAACAATAACTAAACTTTCTTGAGCTCCAATGCCACTTTAATCAAATCTTTAACGTATTGATTATGTGCCTTGGTAGCGTCTGATTGCCAGAAGGCAACGTTTGTGTCCGAGTCAATATTTTTCAATTGCTGGCGAGCTTGGGCAACGCTTTGGTTGCTGTAGCCAGCTTTGCCATTAGTTTGAACAATTCGCGCAAGCCCTTTGATATATTCAATCTGTAAGTTCTGGCGCATTGAATTAACATCACCAGAATCACCTTTAAATACCGCTTGGGTGAGATCGTTCATGACTTCCGATAAGGGGTATTGGTTACCATAAATGGCCGAATCGACAATACGCTTTTGTACTACAGGATGTAGCAGTTGTACCAGCACGCTACGCTGGGTATTAAGTACCATATCGTGCAATTTCGGGTCTTCGGTAAAACCATAATGGTTAAAGCCGCGGCGTTGCAGTTGCAATTTGCTTACTAGATCTTGGTTAAAGTCGAAAGCATCTTCGGCGAAAATGTATTTGGCCAAAGCATCCATCGCTTGCTTTTGCTTGGCTTTTTCAACAGGGCGTAATGGTTCGGTCGCACCTTGTTGACCAGCAAAACCACGATCAATATAAACACCACCAATGTAGCGCGAAATAGTGCGGGCATGGCCGCCGTATTGACGAGCTAAAGCGCTAAAACCATTTAATAAGCCTTGATAAGAGTCGCCTTCTTTAACCAGCTTACCAATTAACTCACCTTCTACTTTGCGGATATAATCCATCTGGTTGGTGGCAAAGCCAATCGCATCGGAGCTCATGTCACCAACATTAATTCGCGGATCGATAGCTTTACCTGGCGCACGCATATCATCGGCGTCGTTACCAAAAGCCAGCTCTGGCTCGGTTGAGCGCGCTAGTAAAGTTTCGAGACGCGCTTTTTCTGCATTGGCATCTTCCAGCGAAGGTTTATAACCAAACTCGATCGCCCACAGATCGTACGGACCAGGAGTTGTGGTGTAGTAGTTGCCTTGAGCTTTGCCATCAGTGCTAAAGTTAATCGCAGGATAGTCCATTACCGAACCAGTCAAGCCCATGCTTGCGGTTTTGGATTTATCCGACAAAGAAGCGATGTCGTGTAGCTGGCTGGACTTCATGTTGTGGTTCAAACCTAAGGTATGGCCGACTTCATGCAATATCAAAAAGTGAATAAAATCGTTTAAGAAATCAGAAACTTGCTCTGGATCAGAAGCCATCGCTTCCATCATCACCCGACCATCCATTGCATCTTGATACATGGCTTGATGCAGATCTTGCTTATACTCTAGGGACTGCTCCATTGCTTCTTGCATCGAAATAGCGGTGGTTGCCATTAATTCTTGGGCAAAAGCCACGCGGTTAAAGACCGAGTATTCCAGCATAATATCAGCGCCTAACAACTGACCTGTACGCGGGTTAGCAAAGCTTGGCCCATAGCCGCCAAAAGGAGGGCGCGGCGATGAAGTCCAGCGCAGAACGTTGTAACGAATATCGCCTGCATCCCAGTCCGCATCATCTGGCTGGATTTTGACCTGTATGGCATTTTTAAAGCCGGCTTTTTCGAACGCCTTGTTCCATTCTAAAGTGGCATTTTTTACGGTCTCGCGAATGTGCTCTGGGGTAGTATTTTCAATCCACCATACGATCGGCTCTACTGGTTCGGAAAGCTCAGCGGCGGGATCTTTTTTCACCAGGTGCCAACGGCGGATAACGTCACGATAAGGGGTGTGGTCGCCCACTGCCGTCATGTCATGAACTTGGTTCATAAAATAGCCGACGCGCGGATCATCAAAGCGTGGTTGATAATCATTTTTGGGTACTTCAATTAAAGAATGGCGGACGCTGACTTCGATCGAACGCGGATCGGTCACGGCAAATAAGCCAGGAGTGACGGTGCGAGCTTGTGGCATGATCGGCGCTGGATTATCGTAAACGTACTCGACTTCAAAGTCGGTATTTTCTGGATAATTATCAATCTCTACGTATTTGGTTTTGTTTTTGCTCAGTTTGCCTAAACCTAAACGCTGGCCAGGTTTTGTTCCCGGACGTGGCGACGGCTTGATTTGCAGTAAAGACTCAGAAAGAAATAATTTGTCAGCGCTGATCAATACATCGCCCGTTTCTTTATCTTCGGCAATAATGGGCAAGCTGGTGACCACAGGGCTGTTAATGTTGGCGTCTTTGGCTTTAGATACCGCATTATCTGGATCGAAATAAAAACTGGTGTTTTCGGCTTTAAACTCGATATTTTTATAGTGGCGATCAATGGAGTAAATTCGAGTGCCACGATAGGCTCCGCGGAACATCCCCACATCGACTAGACCGTCTCGAAGCTGCACAAAGTGCAAAAACTCTTTACCGAGCTGGTCTTTTTTTATCACCATGCTCAATTTGCCAGTTTTTGGATCTTGATATAAATCGAATAAACCATCAATTTTGGTTTGATCTTTTATGGCTTCAGCAATGGTTTTTGGCTTCTTCTGCTCTTTTTTGGATTTTGCTGGTGCAGCGGCTTCAGCGCTTGGTGTCGCCAAGGCAAAACTAGTCCCTAGCAAAGCAATCGCTAAGGCTTGGCTGATTTTATTAATTTTCATGGAAATCCCCGTTAAATCGTTAGCTTGAAGTGGTTAATTAAAATTCAACTTATCTTTGTACCAACTTAAAGCCCGAGGCTCAATTGGAATTTGTAACCAGATATAAATGATGGGGTGCCGGGGTGGAATGAGCTATGACACTATCTTAACGATAGTCAGACTAAGCCCAAAGCTCTCAACGCCTAAAAAATACCCTAAGATAGTTTTCTATGAGTATCTTAGGGCTTGCAGGCTAATTCAGCATCGGTTTTAGGTATTTACCAGTAAAAGAGCCTTTTGTTTTGGCAACTTTTTCAGGGGTACCAGTGGCAATAATCTGGCCGCCTTTGCTACCACCTTCAGGGCCTAGATCTACAATCCAGTCTGCGGTTTTAATCACATCCAAATTATGCTCAATCACGATCAAGGTATTGCCGTGATCGCGCAGACGATGCAGCACTTGCAGCAGCTGATTAACGTCATGGAAATGTAAGCCAGTGGTCGGTTCATCGAGGATATACAAAGTCTTACCCGTATCGCGCTTAGAAAGCTCTCTTGATAATTTAACCCTTTGCGCTTCGCCGCCCGATAAGGTGGTGGCGGATTGCCCAAGCTTGATATAAGACAAGCCTACATCAATCAGGGTTTGTAATTTTCGTGCAATCACGGGAATCGCATCAAAATATTCGCGCGCATCCTCGACTGTTAATTCCAAAACTTCATGAATGTTTTTGCCTTTGTAGGTAATTTCCAGTGTTTCTCGATTATAGCGCTTACCTTTACAAACATCGCAAGCTACATACACATCCGGTAAAAAGTGCATCTCAACCTTAATCACGCCATCGCCTTGACAGGCTTCACAGCGACCGCCTTTGACATTAAAACTAAAACGACCTGGCTTATAGCCGCGGGTTCGTGATTCTTGCGTACCTGCGAATAACTCCCTGATCGGCGTAAAAATACCGGTATAGGTCGCTGGATTAGAGCGTGGCGTTCGGCCAATGGGGCTTTGATCGATATCAACGACTTTATCGATATGTTCTAGACCTGAGATCGATTCGTATGGTTTAGCTTGCAGGCTTGAGCGGTTAATTTCCTTCGCCACAATCGGGTAAAGGGTATCGTTAATTAGGGTCGATTTACCCGAGCCTGAAACGCCCGTCACGCAAGTCATTAAACCAACCGGAATTTCTAAATTAACACTATTGAGATTATTACCTTGTGCGCCGGTTAACCGAATACTTTTCTTTTTATCAAGCGGCGTCCTCTTTGCAGGCACCGAGATTTCTTTGGCACCAGTTAAATACTGGGCAGTTAGAGAGTTTTTATTTTTCTTAATTTGTGTCAAGGAGCCTTTACCGACGATTTCACCGCCATGCACCCCAGCACCAGGGCCAATATCCACAATATAGTCCGCAGCGCGAATGGCATCTTCATCATGCTCTACTACGATTACCGTATTGCCTAAATCACGCAAATGATTGAGGGTTTTTAGTAGGCGATCATTGTCTCTTTGATGCAGGCCAATTGAGGGCTCATCGAGAATATACATAACGCCGACTAGACCTGCACCAATCTGACTGGCAAGGCGAATACGTTGGGCTTCGCCGCCCGACAAGGTATCAGCGCTACGCTCCATAGTCAGATAATCCAAGCCCACATTGACCAAGAAACTCAAACGATCGCCAATTTCTTTTAACACTTTAGCTGCAATCTCGCCGCGCTTGCCTGGTAAATCGAGTTTTGCAAAATAGTTATAAGCCTCTTCAATCGACCAGCGGGTCACTTGATGAATGGCGGTGTTCTCGATCAAAACGTTGCGCGAGTCTTGGTTAAGACGAGTGCCATCACAATCGCCGCAAGACTGGGTGGTCATATACTTGATCAAGTCATCGCGTACCGCGCCCGATTCGGTTTCACGAAAACGGCGCTGCATATTGGGAATAATTCCCTCGAAAGTGTGAGTTCGGCGATAAACCGCGTCCTTGTCGTTGTTGTATTCGAATTCAATTTCGGTGCGCCCGCTGCCAAATAAAATCACCTTTTGGATCTTTTTAGACAAACTTGACCAAGGCGCTTCAATATCAAAATCATAATGTTTCGCCAATGATTTCAACATATGAAAATAGTATACATTTCGTCTATCCCAGCCGCGAATGGCGCCGCCCGCTAAAGACACTTCATCATTGGTAATAATTTTTTCTGGATCGAAAAATTGATCTACCCCTAAGCCATCACATGTTTGGCAAGCTCCTGCTGGGTTGTTAAAAGAAAAAATTCTCGGCTCTAATTCTGGGATCGAATGGCCACAAGTAGGGCAGGCATATTTAGCCGAAAAGACCATTTCTTCAAAGTTAGGATCTTGATCCATGTGGGCCACGCGAGCGATACCCTCGGCCAGTTCCAGCGCGGTTTCAAAGGATTCCGCCAAGCGCTGTTGCAGACCGGGTTTAACTTTAAAGCGATCCACCACCACTTCGATGGTGTGCTTTTTATAGAGATCCAGCTCCGGCGCTTCGGCCAGATCGCAGACCTTGCCATCGATTCGAGCGCGTACAAAGCCTTTGGCTTGTAACTCTTGAATCAGTTGTACATGCTCACCCTTGCGGTTTTGTACCACGGGCGAGAGCAGCATCAACTTAGCGCCCTCTGGTTGCTCCAGCACCAAGTCCACCATTTGTGAAACGGTCTGCGCTTCTAACGGTAAATGGTGATCCGGACAGTGAGGTGTACCCGCGCGGGCAAACAACAAGCGCAGATAATCATAAATCTCGGTAATGGTGCCAACGGTTGAGCGCGGATTGTGCGAGGTGGATTTCTGCTCAATGGAAATCGCAGGTGATAGGCCTTCGATATGATCCACATCCGGTTTTTCCATCAAGGATAAAAATTGACGAGCATAAGCCGATAGCGACTCTACATAGCGGCGTTGACCTTCGGCATACAAGGTATCAAAAGCCAGCGATGACTTACCTGAGCCTGACAAGCCAGTGATTACAATCAACTTATCGCGAGGTAAGGTTAGATTGACATTCTTGAGGTTATGAGTTTTTGCGCCGCGTATTTCGATGGTATCCATTAAAATTATGCCACTGTCTATTGTTTAAAATTGTCTAAAGTTGTCTCAATCCAGATAAAAAATCGCCTATTGCGACTTGTTTAGAATTAACCAAGAAGCGCAAAAACGAACCCGTAACTATAACTCTTTTTGTGTTCAGACTAAACGCCTATAACACTTTTTATTGATGAATTGGCTGACAAATAGATTAGAAATTGACCAACAACTAACAAGCGCTTGGCGCAAGCTATTTCAGACCTGTTGGGCTAAGCTGGAGCTTGCTAATCAAGGCTACCTTTCGTAGTAAAAAGAAGCTAAGATAGTGCGATTGAAATTTTAGAAAAACGCCCAATCATAATTATAAAGTCGCTATATGCAATTATAAGTGATTGAAAGCAAAAAGAATTTGGAGGCAATATGGCCAGTCGTGGCATCAACAAAGTAATTTTAGTAGGTAACTTGGGCAAAGATCCGGAAGTGCGCTATACGCCAGACGGGCGTGCCATTGCCAATTTGACCTTGGCAACCTCGGAAACTTGGAAAGATAAGAATACGGGCCAGCAGCAGGAAAAAACCGAATGGCATCGGGTGGTGATTTTTGGCAAGTTGGCTGAAATTGCGGGCGAATACCTACGCAAAGGCTCACAAGTTTACCTAGAAGGTAAGTTGCAGACGCGTAAATGGCAAGATCAGTCTGGTGCTGATCGCTATACCACCGAAGTGGTACTTGATTTTAACGGCGTGATGCAAATGTTAGGTGGTCGTCAAGGCGGAGGTGAAGCGGCGTTTGGTGGACAAGGCGCAGCTCCACAGCAAAAACCACAACAACAAGCTCCGGTAGCGCCGCCAGTTGATGACGACTTTGATGACGATATTCCATTCTAGTCGTTATTAGTCGGAATTTTTTGTCAATTAACGTATCAAATTAACATTATTAAGACGAACTGTTATAAGGAAATCGAATGAGTTATCAAGAAGTTGAACAACGCGAAGGTGCCGTTAGCCGAACAGGTTTAGGTGATCGCGCTAAATTTATTACTAAAACTTACAATCATTTATTGGCGGCTATCTTTTTGTTTGTGCTTGCCAGTGTTTGGTTATTCCAGTCGGGCACCTCGCTGAAAATAGTCAGCTTTTTCGCCTCAATGGGCACTTTTGGTACCATTATGATGTTTGCCGCCTTTATTGGTATCGGCTGGTTTGCCACCAAGTTTGCCCATAGCGCTGAATCAAAAGCTGTCCAGTATTTAAATTTAGTCATTTTTACGGTGCTTTATGCGGTCTTTTTCTCGCCGATACTGTTTTTTGCTGCGACTAAAGCGCCGGATATGATCCAAAGTGCTGCTACCGTGACTTTAATTGGCGCGGCTGTTTTGACGGCGATTGTTTTTTACACTCGTAAAGACTTTTCATTCCTGCGCGGTATTGTGATGTGGGGTTTTGGCCTAGCAGTAGTTGCTATTGTGGCTGGTATGGTCTTTGGCTTCCAACTAGGCACTTGGTTTAGCGTGGCTATGATTGGTATTTCTGGTGCGGCTATTTTGTACGATACCTCAAATGTTTTGCATCATTACCCAGAAGATAAGTATGTGGGTGCGGCGATTCAGTTATTCGCCAGTATCGCCATGATGTTCTTGTATGTGTTGCGACTCTTTATGTCCTTCGGCGAAGAGTAGTTATTAGAGCAAAGAAAAAACGGCCTTTGGGTCGTTTTTTTTGGCTGATAGTTTTAGTTAGTGACGAAGGCTATCAGGCGTTTGTCCGGTCCAGCTTTTAAAAGCACGAATAAAGGAGTTGCTGTCTTGATAACCCAACAAAAACGCTATCTCGACAATCGAATAAGGTGTCTTGGTGAGATAGTGTTTTGCCAGCTTCTCTCGAAGCTGACTAAGCTCAGTTTTAAAGTTAGTATTTTCAGCTTTTAAGCGGCGCTGCAAGGTTCTTTCGGTCATGGCGAGACGCTGTGCAACTTCGCTCATGGAAGTTTCTCCCGATGAAATCATTTCCAACAAACAAGCGGAGACACGCTCGGAAAAACTTGAATTTTGCTCCAGCATCGAAACTTGTAAGGCTAACTCCTTTTCAAAAATAGCACTCATGGCTTTATTGGCGGTAAGAAAAGGTTTTGCTGCATCTTGAGCGCGAAATACCACCCTATTTGTGGGTCCTTGTGTTAATGGGATGCCAAAGAAATCTTGATAGGGGCTTTTATCACTAGGCAAGTGGTTAACCGTTATTTGGTACGGAATTATTGCTTCACGGGTACCTAATCGCGCCAGTTGTACAAAAAATAAAAGCTCGGTCATGATAAAAGAAGTGGGCAGCTTTCTATCAACGGCAATTCCTGCCAATTCGATGCTTGTATATTGTTCAGTCTGTTCTAATTCAAGCTCTAATGGCCCAATCAAAGGTTTGTAGGCAACTAGCCGTTTTAAAGCACGGTTGAGATCGCTACTACAAAAGCTGGCAAAAATCGGCGGGCTAAACACTTCCGGACTGACGCTGTTTACCAAGTTAATGGGGAAATGGAGCTCTTGATGCAATGTTTCCAGGCTTGACCAGAAGCGCAGATAGTCATTTACAGAAAGGGACATTGGTTGCTGCGAAAACAAATCCCATGGTAGCTGAGCATGACGAAGCAAATCTTGTGGTTCGATGCTAAGTGTTTGCAAAATCGCGGGCCAAGAAGCATCTATGGCAAAGGTCTGCTTGGTCATGTTCATGTCGCTGCTCTCTGTAAACTATATCTATAAATTAGGACTAAAAGTCTTTCTTTTTAAAGCTATCGACAATGGCGCCACCAACCATTTTGGTTAGGTTCATCCACGAAGGCTCCATCGCGTAACGGGCCATACCATTGGCCATATTGTCGAAGGCTTGTTGGCTAATACGCATCATATGACCAGGCGACATAAATTTGTCGTAAAGCACCGATTTTTCGATGTTTTTATAACCAAGTAAATTACCGAAGTTACCAGAGCCAGAGACCAATTCTTTGCCATGCTCGTTGCCGCCCCAAGTTAAATAGGGACTTAAGAATACGAAAGGTGGAATGGTGTTGACTGCGATACCACCATATTGCAAATCATTGATTGCCATATCGAGCGAGGCTTGATGTGACTTTTGAGTTTTATCGTCAATGATCAGCATACAGCCTAAGGAGCCGTGCAGTTTTTCGTTACAAAACTCGGTAGCTTTTGGTAAAAACTCGCTGGCAGTAGCGGCGACATCTAAAGGCACTTCATCAATCACCTGACAAAATGCTTCGTTATGCACCGCATAACCATCTTCGTCCACATCGGTGATCAGCAAAAAGTCGGAAGTTTGATATTTGCCACTTTCGGGCTGTAACACTTCGGCATTTGGATAAGCGTCCTTAAAACCTTGCATGACTGCGTCAGAGCCAGGGTAGTAGGTACCTGCCGCTGGAGTATCTTCAACGATTGCTTTGCGTAACGCATCTAAAAATTGTTGACGTTGTGGCCACTGCTTTGAAGTGACTAGGGTTTGCGGACGACCACAAACCGCGCCGCCATTCATTTTGGCAACGGTGGCAATTTGGATCGCTTGATGTTCGATTTCTTTATCGCTCCAAGGCTTATCGCCAGGCACTACAATACAAGGATTATTACCACCACACTCGGAGACCAATGGCGTATCGGTCGCGCTCATAATGGCTTTAGCGGTTTGCGCGCCGCCAGTGAAATAAATCTGTGAAATACCCTCGAGTTTGGTTAATTCTTGGCCTTGATCCGCGTCGCAGAAGCTAATGGCACCATGCTCGATCAATGGCTGAAATACTTTGGCCCAAACCTGATCGGTCGCTTCGTTCAGGCTGTGCGGCTTATGAATCACGGTTTTGTTATCGTAGAACAGGGCTTTAACCATCTCCAAAGCCGAGCTGTAGTTGCCCGCGCCTAATACTGCGATCACGCCTGCTTCTTTATCCATCGGCGATACTTGCGTTGGCTTGCCTTTAACTCGCAAATGACCTTTTTGCGTGCCGTATAAAACCTTATCTTTAGTTTCTTGTGGAAAGACTTCAATGTCATAAGTATTATCATCAATTTGAGTCACTTTTTTCGGCTGCAACATTTCGCCGCGTGCTAATGACTCGTATAGATGGATACTGGCGGTTAAGTTGCCAGCAATCGGAACTGCGGTGCCAATTTTTGATTCGGGGTGTGAATAAAGTTTTTCGCCCATCAGTTCATTTTTCATTTTGCCATCGAGTACGGCTAAATCGTCGGCATAAATCTTTAAGTTGTCGCGAACTTGCTCTAACAAGCTCAAACGCTCTGGAATAGAGGTGTTAGCCCATTTTTGTGGGTCCAGTTGGTTAAAGGCTTCTTGCGCTTTCATCATGTGCTCCTTGAGGGATCAGTAAAGTTGATGTTTGTATAGTAGCCTATCTTAAGCGGCAGTTAACTAGCAAAGGGCGACATTTTTTAGCGAAATACGACAAAGTAAAGTTTAAAAACGACAAGCAGTGTTAAGTGATTGTTTTTATGGCGAAAAAAGATCAGCTTCTTTATACTAAATCTTAAAAATAAATGACCAAATTACAATGACACTCCTGTTTATCGCGATTTTTCTGAGTGCTTTAGCGCATATATTGGCCGATTATCATCAAAAATGGACTCTGACTTACCTATTTAAACCCTTGACCATGCTGTTGATTATGGCGCTTGTGCTACTCAAAGCCGATTTAGCGGTGGTTTATAACCGGTGGATTTTGCTTGGGTTAGCTTTATCCTTGATCGGCGATATGTTTTTAATGTTGCGCCCGCAACGGTTTATTGCTGGCTTGGTGGCTTTTCTGTTGGCTCATATAGCTTATGTGATGGCTTTTTATAGCTCAGTTCAAGGTAATGATATTTCTTGGTTGGCGAGCTTGTTACTACCGTTTGGACTTATTTATTTAGGGATATTGTGGAAATACTTGAATAACTATCGGTGGCCAGTAGTGGGCTATTTTGTCGCCATTGCTTGCATGCTGTTTTTCGCCAGTGCGCTGTTGTTAATCGAAATGTCCCACATGGCAAAGTTGGCGTTTTTTGGTGCTATGTTATTTGCTATTTCCGATGGCATTTTAGCTTGGAGAAAGTTTAAAAGGCCGCTTAAATACGGCCAGTTTTATATTATGACTAGTTACTTTGCTGCCCAGACGTTGATTGCATTATCGGCAATACACTATTGGAGTTGATTTTTTTAGGGCAAGAAGCAATAGCTCAAGAAGCAACGATTATTGATCCTTGCCTTCACTATTAACTTCTTTTTCTTTGTCCTTAACGTATTGATGCATTTTTTCTTGTCGTTCTTGCAGCTTGTCAATTCGCTCTTGGGTCAGTTTCTTTGAATCGGGATCGGTTTCTTCTTTTAATTGCTTTTTCAGAAAATCGATTTCTTGCTCTAAGATCTGCGCTTTTTTACGCATATCATCAAGCTTTTCAGCACGCTCGGCTTTATCAAATATCACTTCTTCGGGACTCGATTGAGCACTTTTCTTGTGTTGACGCTGAGTAGGGATAAAGACTTGCTCATTAACTTGGCGCTGATTCATAAAGCTTGGTGAGACGATTTCTATATCCGCTTTATGCAGCGCGTCTAATACGCAGCCATTGAGAGTAGAACGAGCCGATAAGACGGTGTTGATCTCTTTAACCAAACCATAGGCTTTGTAGACGATGGAAAAGTCACCAAGCGATTCGATGTAGACGAAGGGGTTTTCTAAACCAGCATCTTCAACTGCTTGAATCAGGATAGGCTCGATAATGCTATGGTCAACATCGTAGCCTAGAGAGATTTCCGCCGAGATGATGGTGCCATTGTTGTGCATAACCGTGACGGGATTAGTGACTAAAAATAAATTTGGTAACGTGATTAAATCGCGCTCACGATTTTGGATCTCAATGTGTAACAGCCCCCGAGTGGTGACACGTCCAAAGTGTTCACCGATCTCAACCAGATCGCCAACCCGAAAGTTTTTCACCGAGCGTAACCAAATGCCTGCCATTAAGTTACCTAAAAAGGTGGTGGAACTTAAGGCAATGGAAGCGGAGAGCAAAATACCAATAAGCCCAATGATTTGGCCTTTTAGGCTATCCTTGACTGGGAGACTTAGCACAAAGGTGATAACCAAACACAGCATAAAGATGAAGCTGCTAATCTGGCGCTGTAACACGGCGTTATCGGAACGTTTTTCGCGAGCTTTAAAAAAACGTTGCAGTAGATTATAAAGGACAAACCCGAGAATAATGGTGATAGCAGGCGCTATTAGTTCACCCCAATTAAAGCTACCAAAGAAGTTGATAATCGAATCCATAATTGATTGTTTTGGTTAGGATTTATCTATAGTAGCGAGAATCAACTAAAAGCACAAAGGCATAAAAAAAGGCGCCCAGTAGGCACCTTTTAATTAACGCTATCTAAACCAGAGTTAGAAGACGTACTGGAAGCGTAAGCTTAATGCATCGCCGTCTTTATCTTGGCCATCTTCTTCAAGATCACCCATGACATAGTTCAAACCAACACGTACGGCGTTGTTCGCATAATAGTTCAAGCCTAGCGTTAACGCTTCGGCTTCGTCTTCGCCAGGCTCATAAGAACTCCAGCGGCCAAATACTTCCCAAGCACCGGACTTACCTTTTGGCTTAACGCGCTTGAATTTGCCTTTGCTGTAAGGACGAGATTCGCCAGTGATAACGTAACCAAACTGGGCATAGTAACCAGTGATATCAGTATCGCCTGTCATTGAGCCTTTAACTTCGTCAATTTCACCATCGAAGTATTCTGCTTGAGCGTGGAAAGGACCATTGGCATACGCAATTTCAAAGTTATAAGCCATCAAGCTTTCACCCATGATAGTACCCGAGCCCGCTTTTTCTGTAGCTAGATGCACATCCAAGCGCTGGTCAGCGTCTTTGAATTCGTTGCTACCTAAACGGGTTTTATTCACACCAAAACCTAGGTGTAAGACTTCGTTTTTAGTCACAATTGGTGCGTAAGTAGCACGACCAGCAATTGTAGTGGTCATGTTGTCGTCTTCCTCACCTTCATTGTCGTAAATACCTAAATTCCAAGTGTAGTTATTCTCGGCATTACCCAAAGACACACCATACAATTTACCAGGTGCGAAAGCGTTGGTGCTCATAGTACGTTCGATGGCAGTAATGTCTTTAGAAGACGTCTGCTCTTCTAAACCGAAGGCTGCTTTATGCTTACCAACAGTAAGATCGCCAAAGTCCCAGCCTTTATATTGAAGGTAGGCTTCAGAGATAGTCGAAGCGTCGTCATCAAGATCCGCTTCTACTTTACCTGCCCAGTCGCCCACTTTGCCTTTTAGGCTGATACGTGCACGACGAATTTCAGAGTCAGAGCCAGAGTCATCGCCATTAGCATTAAAAGCATCGCCATCAAACCAGTCAAAATCGTATTGAACACGGCCTTCAACTTTGAATTCAGCATCGCTTGTTTTAATGGTATAGCCGCCGCCAACTTTAGTTTTGGTTTCTACTTCAGCCAAAGCCGGAGTTGAAATTGCAGCTGTTACGGCTACTGCTAATAATTTTAGTTTCATTGTCATCTCCAATAAAAGAGGGTTTTAGTTAATAACGGCGGCAATTGTACCCATTATTTGTGACATTTCTATGACATAAAGGCTAAGGAATGATGAAACTGGGGTAAAAGTGAGCAAAGTAAGGTTTTTTTATCAGTCTTTAGCGGTTAATTTTGCTGTGCTACATACTGTCATAATCTGATCGATCAAAAAGTTAGGTTTCATATAACTGTCATATTCGGGTTCTATAATCGCAACCAATTCGTCATATTCCTGATCAGAAGTTTAAAAGCGCTATGGAACTTTCTATTAAAGATAAAACCCGCCGTTTGCTCGATGAGCAAACCAATAGTGGTAAGCATAAACGCAGAAAATTCAAAGACTTATTAGCTAAATACGGCATTGCAACTGGCGGCTTGTCGGTGATTGCGGCAGTGGTATTGATCTGCTTTTATTTATTGTGGGTGGTTCTACCGATTTTTAAGCCAGCGCATATTGAGCTCAACAAAGAGTTTCAATGGCAGCAGCAGAATTTGGCTTATCTTGGGGTGGAAGAGTACGGCGAAATTGCTTTTGGTCTAAACCATGACGGGCATATGCAGTTTGTGGATTTAGCAAGCTCGCAAGTCATTTCACAAGAAAATATTGAAGCAGATAGCGCCATGAGCGCCTATAGCTTACTGGATCTAAAGGGGCTAATGGCGATAGGCTTTGCCGATGGTAGTTTTAAACTGGTTTCGCAAAAATATGCCATTAGCTACCCTAACGATAAACGTAAAATTACTGCTAGCTTAGAATATCCTTTTGGCGAAGATACTTTTGAATTGGCCGATGCGCCGATTAAAATCATCAATGGTAAGCGCTGGGAAGACGGTTTATTGATTACTGCGGTAACGGCGAATAATCAGATCATAACTAAGAGCTATAGCGTCGAAGAGTCAATGTTAGACGATGGCTTTAACTTAGAAGAAGATGCTGCTGGGCAAATTTCACCGGCAATAAACGTCAAGTATGCACTGGCGACCGAAGGGCCGGATTGGCTGTATTTGATCGCGGAAAATGGTCAGTCGGAAATATATCGTTGGCGCGGCAACAACTGGCAGCAAACGGAAACTAAACGCTTAACCGATGAAGGAACCCAAGTCTCACAAGCAGTATTTTTGTTGGGGCAAACGTCTATTTTGGTCGGCGATAGCCAAGGTCAGGTAACTCAGTGGTTCCCTGTTCGCGAGCAGAACAATGATTTTCTATTGACCAAAATTCGGGCTTTTGAGTTTTCTAATAGCGCAGTTACTCAGATTATTCCTGAGGCTCGCCGCAAAGGTTTTATTGCTGCGGATAGCCAAGGAAAGATTGGCGTTTTTTATACTACTTCGGAGCGCTACTTAGAAACGGTCAACTTTGCCCAGCCGCTAGCCGCTTTTGCTATCAACTCGCGCAGTAATAAACTTATTGCCGTTGGGCAAGACGGTAAAACAGATCTGTTCTCGGTGGAAAATGAACACCCCGAAATTTCGTGGTCTGCGCTTTGGAACGAGGTTTGGTATGAAAGCTACGAAGAACCTTCCTTTACTTGGCAATCATCTGCTTCGACTAATG
The DNA here is from genome assembly GCF_023706045.1 of Kangiella sp. TOML190. Taxonomy (NCBI): domain Bacteria; kingdom Pseudomonadati; phylum Pseudomonadota; class Gammaproteobacteria; order Kangiellales; family Kangiellaceae; genus Kangiella; species Kangiella sp. TOML190. The sequence goes on from NZ_BQYL01000001.1 coordinate 1,368,934, forward strand.
ACTTTGAATCGAAATTTTCCTTAGTACCGCTAAGCTTTGGTACTTTCAAAGCGGCTTTTTATGCCATGTTGTTCGCAGTCCCATTGGCCATTTTCGGGGCAATTTTTACCGCTTATTTTATGTCACCAACCATGCGCGGCATGGTAAAACCCACCGTGGAAATCATGGAAGCGCTACCGACGGTGATTTTAGGATTTTTGGCCGGTTTATGGCTGGCGCCCATGGTCGAAGAAAACCTGATGGGGATTATTTTAGTTTTAGTGTTATTACCGATCTTAACGGTAGCGTTTGGTTTTGCTTGGCATCATGCGCCAGCCGCACTCAAGAACCGCATTCCTGACGGTTGGCAAGCTGCATTACTATTTCCGGTCATCATTCTTGGAACCTTGTTTGCTTTTTGGCTGGGCAAGCCGCTAGAGGCAGTGTTTTTCGATGGCAATATGCCCGCTTGGCTCAATTCGATGGGTATTAACTACGATCAACGTAACTCAATGGTGGTGGGTATTGCGATGGGCTTTGCGGTCATTCCAACCATTTTTTCGATCACCGAAGACGCAGTTTTTAGCGTACCAAAACACCTAACCAATGGCTCGCTAGCGTTGGGTGCCAGCCCTTGGCAGACTATGGTTCGAGTAGTCTTACCAACCGCTAGCCCAGGGATATTTTCGGCGCTGATGATCGGTCTTGGCCGCGCGGTTGGGGAAACCATGATCGTATTGATGGCAACGGGTAACACGCCGATTATGGACATGAATATCTTTGAAGGGATGCGCACATTGTCCGCCAACATTGCGGTGGAAATGCCAGAATCGGAAGTGGGCTCTTCGCACTATCGGGTGCTCTTTCTGGCGGCATTTGTCCTATTTTTATTCACTTTTGCTTTCAACACCATCGCGGAAGTGGTTCGTCAACGTTTGCGTAACAAATACGGTTCGCTTTAGGCCTCTTTAGGAGATTTATCACTCATGAATAGTAATAAAAAATTCTTCCAAGGCGGCCAACATTGGGTTTGGTTAAATGCGGGCGCCATCAGTATTTCCATTATCATGGTAGTGGGTTTGTTGTTGTTGATCGCGGTGCGAGGTTTAAGTCATTTTTGGCCAGCTGAGGTTAAAACCTTTTCCGTGAGCAACAATGGTGTTCAGGAGCAGGTACTTGGCGAAATCCACAATTTTGAAGAAGATGTGCAAGACGGTGTTGACCGTGAGCAATACCTGATTAAAACCGGTAACCGTGATCAGTATGGCATCGACTTTAGGTGGCTTGATTTAAAAAATGTAAGCCAAGAAGCTGTTGACGAAAAAGTGTTAGTGCTTGAGCGCCGCGAATGGGGCAACCTGTACGGTTTTATCAAATCGGTTTCGATGGATGGACAGCTGGTTGAGCCTAATGGCGAGAATCTAAAGGCAATTATTGAGCGCGCTAACGATTTACATCACCAGATCCGTGAAATTGAAGCTGACGATATTGGTAGCATCAACTACGATTTAGAGCAGCTGCGTTTAGAGCAGCGCCGCCTAGAACTCGACAATGAATTAACGCCAGTTGCGCTGGCGGAGTTGGATAAGCAACGAGCCGAGTTGAATCAACAGTTTTTAGACTATCAAGGCGATCTGCAAAAGCTTTACGCCGATATTAAACGCGATTCGGCAGAGTTTGAGTTGATTGGTGGTGAGGTCAAACAGATCAATGCGTCTTTAATGGTGCGGGCTTTTCAGCCCAACCAAATGGGCTTCTTCGCCAAATTAGGACATTACTTTTCAAAAATAGGCGAGTTTATTTTCGACGAACCACGCGAAGCCAATACGGAAGGCGGAGTTTTTCCAGCAATTTTTGGTACCGTGTTAATGGTCTTGCTAATGTCGATTGTCGTGACGCCATTAGGAGTCATCGCGGCGGTGTATATGCGTGAATATGCTAAACAAGGACCGCTAACTCGAACTATCCGCATCGCGGTTAACAACTTAGCGGGTGTTCCTTCGATCGTTTACGGAGTCTTTGGTCTAGGGTTTTTCGTCTACTTCTTGGGCGGTTCGATTGATGATTTGTTTTATCCAGAAGTAAAACCTTCGCCCATGTTTGGTACTCCAGGTTTGATTTGGGCATCCTTGACTCTGGCCTTGCTGACGCTTCCGGTAGTGATCGTGTCGACCGAAGAAGGTTTGTCGCGTATTCCCAAATCGATCCGCGAAGGCAGTTTGGCTTTAGGCGCGACTAAGTTTGAAACCCTTTGGAAAACGGTACTGCCAATGGCCAGCCCTGCGATGATGACTGGTTTGATTTTAGCGGTGGCGCGGGCTGCAGGCGAGGTAGCACCCCTAATGCTAGTGGGTGTGGTTAAATTAGCGCCGACTTTGCCGCTGGATGCGAACGCACCTTTCTTACACCTTGAGCGCAAATTTATGCATCTGGGTTTCCATATTTATGACGTAGGTTTCCAAAGCCCGAACGTCGAAGCGGCTCGGCCCTTAGTGTATGCGACCGCATTACTGCTAGTTTTAATTATTATCTTATTGAATATTGCGGCGATTAAGATCCGTAATAGTTTACGCGAAAAGTATAAATCGCTTGAGCAATAGTCAACTTTAATGGTGAATGATATGACACAAGTTACTGCAACAAACCTGACTCAACAACAGACTAACCATGCTGCTATGATGAGTCCAAACAATCCTTTAGCAAATGAAAAAATTGCCATTGAAGTTGAAAAGCTTAATTTGTTCTATGGCGACAAGCAGGCGCTATACGATATTGACCTGCAAATTCCTGAAAAGAAAGTCACCGCTTTTATTGGTCCTTCGGGCTGTGGTAAATCGACTTTGTTACGCTGCTTTAACCGTATGAATGATTTGGTAGATATTGCCCGTATTCAAGGTGAAATCCGAATGAATGGACACAATATTTATCAACCAAATTTGGACGTTGCTGAGCTGCGTCGTAATGTTGGTATGGTATTTCAAAAGCCAAACCCTTTCCCGAAATCTATTTATGAAAATGTTGCTTATGGCTTACGCTTACAAGGCATTAATAAGAAGCGCACCCTAGACGAAGTGGTTGAGTGGGCATTAAAAGGTGCAGCGCTGTGGGATGAAGTCAAAGATCGTTTGCACGATAACGCGCTCGGTATGTCGGGTGGTCAGCAGCAAAGACTGTGTATCGCACGGGCGATTGCGGTACAACCCGAGGTGTTATTGCTGGATGAACCTGCTTCAGCTTTGGATCCGATTTCGACCTTGAAAATTGAAGAGTTGATTCACGACTTAAAGAAAGACTACACCATCGTGATCGTAACTCACAATATGCAACAAGCAGCGCGGGTGTCCGATTATACCGCCTTTATGTACATTGGCGATTTAGTGGAATTTGATAATACCGATAAGATTTTCACTAACCCGTCGCAAAAGAAAACCGAAGACTATATTACGGGTCGTTACGGTTAATCAGCAATAAAACATAGAGTTTAATTTAGAGGTAAATTAGCATGATGGATACAGAGCAGTTAGGTCAACATATCTCGCAACAGTTTAATGCTGATCTGGAAAATATTCGTGAAGATGTTTTAGCCATGGGTGGCCTAGTAGAAGAGCAAATGAGTAGGGCGTTAGCAGCCTTTACTAAACACGATTCTGTGCTGGCGCAAGAGGTTATTGATAATGATGATAAGGTGAATGATCTAGAAGTCAAAATTGATGATGATTGCACCAAAATTTTAGCCAAGCGCCAACCTGCGGCAGGTGATTTGCGTTTAATCATTACGGTATTAAAAACCATTACTGATTTAGAGCGTATTGGTGACGAAGCCGAAAAAATTGCACGCTTGGCAAAAACCATTGCCAATGGTAAAACCAATCCATTAGATGGTAAGTTGCATTATGGCGCTATGCTTCACTTAGGTAATCATGTGAAAACCATGTTACACGATGCCTTGGATGCGTTTGCTCGGATGGATGTGGAAACGGCTTTAAAAGTAGCCAAACTCGATAATCAGGCGGATGATGAGTATGATGCGATTTCGCGCCAATTGATCACCTATATGATGGAGGAGCCGCGGCGAATTTCAGAGGTGCTGGATTTTATGTGGTCTGCTCGTGCTTTAGAGCGAATTGGAGATCATGCTAATAATATTTGTGAGTATGTGGTCTATATGGTGCAAGGACAGGACGTTCGCCACCTGAGCTGGGATGAGATGGTACGCAAAACTCGCGAAGCTCTGTAAACTGATTAACCGGCGTTAGCGTTATTTGGTCGGATTTAGAAACTAGAGAATAATCATGAGTGCAAAAGTTTTAATCTTGGAAGATGAACGCGACATTCGAGAAATGTTGGCGTTTTGTATGGAGCAAGCGGGTTATGAAGTGGAGCAAGCGGCTACCGCTGAACGAGTGTTTGGGCTGCTTAAGGACGGCTTCCAGCCAGATTTGTTTCTAGTCGATTGGATGTTGCCTGGGGCTTCTGGTATTGAGTTTACTAAAAAGCTGAAAAAAGATCCGATAAACCAAAATTGCCCAGTGATTATGCTGACCGCGCGCGGTGAAGAAGATGATCGGGTGCAAGGCTTAGAAGCGGGTGCTGACGATTATGTGGTGAAACCTTTTTCGCCTAGAGAGTTGCTGGCTCGAGTGCAAGCCGTGCTAAGACGAACTGGAGCTATCAATAAATCGAGTGAGCAGTTGCAACATGGCGATATTTCGATCGATACAGCCGGACATCGTGTCACCATTGGTGGTCAAGAAGTTCATTTGGGGCCAACCGAATATAAAATTTTGCACTTTTTCATGAGCAACATTGGTCGTGTTTATTCGCGTAGTCAATTGTTAGATTCGGTCTGGGGTCAGCAGGTGGTGGTCGAAGAAAGAACCGTTGATGTGCATATTCGTCGGTTAAGAAAAGCTTTAGCACCGTACCAAGTGGAAAGCTATGTGCAAACGGTGCGCGGCTCTGGCTACCGTTTCTCTTCGAAATAGCGATTGCTCTGACTATGTGGAAAAATCGTTATTGGCAAACAGAGTTATGGGCACTGCTGTTTATTTTGTTTGTCACTGGTCTTATTGGCTCTTTGTTTAATAAAGCTGCGCTAGTCGTAGCTTTGGTGCTTTTGGCTTATCTGATTTGGAATCTGGTTCAGCTTTCTCGTTTGTTTCATTGGTTATTTGTCTCTAGAGCGATGTACCCGCCATCGGCGCCTGGCATTTGGGGCGAAATATTCAATCAACTCTATACCTCTCAACGCAAGCACCGCAAAGATTTAAAAAAGCTCAGTGATATCATTTCCGAGTTTCGAGAATCAACCCGCGCCCTAAAAGAAGGGGCTATGATCATCAGTAATCAAGGAGAAATTCGTTGGTTTAATAAGGCTTGTGAGCGTTTGCTTGGTTTGAAAGCGAGCACCGATATTGGACAGCGTTTATTTAACTTATTGCGCCATCCTGACTTTATCGAATACGAAGCGGCTCGTGATTATGGCAAGCCTTTGAGCTTGCCCTCGCCAGTTAATTCAGAGCTGATGTTAAGTATTGGTATTACGCCTTACAACGAAGAGCAGCGCTTGGTGATAGTACGAGATGTCACTGAGAAGCACCATTTGGAGCGGGTCCGTCAGGACTTTGTAGCCAATGTTTCGCACGAGCTACGAACCCCGCTAACGGTGATCACGGGCTATTTGGAAATGCTCGATCCTGACATTAACCCTAATCTGGAAACGGTTGCGAAACCGCTGAGTATGATGCGGCAACAAGCGCTGAATATGGGGCATTTGGTTGATGATTTATTGTTGCTATCGAAACTCGACTCTAGATCGGAGACCGGTGGTTATAAAGCCATCGACATTAATTTATTGTTGGACACTATTTGCGCGGAAGCGCGGGCTTTAAGTGCTGATAAGAAGCAGCAAATTTTATTTCACTCGCACACTAACGCCATGCTTAAGGCATCAGAAAAGCAGCTTAGAAGTGCCTTTTCTAACCTAGTATTTAACGCAGTTCGTTATACTCAAGCTGGCGGTAAAATTGATATTTACTGGCAGCAAGAGGGTGATGATTATGTGGTTAAGGTGCAAGATAATGGCCCCGGTATTGAGCCACAGCACATTCCGCGCTTGACCGAACGTTTTTATCGAGTCGACTCTGGACGTCATCGCTCTCAAGGTGGTACTGGTCTTGGCTTGGCCATTGTGAAGCATGTTTTAGAGTACCATCGAGCCAGTTTGCAGATCGAAAGCCAAGTAGGTAAAGGCAGTTGCTTTAGTTGTATTTTTCCTCAAGATCAGGTTTCCAACTAGAATAGCAAAATCTTTATTTGTTAAACCTATTGCTGGTTTAAGATTGTCACAAAAGCGTCATATTTAAGTAATCTTGTTTTCACATTCTCTCTCCATAATAAGCACGTCTTATAAATTTACTTAAAAAAATTGGAGAGTTCGTAATGAATCTATTCAAAAAAGCTGCTTTAGCAGCGGCAGTATCAACTTTTTCCATGGGCGCAAGTGTTAGCGCTGTTGCTGAGGCTAAAGTTGATGATAAGTTGCGTATCTATGAAAAAACTAGTGGTATTTCTGGCAATTTATCTTCGGTAGGATCAGACACCTTAGCTAACTTAATGACCTTATGGGCTGAAGAGTTCAAGCGCCAATATCCAAACGTCAACATTCAGATTCAAGCGGCAGGTTCTTCAACTGCGCCACCAGCTTTAACCGAAGGTACTTCAAACTTTGGCCCCATGAGCCGCAAAATGAAGGACAAGGAATTAGAAGCTTTCGAAAAGAAACACGGTTATAAACCTACGCCTATCGCGGTTGCGATTGATGCTTTGGCAGTGTATGTGCATAAAGATAACCCCATCGAAGGTTTAACCATTCCTCAAGTAGACGCTATCTTTTCTTCTACTCGCAAGTGTGGCGCGGAAAGCGATATCGCAAACTGGGAAGCTTTGGGCCTTAAAGAATTAGGCGACATTCAACTGTATGGTCGTAACTCTGTTTCGGGTACTTACGGTTATTTCAAGAAGAAAGGCTTGTGTAAAGGCGACTTTAAAAATACCGTCAATGAACAGCCAGGTTCTGCTTCGGTGGTGCAATCTATCAGCTTGTCTAAAAATGGTGTGGGCTATTCCGGTATCGGCTATATCACTTCAGGCGTCAAGGCGGTTCCATTAGCGAAAAAGCCGGGTCAAGAATTTGTTGCGGCAACCCCTGAAAATGCGGTCAACAAAAGCTACCCGCTTGGTCGCCAGCTTTATGTTTATGTTAACAAGCACCCGAACAAAGCACTTTCACCAATTGAGCTAGAGTTTTTGAAAATGGTGCTATCTAAAGTGGGTCAAGAAGTGGTGGTAAAAGATGGCTATATCCCCTTACCAGCTAAAGTGGCTGAAAAGCAGCTTAAAAAATTGATGAAGTAGTAATCTTGCAATAGTACCGCTGAAATAACTAGTCAGTTATTTCAGCAAGTAACAGGTCGTTATAAAATCCCTTTCAAGCCGGCTCATCAGAGCCGGTTTTTTATGGGCATTGCTGGCGCTATAATAGAGGTAAATTTAAACAAATAAAGCGCAAAGCTGTGTTCAGTCGAAGCCCTATTCAGCGAGTCCAATATTCGTTGTTTCAACAGTATCAAGTGACGGTTGATGTTAAGCGCGATGACCTTATCCATCCGGTTATCTCAGGTAACAAGTGGCGAAAACTTAAGTACCTGTTAGAGGATGCAGATAACAAAAATGCAAAAACCATTATCTCTATGGGCGGCAACTATTCTAATCATCTACATGCTCTAGCTTTTGCCGGCAAACATTTTGACTACAACACCATTGGCTTGGTGCGAGCCCATCCTGAGCAGGCTTTAACTCCAACCTTAGACGATTGTCAAAAGTGGGGAATGCAGTTGGAGTTTATTGATCGAACTGCCTATGCAGATTTACGCAAGCAAGTTGCTTGGGATAGTTTTAGCCATAATTATGCGAATAGTTACTGGCTCGGCGAAGGTGGCTTTAGCCCTTTAGCGATAGGTGGTGTTAGTGAGATTGGCGCGGAAGTAGAGCAACAAGCAAGCGAGTCCTATGATTATGTTTTCTGTGGTTTGGGTTCAGGCGCGACCATGATTGGACTGGCAGCCGCTTTTCCTAAAGCGCAAGTGATTGGCGTGGCAGCCTTTAAAGGTGCAGAATACCTATCAAATAAACTAGCGCAGCAGTTTCCCAAGCTAACTAATTGGCAGCTGGCTACCCAGTTTCATTGCGGCGGTTTCGCTAAATTGAATTCTGAGCTGGAGCTTTTGACAAAAGCGATTGAAGCTAATAACGATTTTCGCTTGGATAAGGTATACAACGCGAAAGTATTTTTAGCGCTGGAGTCTTTAATCAAGCAACAAGTCATTAGTGCTAATAGCCGAGTTCTAGTTATTCATACGGGTGGACTGCAGGGGAATAGAGCTATGAGCTCCAATCGTGTCTAAACTTGGCTAAATGGATTAGGTACAATCCCGCGATAAAAGGCTCTAAGCGAATGTACCTAAAGCCAGACATCAAAGTTACCGATAAACCAATGATTATGGCTAAAAAACCACAAAATACCGCTGCGTTGAAGCCCCAGTCTTGTGCGAACAGCAACCCAAACGCTGATATGCCGTAAATGACCATCAAACCAGTAATGATGATTCCCCACATAGTCAAACTGGTACCATAATAATTTAGGCCAAAGAGTTGTAAGCTAATCGGACTTTGGGTTACAGCCGAGTATGCGAAAAGACAAATTGAACCAGCCCCGAGAAGCATAAAAAGCCAGCCAAATACTTTTATCCATAAGGGTATGAGCTTTTTTCGCTTTTGCGTTGTTGAAATAGAAGGGGGGTTATTATCTTTTATTAATTTTTCCATTATTCTTCCATAAAAAAGGGTAGCATCAAGCTACCCTTAACATATCGAATCAACTAGTCTCTTTTCAATAAATCACGAATTTCAGATAATAACTCTTCTTCTTTAGAAGGTTTTGGCGGCTCGGCTGGCGCCTCTTCTTCTTTTTTCTTCATCGAGTTCATCGCTTTGACCATCGTAAAGATTGCAAAGGCAATGATAATAAAATCGATAGCGGTCTGAATAAAGTTACCATAATTTAAAGTGACAGCGGGTGTTTCTCCGACGGCTTCTTGGACGGTAAAAGATAAATCTTTAAAGTCAACGCCGCCTAATAACACTCCTAATGGAGGCATCAAGACATCATTCACAAAAGAGCTAACGATTTTACCGAAAGCGCCGCCGATAATGATACCAATCGCCATATCCATTACATTGCCTTTCATGGCAAATTCTTTAAACTCGCTCATCATACCCATGGTAGATCCCCCTCAATGTTATAAATAAATAGGTTAAAATTTGGTTGCAGGGATATAAGTATCATATTTATGATGGTTTTAGCAAACTAGTAGGAGTCATTTATGCATAAATTTACTTTTCCGCTGTTATCCTTTTTTCTTTTAGCCGCTTGTCAGTCGACAGCGCCCAATAAACAGCTGATTAATAGTGTGCAGCACCAATGGTTCTATGATAATTGGAATCTTTCCCAAGCTGTGAAAGTCGGAAATCAGCTGTGGTTGTCCGGTCAGGTCGGTACTGACCCGAAAACTGGCCAGGCTCCTGAGTCGCTAGAAGCTGCAGGCCGAATTAATTTTCCAGAAAATTGAACGTATTTTGCAAGACTCCGGCGCGAGTATGGCGGATATCGTAGATATCACTAGTTACCATATTGATATTAGCCAAATTGGACAGGTTGCTAAAGTTAAAAAGCGCTTCATTCCGCAAAACCATCCCGCTTGGACAGCGGTTGGTGTTTCGGGATTGGTTAGGCCGGAAATGTTACTCGAGATCAAGGTTGTAGCCGTGATAGGAGCTGGAACAGCGAATCGATAAAGGCTAAAAAAATATGCTATGATTCATTGAAATTTATCGAGAGGCTAGTATGAAAAATGGTTTAGAGTGGATAGCCGAATATAGCGAAAGCCACCGGCATCCGACTAATAAATTGCTACACTGGATTTGCGTTCCGGCCATTATGTGGACGGTGATTGCCTTTTTATGGATCATTCCGGTCCCAGAGTTTATGCAGCAACTTGCGCTAAGCTTTGAGTTAGACCCTTGGCTTAATTGGGCGACCATTTTTATGGCTATCGCGATGCTTTTTTATATTAGTTTTGGTGTTAAAATCTTTGTAGCCATGCTGCTGATGGCGCTTTTCATGCTATGGTTCACCGCTTGGCTGGAACAAAACGTATCCGTAGCCGTATGGCAAATTGCTCTGACGGTATTTGTGATTGCTTGGATAGGTCAGTTTATTGGCCATCATATCGAAGGTAAAAAGCCATCTTTTTTCAAAGATCTGCAGTTCCTGTTAGTAGGACCTGCATGGGAACTCAATTATTTTTTTCGTAAAATCGGATTTATTAAATAAACAATTAAAAATTTTCTGTTAAGGGGAATTCAATGGCAATTTCTGAAACTACTGAGAAAGTAGCTTTAATCCAATCGGATGCGGTCGCCTTTGGCGTGATTATGGCGGTGTTAGGCTTAATCTTTTTTACCTCAAGTCGTAAACAAGGCTTTTGGCACAGTTTTTATAAGCATATCCCAGCTTTATTGTTATGTTATTTTGTACCGGGTTTGCTTAATACAGTGTTTTGGGATGACTTTCGTTTGTTTGATCCATCTAGTCAGACTAACATTTACTATATAGCTTCTAGGTTTCTACTACCAGCCGCATTGTTTTTACTAACCTTAAGCATAGATTTTAAGAAAATTATTGGGCTTGGTTGGCGAGCTGTTGCAATGTTTTTTGCTGGAACAGTCGGTGTAGTTATAGGAGGCCCTTTAGCCGTATTATTTTTCGCGTTTGTTGCTCCTGAATGGGTGGGGATAGGAGTTGATGCGCCTAAAGGAGAAGAAATTTGGGCGGGTTTAGCCACGGTTGCCGGCAGCTGGATTGGTGGCGGGGCTAACCAAGGTGCTATGCAAGTATTGTATGATGTCAGTAAAGATCTGTTTACTGCAATGGCTGTGATGGATGTTTTGGTGGCTGAGATTTGGATGGTGATTTTACTGTTCTTAATTAAGAAATCCGATTCCGTTGATCACTGGTTAAAAGCGGATAACTCCAGTATTGAAGAACTAAAAGTTACGGTTGAAAAATATACCAAAGAAAATGAAAAAATTCCGACCTTAACGGATTATATGATGATTTTAGGCTTAGGTTTTGGGGTGGTTGCTTTGTCACATACGGTTGGTAATTTTATGCCTGACTTTTTGAAAGGGTTTACCTCAAAAGGTGAGACATTATTTAAGTTTTTTACAAACGTTGGAATGTTGAGTTCTTTCTTTTGGATGATAATTACCGCTACCATAGCTGCGTTGTATTTATCGACTACTAAGGCTAGAACATTAGATCACGTAGGAGCATCGAAGATTGGTTCGGTATTTATTTATGTGTTAGTTGCTGCTATTGGCATGGGTATGGATTTAACTAAAATCCCTGAATACTATGAAATTTTCTTGATTGGTTTGTTATGGATGATTATCCATGTCGCAATCTTGTTTATTGTGGCCAAGCTGATTAAAGCGCCGTATTTCTTTGTGGCGGTAGGCTCCAAAGCAAATATTGGTGGCGCTGCCTCAGCGCCGGTAGTAGCTTCGGCTTTCCACCCGTCACTCGCGCCGGTTGGTGTTTTGTTAGCTATTTTGGGTTATGCGGTCGGCTCGGTTGGCGCTATCGCCACAGCGATTATGATGCGCGCTGTTGTCGGTGGTTAGTGCTCAAATTGTTATAAAAAAAGCGGCAAAAGCCGCTTTTTTTATTGCTACTGTTTAGGGAGAAAATTTTCCGCCAGCATACAGCGAGCGCTTCCGCCGCCAATGCTTTCAATGGTGTTGATAGGGCAAGGCACCAGCTTGCCATGCAGTTTTAGTAACTCTTTTTGCGCTTTGCTAAAGCCCTGATAAGCAGAGTCAGACATTACAATAATCAATTCGCCGCGGCTATTCCTGAGTTGTAAAATATTAGCGCAGAAGTGTTTTTCCGTTTGTTCGAACGTCAAATCAATAATCTGTTTATGGGCCACTTTAAGCTGTGATAAGACTTTTTGACGGTCAGTTTCAGCAATCGCTTCACTGCACACCACGGCAAAAGCTTCGCCAATACTGAGCATCACATTACTATGATAAAAAGGTTTACCGCTGGAACTTTGTGTGTGGAAAGCGATTGGTTGATAACTCGATTTTTTGCAAAAGTCAGTGAATAGCTGTTGGTCGCAGCGATCCGAAATGGCGGCGTAAGCAATGCTATGCTTGTGGTCAAAAATAATAGAGCCGGTACCTTCCAATGCTTTGGAGCGGGAAGTGAGATCTTGGTTGCTTTTGACTAGGTAGCCGTGACTTTGCGCCAATTGCGTTAATTCTTGCGGCCGTACTTCTGCTTGTCGATTGGCAGTTTTCATGGGATACAAAGTCAGCTGCCCTTGTCGATTGGTGGAGAACCAATTGTTGGGAAAGACAGCGTCAGGCAACTCAGGGGTATCGGCGCTTTTGCCAAGAACCAGCACTTCAATAAAATTATCCCGCAGAATGTTGACCATGTGATTAAATTCTGCCATCGCATCTTCACGCACCAATGACGGCGTTAGCTCACTGGTGTTTTGAAATTCGTTATCTTGTCCCGTTTGCTCGTTGAAGCAAAAATCTTGCGGCGGAACCATAAAAACCGAGTAGGTAGTGTGAGACTGCGGCATAAGCGGTTAAGGTAAAGTTTTTTGCAAGATAAAAAAAAGGCTTGCAACATGCAAGCCATATTTATTAGCAATCTGAACATAAAACCAAATGGGGGTAGGTATATCAACAATGTCAGTTTCGCTAATTAAGGAGTCAATCTATGAAAAAACTACTTTACTAACTACAAGAAAATCCATTTTCAGGGACAAAACTCAAAATTAGTCTCAAATTCTTGATAAAGTTCCAAAGAATCAATGTTTGATTAAAAAACTTTATAAAGCATTTGATCTTTTAGGCCTAACTTTGTCAAAATGGCATTTATTTAATGCATAAAAGACTTAGTTAGTCTATATTAGAGAAATCTTATAGTCTTTAAATATCAATGCGTTATAGCAAGCAAATATTTAAATTAAGATTTCCGCCTAAAACTTAGTGCAAATTTTAACCAGTGGTTTGATGAGTTTCAAACGATTTATTTTAATGCGTAGGATTAGAAAAACTAATGACTTGAAGGACGGTAAAGACTATGCCTAGAAAACTTCCACCGCTCAATAGCTTACGTGCCTTTGAAGTTGCTGCGCGTCATTTAAGCTTCACTAAAGCTGCCGAGGAGTTGTTTGTAACTCAGGCGGCTATCAGCCATCAAATTAAAGCACTGGAAGAATTTCTTGGGGTACAGCTTTTTATTCGCCGTAACCGAAAGTTATTGCTTACTGACGAAGGTCAGTTGTATTGGCCTAAAATTCGAGACGTTTTTGAAAAGCTGGTTAATGCCACCGAGCAGGTCAAAGCCAAAGGTGCGACCGGCTCTTTAACCGTCAGCGTAATTCCTACTTTCGCCACTCTATGGTTAGTTCCGCGATTAGCAGAATTTAACGAGCTTTATCCAGATATTGACGTTCGGATCAAAGCTTCAGATACTGAAGTCGACTTTGTTCGCGAGGATGTAGACGTTGCGATTTATTATGGCAAGGGCGAGTATGATGGACTTATCTCAGATCGTTTGTTTGAAGAACATTTAACCCCTGTTTGTGCAGCCCAGTTATTGGATAAAAAGCCCTTGCAGACACCGGAAGATCTAAAAAATCATACCTTGCTTCACGATATCTCCACCGACGAGTGGCGTATTTGGTTAAAACATGCCGATATAGCTGGAATTGATTTAGAACATGGCCCTGTATTTAGCCATTCGGGTATGGTGCTACAAGCTGCTCGGCATGGCCAAGGGGTTGCTATGGGGCATAGCGTGTTAACCGAAATGGATCTGGAATCAGGTCGTTTAATTGCGCCTTTTGATATAGTGGTGGATAGCGGTTTTTCTTACGACTTGGTCTGTCCAGAAAATTCTCATGACAGACCCAAAATTGTGGCCTTTAGGGAATGGCTACTGTCAAAAGTTAACGACGACTCCGAAGACGAAATCTTTTATTAAAATTTCTTATGCTGTAGCAAGAGAGTCATCGCTAAAGATTCTCTGTCCCGCAGCGCTAGTTTCAACCGTTGCTAGCAAACTAATTTATTATAAGCTGCGGCCAAGCCGCAGGGCCATCTGATGTTAAGGTGCTTTTAATCCGCATTGAAATAATCGCGGGTGCCGTGCGCTTCGATCGCTTGGCCAATTCGACGCATTGCAACCGTATAAGCTGCATTACGCATACTGCGTTTTTCTGCTTTAGCCAAATCCCAAATGTCATTGAAAGCTTTGGACATAATTTTACCTAAGCGCTCATGCACATCTTGCAGCTCCCAAGCATAGCCTGAGCGATTTTGAACCCACTCAAAGTAAGACACGGTGACCCCACCAGCATTGGCTAAGACATCAGGGATCACATGAATTCCTTTCTCATGCAGTATGTCATCGACATCGGAAAGTACGGGGCCATTCGCTACTTCGACAATATAATTGGCCTTGATATTGTCAATATTATGCTTCCCAATTACGCCATCGAGTGCTGCTGGTATTAATATATCAACGTCTAGTTCTAGTAACTCTGCATTGCTCAAGATCTGATGTTCGACTTGCTCACATACCGAGTGGTTGCAATAAACCGCGCGAACTTGACGTGAGCGTTGTTTTTCTTCATAGATACTGGGTACATCAAAACCGTTTTGCGAGAAAATACCGCCTTTGGAGTCACTAATCGCCACTACCTTGTAACCGCGTTCATGTAACAATCGCGCAGCATGATAGCCGCCATTGCCAAAGCCCTGTACTGCCACGCTAATATCCGAAGGGATCCAATTGTGTTTTTGCTCCAGCTCCAAAATACACAAATAGGCTCCGCGGCCAGTCGCATCATCACGCCCTAAGCTGCCGCCAAGGCTAATGGGTTTGCCAGTAATAACGCCAGGTGCTTTTTTACGAGTGATGGCTTCATATTCATCCATCATCCAGCCCATAATTCGTTCGTTGGTGTAAACGTCTGGCGCAGGAATATCCCGCTCAGGACTGATAACGTCCGCCATTTGGCGCACATAAGAGCGTGATAAGCGTTCTAGCTCCATGCGCGATAGTTTTTTCGGATCGACCGTGACGCCGCCTTTGCCACCGCCATAGGGCAAGCCAACCACAGCGCACTTGATACTCATCCATAAGGCTAGAGCTTGAACTTCGGGTAAATTCACATCTGGGTGAAAACGAATGCCGCCTTTGGTTGGGCCAAGCGCATTGTTATAACGACAGCGATAGCCAGTAAAGTAATGAGTGGAGCCATCATCCATTCGTACCGGCAAAGAGGCTGTCATGGTGCGCATCGGGTGCATTAAGGATTCAATAACTTCGGGGCTTACCTTGGCGCTTTCGCCAATTGTTCTAACGCGAGTAAGTGCGTCTTGGAAAATGCTGTCTGACATGGAGTACCTTTTTTCTTATTAAAAGTTTAGTAATTATCAAAATTGCAACTTTTATAGCAGATGCTTTGGTAAGAAGGAAATTGCTAGGCTGAATTTGGCCAGTGGTCGGAGCAATTGATTTAAGGTATAAATAGCTGAATAAGGTTAATCGGAATTGATTATGAGTTTATCGGGCAAAACCGTTTGGATCACAGGCGCCTCTTCCGGAATTGGCGAAGCTTTGGCTTATCATTGCGCCGACTTAGGCGCTAACTTGATTTTATCAGCTAGACGAGAAGAAGAGTTGCAAAGAGTATTGAATCAATGCAGCCACTCGGATAAACATCGCTTGCTGGCGCTGGATTTAGCGGACAACCAAGATTTTACAGCCTTGGTTAAGGAGCAAGTGAAACTAGCTGGCGGCATCGATCTTTTGATCAATAATGCTGGAATAAGTTTAAGGGCTTTGGTCGCGGATACTTCGATCGAGGTGCATCGACGAATTATGGAAGTCAATTATTTTGGCACCGTGGCTTTAACCCAAGCTTTACTGCCACACCTGTTAGCGCAGGGAACAGGTGGCGTTATCACGGTTAGCAGTTTGGTGGGGAAGTTTACCACACCCTTACGTTCTGCCTACGCTGCGTCTAAACATGCGATTACGGCATATATGGATAGTTTGAGAGCGGAACTAGGCGATCGCGGACTACAATTTACTAGTATCTATCCGGGTTTTATTAAAACTAACCTGACCTATAAAGCTTTGTTAGCTGATGGTCGCGAGCAAAATAGCATGGATGAGGCACAGCAAAACGGCATGGCTCCAGAGGTGTGCGCGCAAAAAATGATTGCGGCTTACCTTAGCGGTAAAGATGAAGCTTATATTGGTGGCAAAGAGACCAATGCCATCTATCTGAAGCGCTTTTTCCCAAAACTGTTTGCGCGGCTTATTCGCAAAGCTAAAGTGACCTAAAGCCTTTCGGTAACTGAGTGCTATTACTCAGAGCCATTAACGTCACTATATGTGGATCTTGCCTTTTTGCGCAGCTTTTCCTTGCACTAGAATGGCATCGGCTTTGGAAACCAACTCATCCACATCAATAGTATCGTCGGGATCGGAAACCCAAGCGCCAATGGTTAAGGAAACCGTTATCGATTCGTCACCTTTGAGCTTAATGGGTTTGGCCGTTACACCTTCTTGAATGCGCTTTAGTAGGCGAATACCATCGGCTTCATCTTGCACCATCGCTAGCATGCAAAACTCATCGCCACCATAGCGAGAGAGTAGGTCAAACTCTCGAAGTTCTGAGCGAATTCGACGCACAAGTTCGCGCAAAACCTGATCTCCAGAGACATGCGTATATTGATCGTTGATTTGTTTAAAATCGTCGATATCCATAAGCGCAATCAGTAAAGGTTTTCCTAGGCGTTGGCTGCGCGGAACCTCTTCTGATAAACGTTCCATAAAGGCTGAGCGCCGTAAAGCATCCGTTAAATAATCGTAGGTGGCATGGCGGTAATAGAGCCAATGGCGGTGTGTTAGAATTAAACTAATGGTAATAAACAATGCCATGATGGAAATTGGTGAAATCATGCCGGCAATACCTTTAAAGAAGAGTGGCAAAATGTGCAAATCAATCATTATGTCGATAATAACAGTAACCAGATGGATCAAAACCACCAGCGCCATAGTTTTGGCATACGGCATTCTTTCTTTGATAGAGCGGTAAAACAGATAAATATACAACGGAATAAATAATCCAATCCCTAAAATATCCAGCAAGATCACCTGATGGTACATATAATCTAGCGGTAGTAGGATTAGGCTGATAAGACTGGTGATTGCGACAAGGATCAAAATGGCATTTAGCCACCACTTGCGTTGGTAACGAAAAAATTCTGCAATAAATAAGCAGAAAACAATGGTCATTAAGCCGAAAATAAAAACATTAACCCGGAATAAAATATTAATGCTTAGGCCTGAATGTAAAGCCGCTTGAGTGTAAGTAAAAATATAGCCAGCATAACAAAAAGCCAGCAAGGCAAAATAGAGGTGTTCTTTGTGATCCCTTTGCGCAAAATAGTAAAACAATTGCAGCAAAAAAATCAGTAAGAAAATACCGATATAAAACATCATCGAACTGTCGGGCGTGCGCATTCGGTGCGCTAGACTTTCGGCAGTATCTAGAGTCGGAGCCTGGTTAATAATGCCGCCAAAGCGGGCATGATTAAAGACTTTAATTTCAATGGTATTGAGGGAGTTTGTTTGTAATAAATGGCCAGGAATAAAGTAGTAGCGAGAATAAAGAGTGGCTTTTTTAAAATCATTTGGCAGCTGACCAGTTGTGCCCACTTTAATGCCGTTTATATAAAATTCATCGCTATCCCGTAAATGTTTAATGTAGACCCCCAAGGATTGTTTGGATAAGTCTTCTGAGATTTGAAACTGATTACGATAAAAAATATAGCCATCAAAATCTGGGAATTGCTTTTCAATTTTTTCAGGTAGGGTAACCGAGCGGCAGTCCAGAGAGTCGACTAAGGTTTTTTGAACACAGGCTTGCCAGTTATTATCTAAGGTATAGGGAAGTTGATTGATTGCATGAGGCTGCGCCAGTAACAGCTTTGAGGCCATTAACATGACTAACATAAAGCCAAGCTTTAAACTGGGTCGTAAAACTGTCCGCATAGTGACTCCTCCTAGCCATAATCCTACTGATAAAAATCAAACAAATCAAAATCTTAGCGAATTTAGAACTAGGTAATTACGAGCATAAAAAAACCGGCTAGGATTTGAGCCGGTTTTAATAAGTTTGGACCGCGGGTTAAACGGACGAAATTTATTGGCGATCCTTATCACGAATAGCCTTAAACTCAGTGCCTTGATACCAGTTCGGATATTGATCATCGATACTCAGTTTATAGCCTGCTTCGAATAAGATTTTGACGTCTTGCATTGCCGCTGGCCAATTCCAATCTTCCTGATACTCGTCACACAACTGGTGATAGCATTTGCCGCGCATCGCATTCCACTTCGCTGCGGCTGCTTTATCCGCTTCCACAAAGTCAGAGCCACCGCCAGCAAAAATAGCAGGAACGCCTTTTTTGGCTAAGCTAAAGTGATCGGAGCGATAATAGCCACCGCGGCTTGGATCGGCTTCGACTTTAGTTACCCGGTTTTGGCGTTTGGCAGCATCAGTAACATACTGCTCTAGCTCGGATTTACCAAAGCCAACTACGGTTAAATCATTGACTCGACCGCTTACGTTCATACTGTCGATATTAAAAGCGCCGACGATGTTGTTGGTAGCAACGGTGGGATTGGCTGCAAAATATTTAGAGCCTAATAAACCTTGCTCTTCGGCGGTTACCGCCATGAAAGTCACCGAACGCTTTGGCTTTACATTAACTTCGGTAAAAGCTTTAGCAATACTGATGATCCCAGCAATACCGGTAGCATTATCGATTGCCCCGTTGAAGATTTGATCGCCTTCAAAATGCGCTTTTTGTCCCAAGTGATCCCAATGCCCCATGTAAACCACATGCTCTTGTGGCACTTCGCTACCTTTTAAAGTGGCGATAACGTTGGCTGACTCAGAATGCTTTATGGTATTGCTAAAATTCACCGAAGCGGTTTGGTTAAGTTCAACTGGCTTAAAGTCGCGAGTCAGTGCTTTGGCCTGTTCTTGCTCGAAATCCAAACCAGCAGCCTTGAACAAGGCTTTGGCTTTATCCAAGGTGATCCAGCCTTCCACATCAGGTTTTGGCTCATCGCCTGCATCGGCTAACTGGTACTGCGCGCCCGACCAGCTGTTTGAAACCACACCCCAACCATAAGAGGCTGGCGCAGTGTCGTGCACAATGATGGCACCAGCTGCCCCTTGGCGGCCAGCTTCTTCGTATTTATAGGTCCAGCGGCCATAGTAAGTCATGGTACGGCCTTGGAATAATTCAGGATCTTCGGTCATAAAACCAGGATCATTAACTAAAATTACCGCAGTTTTGCCCTTCATGTCGATCCCAGCATAGTCATTCCAGCCGTATTCTGGCGCGACGACACCATAACCCACAAAGACTAATTCGGAGTCTTTAAGCTCAACGCTTTCAACCGATTTACTGGTGCCTGCCACAAACTCATCGAAATACTTGAGTTTGGCGTCACCTAGCGTCAATTCCATATTGGGATCGGCTTCGATGCTGATTAAAGGAACCTGTTGAAAATAGCTGTCGCCGTTACCGGGCTTTAGCCCCATTTGTTTAAATTGCTCGGCGATAAAGTCGGTGGTTTTCTTACCACCTTCGGTCGCGGGCTCTCGGCCGGTGAAGTCATCGGAAGCTAATATTTTGACGTTTTGCTTATAAGTGGCAAGATCGAAACTATCGTAAACTTGCGCAAAGTTATCGTTAATAGGCGCTGCTTGCGGTTTTTCAGCTTGTTGTTTTTCAACCGGGGCCGCTTTCTCGGCGCTGGTTTTGTTATCGCCAGAGTCGCAAGCGCTAAGCAGCAATAAACTGCTCAAAGCTAAGCTGGCACTGGTAAAATTACGCGTTTTTTTCATAGGAACTCTCGCAATTTGGAAATGTTATTGACGAAATAGAGCAACTATCTTACTTATTCAGGCAAAAATCTCAAATGATTAGAAGCGTAACTTGATGTTTCTGTGACTGGCTCTTTCTTGACAGGCGCTATTACCGCAGTAAGCTAGGGGCAGAATGAGAACCAAGGCTAGTTGGACTGGCCCTTAACCTTTGAGATATGTCCATGAATTTACATCAATCTTCTAAAGCGGCGCGCCTAGCGGTTGCCGCTTCCGTGTTAGCGCTGGGGCTGTTTCACCCATCGGCGCAAGCTAGCGAGCAAGCCACTACGCTAACTCTGGAACAGGTGATGGCCGACCCTGATTGGATTGGTAATGCGCCAACCAATCCTTATTTTAGCGATGATGGTCAAGCAATTTATTATTCGCAAAAGATCCAAGGCTCGCCAGAGTCACAAGTTTGGAAACTGGATTTAAATACTACCCAATCAAGCAAAGTCGCTGATAAAGATAGCGTAACCCTTGATTCTGGACGAGGCGTGATTAATCCGGCCGGAACTTTAAAAACCTTTAGCAGCATGGGCGATATTTGGGTCAAGTATTTGTCCAGCGGTGATTTGCGCCAATTGACGAGGACTAATGATCGCGAAGTTAGGCCGCAGTTTGTTGGCAATAACAAAGTGGCTTATCGCGTTGGTCATGATTTCTATGCCATCGATCTAAACACTGGACTGATTCAGCAAATTGCTGACTTGGAACTGAAAAAAGATCCCGATGAGAAAAAAGCCGAAGGTTACCTAGAAACGCAGCAAAGTCGCTATTTCGATTATATTCAAAAACAGCAAAAGCACGCTGAAATCAGAAAGCAAAGCCGTGAAGACTTATTGCAAGCTATCGAGGTGGATGCACCTAAAAGCTGGTATCTAGGCGATAAAGTGGACTTACATACTTTGAGCTTATCGCCAAATGGTCGCTATTTATTGGTCGGTACTTATCCAAAACGCAAAGCCAAGGATAAAGCGGATAATATGCCGCATTTTGTGACCGCTGACGGCTATGTGGAAAATGAAAAGGTTCGAGCTTTGGTCGGCACTGTTAAGCCGCGCAATGAAACTTTGTATTTGCTGGACTTAAGCAGCGGTAAGAAGCAAACCTTGAGTTATGACAAGTTGCCGATGATTAAGGATGATCCGTTAGCAGAGATTAAGAAAAAAACCGCCAAACGTAATAAAACCGAATATAAGCCACGAAAAGGTAACCGTGGGCTGGCGGTGTTTGATTGGATCCCGAACAATGGTGTCTCTTGGGCTGACGACAGCTCTAAAGTCGCGGTGATGCTTTACTCTGACGATAATAAAGATCGTTGGATCGCGGCGATTGAACCACAAAATGGAACCTTAAAATCTTGGGATCATTTGCGGGATGAAGCTTGGGTTAACGATTGGGATTTTAACGATTTTGGTTGGTTGTCGGATAATCAAACGCTGTATTTCACCTCGGAAAAAACAGGTTATAGCCACTTGTATTTAACCCAAGGTAAAAAAGCTAAAGCTCTGACTAAAGGTGCTTTTATCGTCAATCGGGTGCAAGAGTCGAATGATCAAAAGTATTTGTATTATCGCGCTAATAAAAAACATCCAGGGGTTTACGAAGTTTATCGGGTGGATTTAGCCAATAATACTAGTGAGGCCGTTACCGATTTGGGTGGTATGAACGATTATCGGTTGTCCAATGACGGTAAAAAAGTGGTGATTAGCCATTCCACGGCAACGCGTCCGGTGGAGCTTTTTTATAAAGATCTAACCGCGGATTTAGCAAGCACTAAAGCGCAACCTTTAACCAATACGATTTCCAGTCAATTTAGCTCGATCGACTGGGTACAGCCGGAGTTTATCGAAGTACCGTCGCGCGAAGCGGATCAGCCAATTTACGCGAGACTTTACAAGCCCCAAGGGTTTGATGCTAATCGTGCTGAAAAATATCCGGCAGTAATTTTTATTCATGGCGCCGGTTATTTGCAGAATGCCCATCAAGGCTGGTCAGGTTATTTCCGCGAATTTATGTTCCACACCTTTTTGACTCGACAAGGTTATGTGGTTTTGGATATGGATTTTCGAGCATCGAAAGGCTATGGCCGTGATTGGCGCACAGCAATCTATCGCCAAATGGGCACACCTGAAGTGGTGGATTTGATGGATGGTGCCGACTGGTTGGCCAACCAAGCCAATGTTGAGCGCAGCAAAGTCGGGATTTATGGCGGCTCTTATGGCGGTTTCTTAACTTTCATGGCGCTCTTTACTGAGCCAGAAGCTTTTGCTGCGGGCGCCTCTTTGCGTCCAGTAACCGATTGGGCACATTATAATCATGGTTATACCTCGAATATTTTAAACACGCCTTATATCGACCCAGAAGCTTATGAAAAAAGCTCCCCAATCGAGTTTGCCGAAGGTTTGAATAAGCCATTACTAATTGCTCATGGTATGGTCGATGATAATGTGTTTTTTAAAGATACGGTGCGTTTGGTGCAGCGTTTAATCGAGCTTGAAAAAACTCAGTATTTTGAAACCGCAATATATCCTATCGAGCCCCATGGTTTTACTGAACCATCAAGTTGGTTGGATGAATATAAGCGGATTTATTATTTATTTGAGGAGCATTTGAAAGGCCATTAGGGTGCAAACGCATCTAACCTAATTAAAAAAGGGATACAATTTGATTCGGTCAAATTGTATCCCTTGTTCTTTTTAATGGCTTATAAAGAAGTCTCTTATCAACTAATGGATACCACCACTTTACCTATAGCTTTACCGCTTGATAGGTGATCATGAGCTTTGCCAATATCTTCAAGTTGGAAGTCAACTTTGTCCACGATAGGCTTTAACTTGCCTTCATCGGCAATCCTAGCCAATTCGGTAAGAATGTGTTGGTGCTGCTCTCGCTTGAAATTATGCAGCATAGGGATCAGCATAAATACCACGTGCAACGACAAGCCTTTGAAATGAGCCGCGGATAAGTCCATTTCAACTAAAGAGACGGTTGTAGCCACTTGACCATTCAAAGCTGCAGCTTCAAAAGAATTCGCGATATTTGGCCCGCCAACTGAGTCATAAACTAGATCAAAGCCGTTGCCGTTGGTATGTTTGTTAACGTAATCTGAAACAGACTCTTCTCTATAATTGATCCCAGTAGCGCCAAGTTCTTCAATAACTGAAATTTGCTCAGCTCCGCCGCCAGTTGAATACACCTCTGAACCAAAATATTTAGCTAATTGCAGCGCTATGTGTCCTACGCCTCCCGAGCCACCATGAACTAAAACTTTTTGACCTTCGCCAACTCCAGCTCGGATCAAACCCTCGTAAGCTGTAATTCCAACCAGTGGCAAAGCTGCAGCTTCTTTCATGGATAAGGTCTTGGGCTTATGAGCGACTAGTTTAGCGTCGGCTAGCATGTATTCCGCTAATGAGCCTTTTAGATCCGCTAAACCGCCAGCACAACCATAAACTTCGTCACCGATATTGAATCCACTAACACCTTCACCAACATTAACCACGGTTCCCGCAAAGTCCATTCCAAGTATCGCTGGCAGCTCTGGCGCGAAAGGTAGGTCAGTGCCCATTTGCCGGATCATGGTATCAACCGTGTTAACACTGGTTGCTGCTACTTTAACGACAATGTGCCCGGGCTCCACCTCAGGCTGAGCAACCTCAGCTGTTGTAAATTGAGAGCTATCTCCAAATGCATTAATCACCATGGCTTTCATATTAATTACCTATGTACGAATTTATTTCATAAATTATATTTACCAACCCCATCAATGATAATATCCTGATAACTATATTTAAAATATAGATTTTGTTGATAATGAATGTTGAGCACTTGAAGTTATTTGTTCGAATCGCTACTACTCATAACATAAGCCAAGCAGGGAAAGAGTTGGGTTTATCAGCCGCGGTATCCAGTTCTTATATCAATAAGCTCGAAAATGAGATTGGAGTTAAGCTGCTGCATCGAACGACACGTAAAGTGTCTTTAACCGAAGAGGGTTTGGCCTTATTGCCGCATGCTGAAGAAGTTATAGCTAGCATTGATGCAGCTAAAGCAGCGGTAGGTTCGGGGAGCGTATTACCAAGAGGAACTTTAAGAGTAGCTGTATCGGCTTCTTTTGGCCGAATGCATATTATTCCAGCCCTTAAAGGCTTTTTAGATAAGTATCCTGAGTTAAAAGTTGATTTAAGCTTAAGTGACCGAATGGTAGATATGGTCGAGGGTGGTTTTGATATCGCAATAAGAAATGCAAAGTTAAATGACTCTTCATTCGTAGCGCGAAAAATTGCCAATGATAAGCGAGTGATTTGTGCTTCCCCTGAATATCTCGAGAAATATGGAGCGCCGCAAAGACCTGAAGATTTATTGGATCATCACTGTATTAACCTTTCCTCAATAGATACTTGGTCATTTGAAGATCCAAATGGTGGTCAAATCAAAATCAAAACCAAGCCTATTTTGGTGGTGGATAATGGTGAGTCCATTAGAGACGCTTGTATTAAAGGTGTTGGAATTACCATATGTTCCATTTGGTGTGCTTATGAACAATGGAATAAAGGTGAGTTAGTTCAACTGTTAAAAGACTATCCGCTAGTGTCAGAAGTGGATGTTTGGATGCTTTATCCTAGCTCAAGATTATTGGCTCCCAAGGTTAGAAGCTTTATCGATTATATGGTTGAGTTTTTTGGAGAGACTCCCTATTGGGAGTCTCAGGTAAGTTAATAGGGCTTTAATATAGAGTCTAACTCCTTTAATAAATTAAGACATTTTTCACTGTCTAGCGCATCGGGGTGTGGATCGCTAAACCTTGCTATATCGTTATCAAAGTATTTGCCCGAAGCACTTGCAAACTCATCGGATAGAGCTGCACGAACCAGGATATCTGCACCTATATTTAAGTCTTTTCCTTCCACTCCAAACCCTTCTTTAACCATTTTACTTGCAAGTAAAGATCCTGGGTTAACTGAAATCACCTGAGCCCCTGACTGACCTAATACCTTGGCTAAGCCATTCGACCACATGGTTATTGCTAACTTGCTTTGAGCATAAGCATTCATATTGTCGTTACTGCCTTTTTCTCCTTTCAGAGCTGCTAGATCGATAGGAGATTGCGCTGCTGAGGATAAGTTAATAGTACGAGAGTCGGCAGTAAGTAATGGTAATAGTTTTTTTGAAAGCAAGTAAGGCGCCAAGGTGTTTACGACGAAGCGAATATCAAAACCATTTTTAGCTGTAGGGCTTGGTGAATTTAAAACTCCAGCATTATTTAATAGGACATCAAGTGATTTATGGCTGGATTCAATTGCCTCAGACAATTGAGTAACCGCCTCTAAATCAGAAAGATCGGCTTTGTAAGTTTCAACTTTGCCCAAAGAAGAGAGTTCTGCTTCAACAGCTGCTAACTTTTCCGAGCTTCTACCGTGTAATAATACGGTATGCCCAAGCTTTACTAGCTTCTTAGCAGTTTCAAAGCCAATACCATCGGTGGCGCCAGTGATCAAAATAGTTTTACTCATTGCTTTTCCTTTATGTTATTTCAGGCAATACTTCTGATGCTATTTGCTGCATCGTTTCTTCAGTATCTTGCTTATTAAATCTCAAGTTAATCGCGACATGATTAACGCCAATGTCTCTCCTTAACCTTAAATAGTTAGCTAGATGCTTGGCTCCTAGTCGCAAGCCTAAATGAATAGGAGTAGGCTTTTCATCAGGATTTTTTGATAAATCCACGTACAAAGGCTCCATTATGGGCTTCTGGTAAGAGTGAGTTTCTTCAATCAGTTCTCGCCATTCACTGATGATTTTTTTTTGTAAATCAGCTGGTCTAGGATACAGCATCCATCCATTCCCATTTTGCGCAATCCATTCAACGCTTTGTTGACTGCCACCTGTAATTAGCATAGGAATTTCCTTACCAACAGGTTTCGGGACCATATCGATGCTGCCATTTAAGGAGCCATATTGGTTAGTAAAGCGTGGATTGATATCCTGCATTTTTCTTATATATTCAAAGCTATCTCGAAAACGTTTTCCACGATCATGATAATCAAGATTAGTTGCCGGATACTCATCTGGCCGGTCTCCAGAAGCAATGCCGAGGATTAACCGACCCTGAGATAATTCATCCACACTTGCTGCAGATTTGGCAACATGAGCTGGGTGTCTTAGAGGTAGTACAATACTGGCGACTCCAAGTGCTATTTTGCTGGTTTGCCCGGCAAGGTATCCAAGGTATACAAAAGGATCATAAGGCTGACCAGCATCACCAAAGCTAGGCACATTGAAAGGAACATCCCTTAACCAAACAGAAGCAAACCCTAATTCCTCGGCAAGTTTAACTCTTTCCAAGTGGCGCTTCATGCTGGGAATAGGGCTAGACTGGTATTGTTCTAGTGGCACAACTAATCCGACGCTTAATTGATTACCTTTAAACACGGAGTTATAGCCGTTATTCAAAGGTGGGAACTTGGATGTGATAACCATGTTTGTCATTTAAATTCCTACGCTAACGCTATGGGAAGTATCCCACAGCATTCACTTGATGTTTTAATCATTAATTAATTTCTTGAACCTTCATCACGAGTTCATTCCAGTTTCTTTGGTTCTCAATATCGTGCTCCAGTCCTTGCTCATCGGCGATAGTGAAACGTTTGATTGCAGGCGTTTTGCTAGTAGCTTGGTATAGCCAGTAGGCTTCTGCTTTTAAGGCTTCGTCAATTGGCTTATCTATAGACTCGTACACGGCTTGTTTACAAGCATTGATAGACTCTGCTGGGAATTGAGCAATTCGTTTTGCCAAGGTGTCGACGTACTCGCCGATATCATCTGGCTCTAACGCTTTGTTGATAGTACCGTATGCTTCAGCCTCATCTGCATCAAAATCGCGAGCGCTAAGGATGATTTCAAGTGCACGCCCTAGGCCAGTTTGCCTTGCCATTCGAGAAGCTCCACCACCGGAAGGTAAAATACCCATGCCAACTTCCATTTGCATAAACTTAAATTTACCACGAGCAGCAAATCTCATGTCTAAGGCAAGGGCAAGTTCATGGCCACCGCCGCGAGCAAAGCCTTCTAATTTTGCAATAGTTGCTTGAGGTACTTTGCTGATCCGCTCGCAAACCGATTGCAGATCCAAAAGTTGTGCTTCATCGCGAGAAACTGCTTCCGTTGACATATCTTTAAGCAACTCGGTGTCATAATGACATACCCAAATTTCAGGGTTCGCCGATTGGAATACAACCACTTTAGTGTCTCTATCTCGCTCCAATCTCATGGCAAGGCTATTTAGATCAGCCAACATTTCCTGTCCTTGCACATTAACTGAGCCAAAATCAAAAGTTACCGTTAGCACCCCTTGGTCATTACTAGTTTTAAATGTCGTAAAACCTCTGTATTCCATAATCAATTCCTGTATGTACTATTACAATGAAATGTAGATTATAGTTATATTTTAAAAGATGATAATAAGGCTAATTTGATAATGACTTTATGGAGTTTGTTGATAATAAGGTGTCGAAACACTATGGTAGCTATTCATTCTGCCATTGAAATAAATGATACTTCGTATACAGATATTAACTAAATCGACAGCGTTCGGGCAGTCAATGTTTTCAACTATAAGCAAGAGACGAGCATTTGAAGCTTGTTTGCGTCACTCACAACGGGCACTTCCATTGCCCGCCCACTTGAGGAGGTGACGCAATGAGCTAGCTAAGCCAAGGTTTAAGGCAATGGCAAAGCGGCTACAAACTTTTGCTTGAGGCCTCTATCTCACCAAAAAAGACTTCGCGGTAGCTAACATAAAGTATCGCTGCGATAATTGGCATAATAATAGCGGTTAATAAAGTTGAAACGGCAAGCGAAATAATCTGCGGTGCAAGGGGAGATATGGCTGCCATAATCAGCGACAAGATAATGCCGAGAACTAGCGCAATAACAATGGTAATGATAATAAAAATTAACACCGCGCCAATGTTTTTAATTGCCGCAATAAAACTGTTAGCCAGTGCGGCGAACACATTCTGACCACTAAAAACAATCAAGCTGATCACAAACCAATTTAAAAGACTGTAGAAAAAACCAAAAATAATCACCCACTTAACATAGGGTAATAGCTGTGACATGACTTGTTGCAGGTAAGCTTGATCTTGCTGTGCTTGAACTTTTTGCCAATCGATGCTTTGTAATGCCTCGACGCCGATGGCATTGAACATCAGGTAAGTGAAAACCGTGAAAATTACGATTTGCACCACTATTAATAGCACTAAATGCAGCTTGGAAATATGCGTAAAGGCACTAAAAAACTGATAGTTACTTGGAGCCTGCTGGGACTGCTTTTGCTGATGCGCACCTAAAAGGCCGCCAGCGATAAAAATCGGGCCGAGCAAATTAACCAACATGGCTGCGTAAGGGTGTAAAACTTGACTGGCGCTCAGTAGTACCGAATAGAGCAGGCCAGCGACAAACCATTTACCAAAATGGGGGATTACAATATCGCTTAGGGCTTTTTCCAGCCAATAAAAACCGCGGGTTGGCGAGACAATTCTGGATTGAGCCTGTGGCTTAGGTTCTTGTTCATTGCGATCTTCGAAAATAAATTCATCTTGATTATCGGGCATGGGGTTCCTCAATTATTATTGTGTGCAGTGTATAAAATGCTTCAGAAGCATAAAGAAGGCTAAATGATTGAATTAGCTTCGTCAAAACTTAGGCGCGGACTTCTAGGAAACAGATCTTTTTCCGTACCATAACCTATGTTACACAGAAAATTTGCTTTGATTTTACTGCCAGCAAAAAAAGTCTCATTAATTTTTTTCGGGCTAAAGCCAGACATAGGACCGCAATCTAAGCCCAAAGCTCGCGCGGCCATAATGAAGTAGCCGCCTTGCAAACTTGAGTTACGAAAAGCCGTGGATTCGATAAAGCTATTATTACCGACAAACCAGCTTTTAGCATCGGTGTGCGGAAATAACTGCGGCAACTTTTCGTAAAACTCCATATCCATGCCAATAATGGCGCATACGGGTGCGGTCATGGTTTTTTCGACATTACCTTCCATTAAGCAAGGTTTGAGCTTTTGTTTTGCCTCATCAGATTTCACGAAAACCACGCGCATCGGACAGCAGTTTGCTGAGGTTGGCCCCATTTTGACCAAGTCATGTAATTGATGCAGAATTTCATCGGAAATGGTTTTGTCCGACCAAGCGTTGTAGGTGCGTGCATCGTTAAATAAAGTGTCTAATGCCGCGGCTGAAATAGGAGTGCCCATTGATATCTCCGTGCAGGATTTTAATACTGATTTAAAGGAAGCTATCATCACTAATTTTGCTGCGCTTATCAAGCTTCTGACAAAAGCCTTGGTGCCACCTACTAGAGCAAAAACTTGAAGTTAGTATTAATAATCGGTAGCTTAACAGCTACTTTTTAGCTAAGTATTTGTTAAATTTGAAATTAATTAACCTTATTAGCATGCTGCTTGCCCTTGGCTTGATGCTGCTTATTAGTGGTTGTAGTAGCCGTCAGCAGTTTAGCCAAGAGACCCAAACCAAATCTAACTGGTGGTATTGTGCCGAAAAAACTGCCAGAAGCTGGAATTGCGCCGACTCTCGACAAGCCCTAGAGAAGCAACAAGCGTCGCAAATGCCTGCTTCAGAGCCGCCACTGAAACTGGTACCGGCGCTTGAACCAGAGCTGCCGTCAGAATCAGAGTTGCCACCAGAACAATCAATAATCAGACCAGAATCAAGCGTTGAGCCAGTCGTTCTTGAACAGAGCTTAGATGATTTGGGAGTTTCAGAGTCAGTTAAGGAAGTAACTTTGCAAAAAAGCCGGCCTAAACCTCTAACTGCCGCAGAGGATAACGCTTCTTTAACAACCGCTGAAAATAAACAGGGTGATTGGCTTATCCAGATAGGGGCTTTTCGCCAACAAGCCCAAGCTGAGCGTTTAAGGAAACAAGTGCCAGGAGCGCAAGTTGAAAGTTTTAATAAAGGTAGCCAAACTTGGTATCGAGTTTATTTGGGCTATTATC
Organism: Kangiella sp. TOML190; assembly: GCF_023706045.1. NCBI lineage: Bacteria > Pseudomonadati > Pseudomonadota > Gammaproteobacteria > Kangiellales > Kangiellaceae > Kangiella > Kangiella sp. TOML190. Next base: position 1,399,117 of record NZ_BQYL01000001.1, read on the forward strand.
TGTCGCGGCAAGCAGCAACTGAAGCGGCTGCTGCTTTAGGTGCTTACCAAACTTGGATCCGACGTAGAAAATAAGAGGTAAAAGATACGGCCAAAACTTTAGCCGTCAATAGGCCTTTATGGCTATGCTTTATGGAGCATCGGTTTTACAGAGAAGCCGCTTCAATAAAACTTACAATATCTGTGGCAAGATCCTGCTTAGGCCTTTCTACAATACGCCCTAGCTCTTGATTGTTTAAGCGCACAATAATGGTCGGCGTATATAACACTCGATCCATTTGCTGGCGGTTTTTTGGCTCCTGTTTTTTTAGATCCAAGGCGATTAAGTGGTGCTGAATGTTAGGGTTATTGGCTGCTGCTAATAAGTCGAGTAGTTGCGGAATTTCACGCTGACTGTCATGGCACCAAAGTCCAAAATAACTAATAATTTCAATGGGTTGTTTAATATCAGCTAATGCCTGAACGGCCTTTTGATCGAGCTTTGTTTGGTGATGTTTAAAAAACTTAGGATGATTTTTTAGTTCGGTTATCGAAATATCACCCGTAGGGTATGAGTTTGCATGTCGTTGGTGGCTTGACGGCCCTTGGGGATTTTGAGTTGAGTTAGGAAACTGATGGCTACAAGCAGATAGTAACAATAAGATACTCATCAGGCTAAAGGTAAAGAGTGGTCGCATTAATTAATTGCTCTCAGGGGTTTTGTCGGGTTATTTTTTGAAATTCAAACTGACGGAGTTTACGCAAAAACGCAGTCCAGTTTCGGTTGGCCCATCATCGAACACATGACCAAGATGGCTGCCGCATTGGGCGCATAGAATTTCAGTACGGCTCATACCATGACTTAAGTCGTCGCGATAAGCAATGGCTTTGTTATTCTTGGCTTTATCAAAACTTGGCCAGCCACAGTGTGAATCGAACTTACCTTGATTATCAAACAAAATGGAATCGCAGCAGGCGCATAAATAATCGCCAGTTTCCGAATGTTGATTATAAGTTCCAGTAAAAGGGCGCTCAGTTCCTGCCTGTTGGGTGACTTGGTATTGCAAAGGATCAAAACCTTTTGCTCGCTCTACAGCTTTAGCTTTTTGCGGCGGGTAGCTGATATGGAAATCACTCCAGAGTTGCCAGTTATGGGGTGCTTTAAATCCAGCCTGGGCCATTTGGTCGAGCAAATAACCGTTGATCGCATTGATTTCCGTTGCAATCCCTTTATTTACATCTTGGTACATGGAATTGAAATTGTCCGCGGTATTCTCAATAACTCGGATCACCAAGTCTTTCAGGGCTTTGCTAAAACTGAGTTGTATCTGTTTGGCAAAACCTTGATTTTCTTGGATTAAAGCCAATAAGCGCGGCTTTTTATCAGGGCTTAGTAGCTCGCCATTTTTGCATTGATACAGGGCGGTGAGGGGATTAATCACTGCGTTAATCAGCAACTTTTGCCATAAGATGTGAGTAATATTTTGGTGCCAATGGGCATTGAGCTCTGCTTGTTTGAGTAATTCAAACCAAGCAGGTGCAGCTTGGGGCTTGAGTGCGCCCAGCTCAATTGAGCCAACGCCAGCGTAGGTCACCGTTTGTGAAGATTGGTGGTTGCTCGAAGTGTTAACAAAAGCGCCATGGGTATTGCTGGCAAAATAAATATGGTCTTTAGCGACAAACTGCTCGGCAATCGCCTCGTGTCCCATACCGTTTTGAAATAAGATCAATTGGCTCTTGTCGTCCAATCGATGTGCGATACTTTGTAATGCCTGCTGTAATTGTGGCGCTTTAACGCACACGGCGACTAGATTCAAAACATCTGAATCAGTAGCTTTACTTTGCCCGATTTGACGGCTAATCGATTGTTCACCTGCAAGCAGCTGCCAATCATTGGAGTAATTGGCGCGATCACGAACAATAAACTGGCAATCAATAGACGCATCAGTTAATTTATGGGCTAGTAACTGGCCGATAGCGCCAGCTCCGAGAATAGAAATCATTAAAATGATGACAAAATCTAAAAGTGAATAATCAAAAGATACCATTTCTCCATAAAATTAAAAACTTTGTTTACTTCCAACCGGAAGTATTGCGGATGTTGTTGCTGGGCTTTTCCGCCGGGATCCCATACTTACTGGTCTTTGGAACCTTTTCTTTATTGTTAAAAGATGCCGGAGTTTCGCGAAGCGAAATCGGTTTCGCTTCTTGGATAGGATTGACCTATTCGATAAAAGTGATTTGGTCTCCAGTGGTCGATAACTTTAGGCTACCGGTCATAGGAAGGCTATTCGGCAAAAGAAAGAGCTGGTTGCTGGTGACACAACTCGGGATCATGAGTTGCTTGTTTGCTATTTCAATTACTGAGGTCACAGCTACCAGCTACATGAAAGTTGTTGTTTTTGCCTTTATCACGGCTTTTTTGGCGGCTACACAAGATATTGTGGTAGATGCTTTTAGAATTGAGTCTAACGATGATAAAAAACAAGGTGCGGCAGCTGCGACTTACATTATGGGATATAGGATCGCTATGATCGTAACCGGAGCAGGGGCTTTGCTATTAGCGGAAAGTTATTCTTGGGAAGTGAGCTACCAAATTATGGCACTTTGTATGCTAGTAGGAATTATTGGTTGGTCGCTATCACCTGAGCCAGAACATAAAGACGAACCTCTTGGCGAGTCAAAACTAGAACAGCGTATTTCGAACAAGCTGCTTGGCTTTTTTTCCAACCAACAAACCCAGCAAAAAGTTGGCTCAAATATAAGCTTTCAGTATTTTGTGAAAGCGATTTTGTCACCACTTGTAGATTTCTTTTTACGTTATAAATGGTGGGCGATTGCGATTATAGCCTTTGTTTTAACTTACCGTATTAGCGATATCGTGATGGGCACTATGGCTAATGTTTTTTATGACGATATGGGATTTAGCAAAACTGAGATTGCGGCAGTATCCAAAGTTTATGGGTTGGTAATGACTATTGTAGGTGCTTTTATCGCCGGTTATGTAGTTAATAAGATGAAAATTTTAAATTGCCTATTACTCGCAATAACGTTAGTCATTGTTACCAATTTACTTTTTGCTTATATGTCCACTCAGCCAAAAGATCTGAATTTTCTGATAATGGTGATTAGTGCGGACAATATGGCGGGGGGCTTTTCCATGGGGACATTATTCTCCTATTTTGCCATGTTGATTAATAAGGAGTTTACAGCGACCCAATATGCTCTCTTTACCTCGCTGATGACCTTAACCGGAAAGTTTTTAGGCGGCTTTAGCGGTGTTAACATTGATAACTGGGGTTATCCTGGGTTTTTCACTTATTCCGCTTTGTTAGGAATTCCAGCAATGCTGTTGATATTCCTATTGATGTATCGAGAACGGAAAGTTCTGCGAGCGGATAACGAGAAGGCCAAAGCTAACACATAAATTGGTCACCTTTGGCCTTTTCTGTACTCTAGATGGTTTAAAAGTGGAAACTCAAGCCCGCATAAAAGCCATCAATAGTTAGATCGCTGGATAAGTCGTCAAAATCATCGAATTCCAATTCAAAAAGACGATAACCCAACTCAAAGCCAAAACCAGAGTCACCTTCATAGGCAACATAAGCGCTAGCATCGGTTAAATCGTCATCATCAAATTTTCCTACTTGCAACTCGCCACCTGCGCTCCAGCCAGTAAAAGGCAGATCAAACTGGGCGCGGCCATATAATAGCGGTACCGTACCCGAAAGATTAACGCGGTAATCAAGAGCAGGGATAGCTTGGCCATCAGGACGAATATCCACAAAACCGTCAAAATCTTTAGCGCTAAACCCTAGATCTAAATTGACCCAGTTATCCAGAATCTCATAGTAGAGGGTGTAGTCGGTATGACTAAAATCATAACGAGTCGCGACACTATCGCCAGTTTGGTAGCTGCCTGACTGGAAACTAAAGTCTTGGCTGGCAATCCCATTCTCGTTACCATCCAGCTCATTTTGTTGGATCCGAATGTTGGGTAGGAATGGTAGCGGATGCTCGAACGCTAGATAATAGATGTTGGCATCATCATCCTTTAGCCCTAAATCTCGATTGACATCGATATTGTTGCCACCAGAACGGACGGTTCCATCAAGGTCGTAATTCCAGCGCTTAGCGCCAGCGTAAACCCCGAGAATATCAGCGCTTGCAGCAGCGCTCGCCAGAATTAAAGTTACCGCGGAAGCCAGTTTTAATGTGTTCATTTTTTATACCTTGCTAAAATTTTGGCGCATTGTAGCGATTTTCTTCAAAATAGAAAGTGATAAATCGCAAATAACGATACTTTTTAGGGCTAACTTGTGCTCAATACTCTTGTTATAATTTCGTTTTTATTCTTAACGATGCGATATGAGCGACATTGATTATAAATTACGCTTTGGCGGGATTGAGCGACTGTATGGCGCTAAAGCGCTTAATAAGTTCGCGCAAAGTCATCTGTGCGTGATTGGCGTTGGTGGTGTTGGTTCTTGGGTGGTGGAATCTATAGCGCGCTCTGGGGTAGGCCGTCTCACCTTGATTGATCCTGATGAAGTAAGCCAGTCCAATATCAATCGCCAGCTGGTAGCGCTTGACTCAACTCTTGGGATGGGCAAAGCAGAAGTGTTGGTTAAACGTATTGCAGAGATTAATCCAGCTTGCCAAGTAACGGTCATTGAAGATTTGCTTAAACCCGAAAATACGCGCGAATTGATCAGCCATAAGTTTGACTATGTGATTGATGCCATTGATAGTGCCCGCAGTAAGGCGGCGCTAATCCGTCATTGCAAAAGTAATAAAATTAAGCTGATCTGTATTGGCGGTGCTGGTGGGAAAATTGATCCGACTCAAGTAGGCATTGCCGACATTACCCGCACGCATAACGATCCGCTGCTGGCAAAAACCCGCTCTATTTTGCGCTACGACTATAATTATTCGAGAAATCCTAAACGAAAGTACCAAGTTCCCTGTGTTTACTCGACCGAACAAGCGGTCTATCCCATGCCCGACGGCAGCATTACTCAAGCCAAGCCCGATAGCGAACGCGCTTTAAAAATGGCCTGCGATGTGGGCATGGGCTCGGTAACCCATGTAACCGCCACTTTTGCTAATTTTGCTGTAGGTCAAGTATTAGCCAAATTAGCGCTACAAAACTAAACTTTTAATTTATTAATTTAAACGGTATTCTACGTTCGCGTTTAGAAAAATATATAATCAAATAAATGGAAATTCTTTTATTATGAAGTACTTACTCTCAATTTTATTGACAACTATCAGTTTTATAGCTCTCTCCGCAGATAAAGTTACATTGGAAAGCTTTGCCGAAAAGTCCAAATTTAATAGCTTCAAAATATCCCCAGATGGTAAGCATATTGCTTTTACCTATGATGATGATAGAGAAGATCAAGATCGGTTAGCGGTTATGGAGTTAGCTACCAAAAAGATTAAAACTTCTTTTAACTCCGATGGGGCTGGGCGTGAAATTGTTTCTTATTCTTGGGCAAGTAATGAGCGATTAGTGATGATTAACCAAAAAGAAACGGGTTGGTTAGATGGTCAAAATACTGCGCCGCGCCTTGTAGCTGGGAATATTGACGGTAGCAAGCGTCATGAATTATGGCACTTCCAACGGGCGGATTTAAGAATCTTATCGCCGCTTCCTGAGGATCCCAAGCATATTTTAGTGGGTAAGTATCATTTTACCGATAAAGGTGGGATGAAATTAAATCGCATGAATGTGTTTAGCGGAAATTTACGTAACATTACCGGCTCGCCGAAGCCTCATGGCTCCTCGAATTCAGTCATTCGATCGATTTCATTAGATACTAAGGATGTTGCCCGAGCGGCATTTGAATACGATCCCGTTGACAAAAATAATGATGACGATGATGTTTCTTATTTACATTTTAGAGTGGATGATAAGTGGGAGTTACTCTCTTTACCGTCCTCTAGAAAAACTATGCCGTCTGTTGGCACTATTGGCTTTAATAAAGACAACACCAAGTTTTATTTTGTATCCAATCACGATCTAGATCATGATGGTGTCTTGGGTTTATTTGAACTTGACTTCTTAACCAAAAAAATCAAGTTTTTATTCCGTCACCCTGATGTCGATATTTTAGGTGCGGTAAAAGGGCCCAATGGTGAGGTAATAGCTGCTTATTATGAAGCTGGATATCCTGATTACTATTATATTCAAGAGCCTGGCAATGAGAAAGAAATAAACTTCCATAAATCCCTGCGTGCCAGTTTTAAGCACGAAGATATTACTATCAGCTCATATGCTAGTGATGGTTCTATGGCGACTCTAAGAGTTAGTAGTGATAGAAACCCTGGTGACTACTATATTTTTGATCGAAAGAATAATTCGGCTAAGTACCTTGGCAGCTCAATGCCACATATCAAGCCAAAAGAAATGGCTACAGTAGAGCCCTTTACTCTAACCGCTAGAGATGGCTTGAAGATGTATGGGCAGATGACCATACCTAAAGGCAAAGAGTTAAAAGATCTTCCACTAGTTGTTTACCCGCATGGCGGCCCCTACGGAGTTAAAGATGATTGGCGCTGGGATAGAAGAGCGCAACTGCTTGCCAATAACGGTTACTTGGTACTTCAGCTGAACTTCCGAGGTTCAGGTGGCTACGGTAAACAGTTCAGAGAAAAGGGTAGAGCGCAGTGGGGTTCGAAAATGCAAGATGATCTCACGGATGCAACACTTTGGGCGATCAATCAAGGTTATGCGGATAAGGAGCGAGTGTGTATTCATGGAGTGAGTTATGGCGGTTATGCTGCTTTGCAAGCTGTTGTGAAAGAGCCTGATTTGTATAAATGTTCGATTCCAGATGCTGGGATTTATGAGATTAGGCTACAGTGGGATGAAGCTGACAGTTTTCGATATGATAGAGCAGCTGGAGAGCGGTATTTAAAATGGATGCTTGGTTCTAATGACGAAGAACGAATCAAAGAACGTTCCCCTGCGTACCATGTAGATAAATTGAAGGCGGCATTATTTCTTGTCCATGGCTCCGAAGACGTTCGTGTTCCCATTGAAAACGCCTATTTCTTAGAAGAAAAACTAAAAGAGGCGGGTAAGCCTTATGAAAAGTTGTATAAAAAAGATGGCCACGGTTTCCAGAAAGTAGAATATAGAGTTGAGTTATATGACAAGATGCTTAAGTTCTTAGACAAACATATTGGCGAATAGCCTAAAACTAAAAAGCTGCTTCGGCAGCTTTTTTTTGGCTTAGATTTTCACTTGAGTTTTGTTAGACTAACTCTAAAGCGTGAAAAGGGTAGCGTATGGCATCTGAACAAAGCAGCTATGATTTTTCTATAAAACTGTTGCACTGGACGAGTGCCATTTTGGTAATTGGTCTCTTTACTTTGGGGCTATGGATGGTGGAGTTGGATTATTACCATAAATGGTATCAAACTGCGCCTCATTGGCATCGCAGTTTTGGTATCTTATTAATGCTCTTAACGGTGTTTCGATTATGGATAAAACTAGTTCAGCCAAAAGTTCGCCCCTTAGAAAGTCATCAGATATGGGAGCGGGCTTTAGCGAAAGTTATTCACTGGTTATTATATGTCGGCTTATTAGTATTATTTATTAGCGGTTATTTGATTTCCACCGCCGACGGCGAGTCAATAAAGGTTTTTAATTGGTTCGAAGTTCCTGCTTTACTAGAGTTAGAAGATAAAGACGATCTCTCTGGTACGGTTCACAAATATGTTGCCTACGGCTTTATAGGATTGGTATTACTTCATATTTTGGGCGCTCTAAAACATCATTTTATCGATAAAGATGAAACATTCAGCCGTATGCTTGGTCGAAAACTCAGTTAACAAAAAAATTGGAGTTAAAATGAATATTGTTAAATCTACCATAATGACATTAGCGGCTAGTGCTAGTTTGGGTCTAGCCGTACCACAGGCTGCTTTTGCCGACACTTACAAAATTGATGATAACACTCAAGGTGCGCATGCTTTTGTGCAGTTTCGGGTAAAGCATTTAGGTTACAGTTGGCTCTACGGACGTTTTAACGACTTTTCTGGCAGTTTTAATTACGATCCAGCAAAGCCTGAAGCGAGTTCGATAGAAGTGACTGTTGATATGAATAGTGTGGACTCTAATCATGCTGAACGAGATAAACATATTCGCTCCAGTGACTTCTTGGATGTAAAAAAATACCCTCAAGCCTCTTTTAAAAGTACCAGTTTTGAGCCGACCGACGAAGGCGGTTTAATGAAAGGTGAGCTGACATTCTTCGGTAACACTGTGCCAGTTGAAGTGATGGTGGATACGATTGGTGGTGGTAAAGATCCTTGGGGTGGTTATCGTCAGGGTTTTGAAGCAACAGCGACCATTAAACCTGCAGATTTTGGTCTTGATCTGACCAAGAGGCTAGGACCATCCACCAGTGAAGTAGAGTTAACCATTTCGGTTGAAGGGGTTAAGCAATAGAAGGGATTTAATGAACTATTTGGCAAGGGTTAGCAACAAGAACTAATTTTTTGTCACTTTTGTAGTCTATTTTTGTTCAAGTATTTGAATCAAAAATTTTGGAGTCATTATGAAAAAGACCATTATTGCGAGTATTGTATTGGTTGTACTCGGCACTTCGAATGTTAATGCTGATGTTAGCGTAACTTGGGAAAACCCTGATAACTATAGTGATATTGATGGCGGTGAGCAAAGCCAGAAAAAGTTTCAAGCTGAGGTAACAAAACAGTTGGAAGCATATATAGTTGAGCTTTCTAAGAGATTAGCAGAGGGGCAAAAGTTATCTATAAAGGTAACAGATTTGGACTTGGCGGGCGAGGTTTTACCTGGTTTTTCCCAAGGTTTAAATTCTCCCAGAGATATGCGCGTTGTAAAACGAGTGTATTTCCCGACGATGGATCTTGAATACCAGTTGACAGATTCGCAAGGTGCGATACTAAAGTCTGGTAGTGCTGAATTAAAAGATATATCCTTTCAAGATAACATCCAGTCTTATCAAAAAGCTCGTGATCCGCTGGCTCATGAGAAAGATATGATCAAAGAGTGGTTTGATAAAACATTTTCCCAACGAGTGGCAACCAAGTGAGATAGGGAGATCCTGACAACCGGAAAGGGGGCGCAAGCCTCCTTTTTTTGGATAATATCAATGAGGATTATTCGAAGTTTTGAGCAATTCCCTATACCTAGATAGTAACTTACATGATGAAAGTTACTGGCAAGGTTGCTTTAAAAAAGGTTTAATAAGATTGATTAAATTAATTTTAGTAACCAACCATATGCTATCGACTAGTAGCATGGCATATCATGAAAGACGCTAGAGGATTATAGTGTACAAGACAATTTTAATTACCGGCGCGACTGATGGAATTGGCTTCGCCACAGCGAAAATGCTGGTGGCAGCAGGGCATCATCTGCTACTTCATGGTCGCAGCGATAAAAAACTGCTGGAAACTAAACAGAAATTACTGACCGATAATCCTGATGTTCAATTAGACACTTATCTAGCAGATTTATCTGATTTAAAGCGAGTGAACTCTTTTGCTGATGAGGTATTAACAAAGCACCAACATTTGGATGTGTTAATAAATAATGCTGGCGTTTTAAAGTCAGAGAATCCGATTACTCAGGATGGCTTAGATATTCGTTTTGTGGTTAATTGTATTGCTCCCTATTTACTAACGAAAAAATTAAGGCCAATCTTAACCGAATCTAGCCGAGTCATTAATCTTTCTTCGGCAGCCCAAGCGCCGCTGGACTTTGCGGCTTTGGTTGGTGACAAGCGAGCATTAAACGATATGGATGTGTATGCGCAAAGCAAGGTAGCGATAACCAGTTGGTCGCGAACCCTTGGATTAGAGTCGCCACCAGAAGCAGCGGTCATTGCAGTTAATCCTGGCTCCTTGTTGGCGAGCAATATGGTAAAGCAAGGATTTGGGATCGCTGGTAGTGATATTAACATTGGCGCGGAAATCTTAAAGCGCGCGGCTTTATCGGATGAATTTGCCAGCGCCTCAGGCCAGTATTATGATAATGATTCCCAGCAGTTTGCTAAGCCGCATTCTAATGCAGTCGATGCCACTGTAGCGCAGCGATTAATTGAAGCCATGGATAAGATCATTGCTGAACTCGTTTGACTTATAAAAGGAGAGGTGAATGTCGAGATTAACCATTTTTGCTAAGATCAAAGCAAAATCAGATGAGGTTGAATTAGTCAAATCAGAATTAATGCAACTCGTCAGTATCAGCCAAGCAGAGCCTGGTTGTATTCAATATCATTTATACCAAGACAATGGTGATCCAAGTTACTTTATTATTCACGAAGTTTGGCAATCGCGAGATTATTGGGAAAAACACGTCAATCGCCAGCACTTAGCTGATTATTTAAAAGCTGTTGATGGGGCGGTTGAAGAGTTTAGTCTGAAAGAAACTACTGCTATAGGATGATGCCAGTGTTTTTCAAATAATGCGTTTCGATGTTATCCTTTTGTGCACATTTTCTTCACGCCACCTTCAAGTCTCAAGTGAGACTCAGTTAACAGTTTATCCGAGTCTACTGAAAACCCACTAGCTTTCTCTTGTATAAAAAAACCTATGTATTATATTGATATTGTACGTTTTTTGCACAGATAAGCGCATCAAGTCTAAAGGAGTGGGTATGTTTTTAGATCTATCAAGGTATTTGGGGAAAAAAGTCTCTCTACTGAAGTCGCGTCACCATTAAAAGTCAGTTTGTTGTAGTCTAGCGCTGCTTTTTTTCATTGGTCTAGTTCCAACCTCTCGTGCTAGTGACGAGATTATTTATTTAGAGCAAGGCTGGTCCGATAGAATGCGACAGCTTTATTATCACACTTCGCAAGGTACAGCGATGCTGCCTTATCATCTCTACATCCATTTAGAGCAGGCGGATAGCCGTGAGCTGATTTCTTCAGATAAATTTACTGAAAAAGTGGGTTTGATTCCGAACAAAAAAGATCCTAACTTAAACCCGGAAGGCTTGCCGATTGGTTTGGCTAAGATTGACGTTAAGGATGGAATGTTTAAAGGCGAATGGGTGGGTTTTACCTGTTCCGCTTGTCACAACGGTCAGTTATTTTATAAAGGTAAAAAGATCCGGATTGATGGCGGTTCTAATCATATGTTCAGTATGCCCAACTATGCGCGAGAAATTCGTAAAGCGATGGCGGCGACTTTGGCCGATGAAGATAAGCTTGATCGCCTTATGGACCGGGCTGAAGGTGAGGTAGATATGACGCGTGCAGAGATGCGCGAAGAGTTAACAATTATCGGCAAATATCTAGATTATTACAGCGATAAAATTAATCAAAGTCCTTACAGTTTTGGTCCCGGTCGAATGGATGCTTTAACTCAGATCCACAACACATTAGTGGGTGGTTATTTAGAAATTCCTGAGAATGTTGAAATGACTATGGCACCCACCAAATCCCCTTTGGTTTGGAATGCCCCACAGTCAGCATGGGTTCAATGGTCAGCAGTTTTTGATAACCCTATCTATCGAAACCTTGGCGAGTCGCTGGGCGCTATGGTGCGCGTTAATTTAGATAAAAGCAAAGGTGAGCTGTACGAAGCGACGGTGAACCTAAAAGGTCAAATTGAACTGGAAGATTGGCTGCGCGAGTTAGCTCCGCCAAAATGGCCGGAGAAAGTTCTAGGAAAGATAGATCAAAAGTTAGCGATGAAAGGCAAGACTTTGGTGCAAGAAAATTGTGCTTCATGCCACTCCTCTTATCCGCACCGTTGGTCGAACCCTCGAAAAATGGGTAAACGCTTTATTGAGAATGCGGTGGTGCCGCAAGAATATGTGGGAACTGATCCGCAACAGTTTGAATCAGGCGCTTTGGATAGCAGACCAAAATTCTTGGCTGGTATTATGTCCGATATATTGCCGGAACCTTATACCGGCGGACAGGCTGCTCCGTCAATGGTTTTGCAAGATACTATGAAGTATGGCGTTGCCAAAAAGTATCTTAAGCAACTTAACCTTTCGGAAGAAGAGTTTTTGTCCGCCACTAACTATGTCTCCGGCAAGGATCCTGCACCGCCAGCGCCATCTTACAAGGCTTCGCCTTTAGATGGTTTATGGGCAGCGCCGCCTTACTTGCATAACAGCTCTGTACCTACTATGTACGATTTATTGTTGCCAGCAGCAGAGCGTCCTAAGACTTTTTATCACGGACGTGATTATGACCCCAAAAAAATGGGACTTGATACTAGCGGTAAGTCAGGAAAGTTTGTAGTTGATACTAGCAACATCGGTTCTTCCAATGCGGGTCACTCTTTTGAAAATAAGAAGCTCGGTAATGGTGTGGTTGGTCGTGCTTTTAGCGAAGAAGAACGTTGGGCAATTATTGAATATTTAAAAACATTACCGAATGAAGAAGGGCAGGTTACTCCCTACGGAGGCCCCGAAAATCCCGTCGAGGCTTGGAAGGATGATAGTTTCTTTAACAAGCAATACAAGGGTTGGTACGATGCCAGCGATGCTTACAAAGACGGCGATGGTTACGGTTCCAAAAAAAAATAGGTCTAGCAACGGAGGTCATTGAACCTAACGAAGATGCGCTAATAAATTCCATCCGCTTGATCACCGAAGAGCGCATGCGCCGCAGTTATGGTGAAGGCGAAACTGTGCAAAGGGATGCACATGCCAAAACTCATGGTTTAGTAAAAGCTAAGTTTAAGGTAGTGGATGATTTGCCTGATGAGCTGCGATACGGCGTTTTTGCAGAGCCTAAAAGTTTTGATGCGGTAATCCGCTTTTCAGCCTCGAGTCAACTGGCTCAACCTGACACCGAAGCGCAGCCGCATGGTATGGCGATAAAATTGCTTGGGGTGGAAGGCAAGAAGTTGCTAAAGGGTATGGAAGATGCCAAGACGCAAGATTTTGTGATGATTAACTTTCCAACCTTTTTTGTCGCTGATCTTGAAACTTATATCGAAACGGAGCGAGTAGTTTCTGCGGCGAGCGCAGGAAAAACTGCTGATTTAGAAGGTGAGTTAAAAGTTTTCGCCAAAAAAAATCCTCAAGCTGTAACGATAGCAGAAAAGATGGCTGCGAATCCTTTTAATAATCCTTTTGAGGCTCAATACTGGAGTCAAACCCCTTATCGCTTAGGGCCAAATGCAATTAAGTTTTCGGCAAAGCCGATAACTGGCAGTAGTAATAAAAAACCTAAAGGAGAGTTAGGGCCACTCTATTTAAGGGAAGCAATGATCGATACGATTAGTAACAAAACGGTTAAGTTTGAATTTTTGGTACAGGTGCAAAAAGATCCTGACAAACAACCGATTGAAGATCCTACTGTTGAGTGGAAAGAGTCAGACACTAAACCGATAAGAGTGGCTATCATTGAAATTCCGGTTCAAGATATATCCAGTGATAAAAACTTAATGGTCGCGGAGCAGCTGTCATTTGCTGCTTGGCACTCTTTACCAGAGCATCGGCCGCTGGGTTCTATGAACCGAGCGCGGCGGGTAGTCTATGAAGGCGGCACCATCTTACGGCACAAGATGAATAAGATGGAAAGATCAGAACCTACGACAATGCCATCCTGGTAATCATTACTTTGATTTAAAAGTAAAAAAGACGCTCTAGGGCGTCTTTTTTGTGCTAAAACTATTTGGTGGAGGTGGCGGGATACCCTACCGCTCAACCTAAGTTCAAACAATTCAAGAGCTTAGGGAATGACCTAAAGTCGTTCTCGTAGATTTAGTACCAGTTATCGTACCAAAATCATGACAAATTAAAACACCAATTTGCAGGAATAACATAATGACAACTTTAACAACCACCTTGCGCTCACCTTTAGCATCACTTAAGAACATCGTAGAAACTGCTTACAACTCTAAGCCAGTTCAATTCGTCCTTCACAAGCTCAACATCGACTCATGCCTTTGGGTTGACCCTAAACATCCATCATCATCTTATTTTGGTAAGCGTGTCTGGAACTCTAACAGCACGAGTTACTTCATGGGTGACTTTGAGTTAATGGTAGGCAAGCTAAAGAAATAAGAACATCAGCAAGGACGCTATCATATGAAAAAAAGGACAGATGAAGAGAAGCTGTTAGTCGGCTCTATTGCCACTATTAAACTACTACAGAAACTTAAAGTCGAACTAGGTGGTGACATGACGTTAGACTCGGCTTTGAGTTTCATCATTATCGCTCGTTCAGAAGTCTGTAAGACGTTGCTCAGTAATCGTGAGTTCCTTTCTGAACTTCAACCCCGAACAAGTGTAAGTGATTTGAAGATATTTAGTGAGTTGTCTAAGACTAGCTTTAGGACAGACTTAGTGACACTTCAGGAGCTACCTAAAGACGACCTGTTCGAATACCTTAGCGTGGAATTGACTAGCAGAGGACGTAGAGTCGCTAAGCGGTTATTTAAGAAGGTTCTTAGGGTAGTCGGTAAGATTAAGGGTTAAATTGAAGGGTGATAATGACCGCCATAATTTACTTGCTTCTTACTGTTTAGTGCAACGTGCTCTGACACGATCAGAGCGAATACCACTAACTCCTGTAGGAATAACAGCAATGCCGACTCGATACCACCTGCAAGTAAAGCCTGAATAGTGGGCAACTCAACTCTTGTTTTGGCTGATAATTTCTTTTAATATGTTTCACGCCAGTTATGGCAATAATAATTTAATTAAGGAGAAATCAAATGGAAAAAGTCAACACCATTATAGCATCAGTTATCTTATTTCTTTCACTATTCATGGGAGGGGCGCAATTAGCTTATGCTCATGACGTTGTATCTGTTGAGTGTACTGAGTACCCGGGATACAGGGTATGTAAGGAATGTATTAACGGTAGTTGTACTTATGTATATTACTTAGAGCCTTAAATCGTTTAATATTAACTGATGGTTAGGGCTATTAATAAGTAGCCCTAATTTAGGAGATAACATGAAAAAAATAATTATAGGCTCTTTTATTGTAGTTGGGCTAGTGGGGGCTGCTTATTATTTTAGCAGTAATTCAAAAGCCACTTCTGTTACAAAAATCGAGCATATCGCCGAAGTACCTCAAGATCAAATTCAAGCTAATGTGGGTCGTTATGAAGATCAAAAATCTATTAAAAAAGACACGGTTAAGTCCGAAAGTAAACATGTAAAAGATGACCTGAAAGCTAAAAAAAGTGAACCAAAACTAGATAAAAATAAAATATATGAGGATGCCCTTAGATCTGTGGTAGATAAAGACTCTTTACAAGCGTCCCAAAACAAAGTTTTTATCCAGTATGAGAACGATATCGTTACTGCTGAAAGTGATGCAGTTAGAAATTTATTCTACGATAAAGTCTACAGCTCGGAGGCTTACGATTCGCTATTAGCTAAGAATATCAGATTTACGGATATAGCTTGTAAGAAGACTTTGTGTAAAGTTGACTTTGCGCTACCTAAAGATAGTGCAGTAACAGGATTCGAGATTCCAAGCACGTTAATAGACAACAACTTAATTAATTTAAGCCATGGCGCTAACTTTCACTCGGAAGAGTCGGATGGAGTTATTCATTTCTATATCGCAACTGAGGCAGTCAGCAATTAGTTTAATACTTTAGGTCAAAAAGACAGATTGTCCCAAGTGGATAAATAAATCTAGCAACAAGAGGCAACCGAAGATCCCTTTCGGTCACGCTGATTGTTTAACTGTTTGTCTAGTCCACTACACTTCTTCGTGAAGTAATAATACAGTGAGCCTTTAAGTATGGCTCTAGGTTTGTCGGTAGTCTTTAGTGAACGCTTGATTTCATTGCGTCCTAGTACCAAGCTAAGCTCCTTGCTTAGTGGCATCCTAAGGTAGAACTTATTGCCACGCTTTACGAGGTATTTATTTCCTTTCACTGGTTCTCCAGATAGGGGAGAACTCTTTAGATTTTAGTGGCTGACTGGCAGTTTAGTACCAGTTTTTAGTACCACTTTTGGTAGTATCTCCCTGAAACGCTTGAAAATACTTGACTTGGTGGAGGTGGCGGGATTTGAACCCGCGTCCGTGAATCCTCTGCTCAAGGCTCTACATGCTTAGTTCCATCTTTAATTTAATCTAGCTTGTGCCGATGGGCAGGCTTAGCTAGACGATCTCGAGGAAAGTTTCACAGTTGGCTGCCGAGCACAGTTACCTGCTAGTCCCTGTAATGACTGTCGAGCTCCTACCAAGAACGCTCAGAGGCGACAGTTAGCCGATTAAGCGGCTAAAGCGTAGTTGTCTTCGTTTGCAACTATAAAGTTTAGCTTTGATTTTACGAGATTCGCTAACATCTCGACATGCACCTAGAGGTTCGTAATCCACGTCGAATCCATATCACCCCCCAGAACGAAGAATTATAGGCTATATGTAGACCTTAGCAAGCTTTTTCAAGGACAGGGTCTTCAATTCTAAATTTCAAATTGTGCTTTGGTTAACATTTATAATAATTTCAAATGGATACACTCTGATTCCAACGGAGGTATGATGACGCATTCTAATATTTCAAAAATTGATTTTGCGATGCTTTCCCATCAGGGTATCGAGCGCGAAAATAACGATGATAAGGTATTCGCTTCTGCTGAAATGGGCTTATGGATCTTGTCAGATGGTGTCGGTGGTCTCGCTCAAGGGGAGCAAGCTAGCCAGTTTGTGGTGGATGAAGTCAGTAAGTCTATTGGTAAAGGTTTAAATCTCGATACAGCGGTTCATTCGGCTCACTCAGTGATTAAAGCTTATAATCGCCACGAAACCGAAGATCGTGGCGCTACAGTAGTAACTTTGCTCAACAAAGGTTTGAGCTATGATATTGCTTGGGTCGGTGATAGTCGTGCTTATTTGTGGAATTCGCAAAAACAGACCTTAAGTCAGCTAACCGAAGATCATACTTTGGTCCAAAAGCTGGTGAATGCGGGCTTGCTCAGCGTTGAAGATGCGAAAACTCATCCTAAGCGACATGTCATTACCCAGTGCTTAGGGATTGAGGATCAGCACCAACTCAATATTGGCTTACTACAGCGTAAGTGGAAGTTTGGCGAAACCATTTTAATGGTTAGTGATGGTCTTTACGATGAACTTAGTGATGCTGAGATCGGTGCTTGTTTAGCTAGCTCTAGCAATAACCAATCTAAAGCAGAACGCTTGATCGAATATGCATGTAAAAAAGGTGGAAAGGATAATCTATCATTAATCTTAATTAACTCGCCGGTCAAAGAGCCTGAGCTTAAAGCCGGTAGTGAAATGGCTAATAAATTCAGCGATTGGCTGAACATTTTTAGAAAGAGGTAGCGAATGTCTAACGATAAAAAATCCGAGCCAACCAATAATACTCACAAGCAAAAAGAATATCGCGAAGATAAAGCTGGGCCGCAAGGTACCTTGGTTTTTGATTCGGCAAAAGTGGATAAAATGATTGCTGAAGAAATCCAAAAGCAAGAAAACGATGGTACTAAAGTAGCTGCCTTAGTCGCGACCACTAAACCGCATATTGGTGAACAGTATATTTTGCAGCAAGGGAAAAATACTATTGGTCGTGGCAAAGGTAATACGGTTACCATTTATGATCCTGCCGCTTCTTCGGTGCATGCGCAAATTACCTTTCATGCTAACGAATGGAAAATTCTAAATTTACTATCTTCCAACGGCACCATTGTTAATGGCGAAAAAATTACCGACAGAACCTTATCCTTCGGCGATAAGATTTTGATTGGCCATACCGAGTTCTTATTTACCTTGGTCGATGA
This sequence comes from Kangiella sp. TOML190, assembly GCF_023706045.1. Taxonomy (NCBI): domain Bacteria; kingdom Pseudomonadati; phylum Pseudomonadota; class Gammaproteobacteria; order Kangiellales; family Kangiellaceae; genus Kangiella; species Kangiella sp. TOML190. The sequence goes on from NZ_BQYL01000001.1 coordinate 1,416,823, forward strand.
AAAGTCGGTTCAAGAAACGGTAGAAAAAACTCCCATCAATTGGTTCGCTTTGTCAGCTGCTGGGGTTGGTATTTTGGCAATTTTAATCGTGCTTTTTTTAGTCGCTTAGTATAACCATCGGCAACCTATGTCTCAGCTGACGCTAATTGGACGCTATAAAATCATCAAGGAACTTGGCCGTGGAGCCATGTCGGTGGTGTATCAGGCTGAAGATCCGGATATTGGCCGAATGTTGGCTATTAAGCTACTAAAGCACGAATTAATTGAACAAGAAGATTATCAAGAGCTTTTTGTCAGCGAAGCTAAATCTGCGGGGCGTTTAAGTCACCCTTCGATTGTGACCATCTATGATACTGGAATTTGGAATGGGCGTCCTTTTATCGCTATGGAGTTGCTGCAGGGGGTTACCCTCGATCAATATTTATTCGATAAAGGCGTTCTCGATCTAAACGAACTGCTTATTCTTGCACGTAAATTGGCCAGCGCATTGGATTATGCGCATCGTCAAGGAGTGATTCACCGAGATCTCAAGCCGGAGAATATTTTTGTTCTAAACGATGGGGCAGAATTTAAAATAACCGATTTTGGGATCGCCAAAGTAGAAAGTGGCTATTTGGAAGAGCAAAAGGCCGCAGCCAATGAGTCTGATCGTGATGATAAAATCATGGGTACTCCAGCATATATGTCGCCAGAGCAAATTACCGGTCATGGAGTTGATGCCAAAACTGATTTTTATTCTTTGGGTGTAATTCTATACCAAGCCTCTAAAGGTGAGTTGCCTTTTAAAGCGGTTAACTATGCCGCTATGTTGCAAGCAGTGTTGCAGCAAAACCCCGAATCACTGAATCTATCTAGCGAAGAAGGTTTGGTTTGGCAGAGTATCGTGTTTCGGCTTCTGCAAAAAAATCCTGATCTGCGTTATGACTCTGCAATCACTTTGATTGATGAGCTGGATAAACTTGAAAGAGAGTATCAGGAAAATCAGAAGGGTCTGGCGGCAGTTAAATTTGTTTCTTTAGGCACTAAATGGTCATTATTACTCAGTGCTTTGGTTTTTGTGGTCATGATTTTAGGGATGTTCTGGGTCTATAAGAAACAAACCAACTTGATGGAACAATTGATGTTTGATTATGGCTTTTCGGTTACAGAGATTGTTAACAATGAAACTGCAGAGCCCTTGTTATTGGATGAGGACTTAACCTTACAGTCGATCGTTAATAAAATAGCCAGTAACAATCAAATTTTAGCCCTCAGCATTCGCGATAAATCGGATCGCGTGATAGCTTCTAATCAAGTGTCAGAGCTTAAAAAGGTATTTCAGCAATCCTCGCAGCAGAAAGTCGAAGCGCGTTTGCAAGGCGATATTTATCTCGATGAAAATTCTTTTAAAGAGTTAGCTTACCGCTTTGATAGTCCAATTATTTATCAGAACAAAGAAGTTGGCCGAGTTAATTTAGCCTTGAGTCAAAGTAATTTGCAACAGACAACAAACTCGTCCTTAATGACGATGATTGTTTGGATGTTTCTGATTTTGCTTGCCGTGTTTCTTGGTATTTATTGGTTGGTAAAACGCTTTGTTAAAAGGATCAATGCTAGCAGGCAGCGCCTTCATGATATTCGGGTTTATGGTCAAGCCGAAGCCATTAGCATTGCCCAGCATGATGAAATAGGGCGTATGGAGCAGGAAGTAAATCTATTGTCACAAAAGATAGCCGGCTTAACTCGAACTCAGCGTATTACGCTAGTGGATTTGGAAGCGGATATTAGTGCTGAACTACAAGCAAATCGAGATTTGGATAAAACTTTAGTGATCGGCGCAAAAAGTAAAAAACACAAAAATAGTAAAGAATCATCATAGTCTATTTAAAGAGCGTTCAATTTCTTCTTAAGGTTTACCACTCGATCTTTATAAACCAAAGCCAAATCATCATTGGGTTTTATTAATAGAATTTGATCCCAAATTTTTTCTGCTTGATCGAGCTCCTGATTGCGGTAGTGTTTGAGTGCTGTTTGGTGCATTTGCTCAGAAACTTGCGCCCGGCTGTTGATAAAGCGAGTTGATTGTAGCGCATAACCCGTATCTAGCTGATAAGCTTTTTGTAAGGCAGAATAAGCCTGAGGATACTCAGATTTAGCGAGATATGCCTGCGCTTGTTGAGATAGCTGCTCTGACTCCAATTGCGTTTTAAGTCGTTTGAGCTCTTGAGTATTGGCTCGGGATAGTTTTTTACTGACCGTTAATCCATCAATTAGCAGTATGCCTTCGGAATAGTTACCTTGCTGCTTTTCAATTGCCACTTGTTGTTTGCTGGCGAGCATTAGCTTTTGCTGTAAGCCTTGATCGCGGGATAAGTTTGGATGAGACATGGCCCAATCGATAGCTTGATTGTATTTTTTCTCATCAATAAGTTGATCGAGCGCAGCATAATTTCGGATCAAGGGCTTATTTAACCCAGTAACGGCACTGTTGGTCGCGCGGGTTTTACGCTCAATTGCGGAGTTAGCATCTTGCGTTCCGAGATCTGAGTTAGGCGGCAGTCTAAGTACCTGACCAACCTCTAAAGGTGTGCTCATATCCAGTCCGTTGAAGTCGGCCAATTGTCGATAATATTGACTAGAACCAAGTGTTTTTTGGGCAATTTTACCTAAAGTATCGCCAGCAACAACCTGATAAGTACGCACAACCGGTTTGACTTTCGGCGCAGCTTCAGTGACTTTTGGCTTTTTCCGAGTCTCTACCGCATCAATTATCGCAACAGCTTCTTGGCTGCGATCTTCTACGAAAGTGCAGCCCGATAGTACGGTAAAGGCGAGCAACAGTAGCGTCTGTTTAAGCGGTTTTGGTGTCGAAAATAAGAGCTTCAATCTATTTAGGCTAATTCAAAGAGTGGTTAATAGCTAATTCTAACAGCATTAATGGAAAAGCCACAACTAACAAATGCTCGTTAGTTTATTGGATATTGCGTTTCAATAGTCGTTCTTTTGATTTATTCCATTCACGATCTTTTTCCGTGGCACGCTTGTCGTGTAGCTTCTTACCTTTTGCCAGCCCGATTTCCAGCTTAACCCGGTTGGATTTCCAGTAAAGGCCTAGCGAAACAACGGTATAGCCCTGTTGTTCACGACCGCGAAACAACTGTGCCAGCTCACGGTCATGCAATAACAACTTGCGGCTGCGCAGTGGATCGGCAATCACGTGGGTTGAGGCAGTCAGTAATGGTGAAATATGACAACCGAACAGCCATGCTTCGCCATCTTTTAACAAGACATAAGACTCAGCAAGGTTGGCTTTGCCAGCTCTTAAGCTCTTAACTTCCCAGCCTTGTAATACCAAACCTGCTTCGAAAGTTTGTTCAATAAAATAGTCGTGGCGAGCACGTTTGTTTAAAGCAATGGTGTTGGAATTAGGCTTATTTTTCTTTTTGGCCAAGAGTGACTCCGAGTGGTTGCGATATTAAGATTTTATAATGCAAACCGAATTATAGCATTCGGAAACTGCCTGATGCTACAATTGACCGCAGTATCAATAATCTTCTTTGCCATAAGTGAAAACAATAAACCGAGAGGCGATAGTGCCTTACAGTTGTGAGCAGATGTTTAATCTGGTTGATGATATCGAAGCTTACCCTGAATTTTTACCCTATTGCGGTGGCTCTGAGTTGATTTCTCGTGAAGGAGATAAGCTTGTGGCAAGTTTAACCGTTGCTAAGGGCAGCTTTGAACAGGCATTCGTTACAGAAAATAGCAACAGCCCTTTTCGATCGATCGAAATGCGATTAGTAGAAGGGCCTTTTAAGTTTCTGAATGGCTTGTGGACCTTTACCCCCTTGTCTGAAAATGCTTCTAAAATTGAGTTAAGCGTTGAGTTTGAATTTTCTAATAAATTGTTAGGACTTGCTTTTGGCAAAATATTCAGTCAACTAGCGGAAAGCTTTGTCGATGCCTTTACCCAAAGAGCAAAGCAGGTTTATGTTAATGTCTGAGCAAATCCCTATGACTGACAACAGTGACAAGACTTCAAACTTAAAAGTTACTAATATCAAGGTGGAAGTAGCTTATGCTTTGCCGGATAAGCAAACTTTGCTGACAACACAGGCAACCAGTGAAGATACTATTGAGCAGGTCATTAAAACCTCGGGGATTTTAGAGATTTGTCCGGAGATTGACCTAACTACTAGTCGGGTCGGTATTTTTAGCAAGCTGGCAAAACTTAGCGATACTCTACACGATGGTGATAGAATTGAGATTTATCGACCGTTAATTATTGATCCCAAAGAAGTCCGTAAGCAAAGGGCGCTTAAAGCCAAAGAAAATAAAAACAAATAAGGATTTTTCATTGATAAGGATTCTATACACACTACTTTATTACTTACTGTCGCCGTTGATGTGTGTGCGTTGGTTTATTAAGAGCTTGCGTCCGCCTCAGTACCGCGAACCCTTTAGACAAAGGTTTGGTTTCGTTACATTTGAGCAAACGTTTGATATTTGGATCCATGCCGTGTCGGTAGGCGAAACTAGTGGTGCTATTTCGCTAATTAATCGCTTATTGGCAAATCAAGCAGACTTAAAAATTTTGGTTACTACCACCACCCCAACAGGAGCTAAGTTATTACATGAATCTGTAGGGCATAAGGTAAGTCATTGCTACTCGCCTTGTGATTTGCCAGGAACTATCAAGCGCTTTATTGGACGAATTAAGCCAAAATTAGTGATCATTATGGAAACGGAGCTATGGCCTAATTGGATCAACTATATTTCGAGCAAAAAAACACCTATTATTTTAGCCAATGCACGACTTTCGGAGACTTCCAAGCAAAAATATTTATGGTTTTCGCAAACCAGTGGTTGGATGCTGAATCAGATACAGCAAATTTTGGCGGTTAACGAAGCCGATGCCAAGCGTTTTGAACAACTGGGCGTTGATAAGAAACGTTTGAAGGTCGTGGGTAATCTAAAATTTGATGCGGAGTTTAGCTGCAACGGTGATGGCTATTTTAGTCACTGGACCTCGAGTGATTATATCTGGATTGCGGCCAGTACTCATCAAGGCGAGGATGAAATTATTTTACAGGCTCACCAGCAGCTTTTACAGCAGGTAGCTTCTGCTAAGTTAGTGTTGGTTCCTCGGCATCCTGAGCGCTTCCAGAGTGTAGAAAAAAGATTCTAGAAGCAGGCTTTTCCTATTCAAAACGCTCTGATCCAAGTGGCTGGAAACCGCAAGCGCAGGTGTTATTGGGCGATACCATGGGCGAGCTGTTAAAGGCTTATCAATTGGCGGATGTGGCTTTTATTGGTGGAAGCCTAGTCGATATTGGTGGGCATAATGCAATTGAAGCGGCTTATTTTTCAAAGCCAATCATTACTGGACCTTATATTAAGAATTTTCAATATTTATTTGATGCTTTGATTGAAAAGCAAGCGGCGGTAGTGGTTAAGGACAATCAAGCCTTGGTGCAGCAATTAATTGCCTGGCATAAGGATCCACAAGAATTATCGAAAGTAGGGTGCAACGCCAAAACCTTTATTGAAAATAACAAAGGTGCTTTAGATAAAATGGTTGCTATTATCGAAAGCACCTTGTTATCAGAAGCTAACCATTAACCTCTTGCGCTAATACTTTAGCAGTAACTGGTTAATGGTTTCTAAATCCTGCTCAGTCAGGGTTCCAGCTGCTAGTTTTAGGTTAACCCCATTAATCAAATAATCGTATTTGGCGCGAGTTAGGTTTCGGCGTGCATTGTAATAACTTCGAGTCGCAGTGAGTACGTCAATGATATTACGGATACCCGCTTGATAGCCCTCTTGAGTTGCGTCCAATGAGCTTCTGTTGGATTCAAGGCTACGTTTATAGGCCCTGAATGAGGCAATTGCAGACTCTAACGCAGTAAAGGCATTGCGCGCTGATGCTTGCACTTGACGCGCAGTTTGCTCATGTTGATGGCTAGAGCTTAGGTAATTTTGTCGCGCTTGCTCGGTTTGAGCGCTGGTTCTGAAGCCTGTAAAAATGGGGACTGATAAGGTGATTCCCGCATTATAACCGTCAGATTCGCTGTTGGTTCTAGAGGTTGAACTGCCGCCGCCGTCGATACTTAATCTATTATTATCCGAATCATTATCTGAGTAAGACAGGTTAAGATCCAAAGAGGGGTAGTGGCCGCTTCTATTACGTTCGATTTCTTTCTTTGCAACTTTGACATTCATTTGTTGCGCTCTTAAGCTCAAATTTTCTTGTGCAGCGACCCGAGTCCAGTCATCAATATTGTTCGGCATTGGCTCCTTAAGGTCTACTTCGTCACCTAAACCTTCAAGCTGTACATAATAATTATTAGTTAATTGACGCAGTGACTCTTTAGCAATGGATAGGGTGTTTTTTATGGTTACTTCATTGGCTACAGATTGATCGTAATTTGCTTGCGCATTAAGAAAATCGGTAGCGTTAGCAAGGCCAGATTCATACTGTTCGCGAATAAAATCCAGCTGCTTTCCTAATGTCTCAAGCTCTGCTTGGGTAGTAGTTAAGTTTTCTTCGGCAGACAAGACATTAAAGTAAGCCTGCACAGAACGGCTCATCAAATCTTGTAAGTTGGCACCATGGGTTAGCTCTGATGCTCTTACTCTAAGCTCTGCTTGATCCAGTGCAACCCAATTACCCCAATTAAATAGGGATTGGTTAAGCTGTACCCGGTAATTGGTGGTGTAATTAACGTCATTATCAAATCCTGATTGTATGCCATCAAGCACCGCTGCGCCGCTGATCACCGTATCACGATCATTGTCACTTTTGGAACGAGAAGCGCTGCCACTAATTTGTGGTAAAAGGCTCGAGCGGCTGATGCTTACACCTTGCTCGCTAGCACGCAAATTAGCAGCGCTGATTTTGTATTGGGTATCGTTTTGTAAGGCTTGACGATAAATGTTTAGCAAGTCAGTTTTGCCTGCGTTAGATAAGCTCACCGTTTCAGCACCAGCTGCAAAATTAGAGCTAAAAGCTAGGCTTAGCGACAAGGCTATCAAATGTTTTTTCATTGTTTTTTCTCTTTTATGTCTTTACTAAAAAATAAATTTTTCAGGCTTTTTGGCATTAATTAATAATTCAATATCCGACTCGAATAAATTTTCTTCAAGCCACTTATCTTCGCTTACCCGAGTAATTAACTTGGCCTGCATGGCTGGCGTTTGCCCTTGAAAGCAAAACAGTCGCCCGCCAATCGCCAGAGATTTTTTAAAGCTGATTGGTAGCTCAAAAAAACCGCCGCAAATAGCAATCGCATCATATGGCCCATAATGAGGCCAACCATTCGACGCATCGCCTTCTTCAAACTCTATATTGGTCAACCCCAAGTCTTCGTTGAGGTTTTTTGCTTGTTCTAAATAATCAGCAATAATGTCTACGCTGTAAACTTTATGGCTTAAATTTGCCAAAAGAGCGCTCACAAAGCCGCTGCCGCTACCCACCTCCAATACCAGATCACTCGGTTGGACTTTTAGCGCCTGCAACATCCGCGCCTCTTCGCGCGGCGGCATCATATACTGGTTTTGACTTAAAGGAATCCGGCAATCAGAATAAGCTAATTGCTCATAATCCTTAGGTACGAATTGATGGCGAGGCATAGCCGCAAATAAATCCAATACAGTATTATCAAACATCTGCCAAGGCCGAATTTGTTGTTCCACCATATTCATTCGTGCTTGTTCAGGATTAAACTGATTGAGGTTTTGCATGCTATCTCCTTCTCCAGCGTTTAGAATAAAAGTTATTGATATTTCAAACAATACGCGAAGTGTAACAGATTATGAAGGCTCTGATAAAAGCGATATAAATATTGGCATTTACAGAGGCAAAATCAGCACTTAATCCAGCAAAAACAAAGAGATAGCTCGTGAAAACACCTTTTAGCAAGCAGCAAGTGAAAATTAAACAAGAAACCAGTCTTTATAGCGGTTTTATGAGTTTGAAAAAGCTGTGCTTTGATCATTTGAAGTACAGCGGTGATTGGCAACATTCGGTACAAAGAGAAATATTAGTCCGAGATGACGCTGTAGGGGTGTTACTGTATGACCCTAAATTACAGGAATTTGTCATGGTTGAACAGCTGCGGATCGGCGCTTTACATGATCCCGTATCGCCTTGGTTGCTCGAAGTTGTGGCCGGGATGGTTGAATCTGGCGAGGATTATCAGCAAGTAGCTGAACGTGAGTCGCTCGAAGAAGCTGGAGCTACTATCAAAAAAATGATCCCAATTGTCGATTATTGGGTCAGTCCCGGCGGCTCAACGGAGCGGGTGGCCTTGTTTTTAGCGCTCACTGATGCGCACAAGGTGGCTGAATTTGCCGGTTTAGAAACCGAGCACGAAGACATTAAAGTACACCGCATTGACAAGCAAAAACTCTTGCAAATGTTACGCCAAGGGCGTATTAATAATGCGATGGCTCTGATTGCAGTGCAATGGTTTTTCTTAAATGAATCAGAGTTACACTTATAATTTGGCAACTGGATTCGTTTTATTAAATGATGGCGCAAAGAAAAAAATATCAACCTAATCTCAAAGCTTTTATGGCCTTGTGCGCCTCGAATTATGCCAAAATGTGTCAACTGTTGCCGAACAAAGATGCGCAATTGGCCGAAGATTTTAGTGCTAGGATTAGAATTGCCCAACAGCCGGATTTATTGATCAAGTTGGTGCAACAAAGTCGCCATACCCAAACGTTTCAGTTACAACAAGCCGATTCGGTAAAAGTATTGGCAAGAAACTTTTACGTACGGCTGTATCATGATGCGCAAATGGCGGAAATACTCTCTGGCGTGAGTGATTCTATGTTGCCGCCCGTGTATCCAGTGCCTAATGCACAAATGAAACAGGCCGATGAAAAGCTACAATTAAACCGTTTTTTAGGCGAATGGCTAAGCTTTTGCCTTGAGAATGGACAAGCAACTGGCCATAATAAGACCGATTTGGCATTTTTGTGCTAAAAATTAGTGAATAATGATAACGTTTTGAAAATCAAGTAGTTATTGCTTTTGACAACAGCCTTTTTACATTCTGCTAGCGCAACTTTTAACCTAATTCAGATCTCAGATCCGCACTTGTTTGCCGATCCTGAGGGCTGCTTATTAGGGGTCAATACGCGCCAGAGCTTTTTGGCCATCTTGGGTCTCATCCAACAGCAAGAAAGTTCAATCGATGCGATTGTGGTAACCGGCGATATATCACAAGATTATTCGGTAGAGTCCTATCAGTTTTTCGCCCAACAGATGGAGCAATTTGCTTGTCCTGTTTTATGTTTGGCGGGTAATCATGACGAGCAGGAGCTACTGGAGCAAATTCTTTCTCAGAAGAACATTTCCACTCAAAAACAATTTAGCAGCAGCTATTGGCAGCTATTATTAGCGCATAGCCAAGTTAAAGGTGAAGTTTTTGGTTATATCGATGAAACCGAAATGCAGTGGTTGGCGCAGCAAGTTGCTAGCGAGCAAAAACCCACTCTAGTCTTCACTCATCATCATCCGGTTTATTCCAAGACGGATTGGATCGATGTCTTGGGGATTAAAAATTGCGAAGCTTTTACTGAGTTCTTAGCGAGCCAACAACAAATTAAGGCCTGTGGTTTTGGTCATATTCATCAAGAGCTACACATAACCCAAGGTGGGGTGGACTATTATGGCGTACCTTCTACTTGTATTCAGTTTAAAAAAGAGGCGACTGAATTTGCCGTTAGTGAGGAGATGCCCGGTTATCGACGCTTTTGTTGCTATCCTAATGGACGCTTTGAGACTCAAGTAGAGCGCTTGCAAGAGTTTGAATTAAGCCTCGATCATGCTGCGGGCGGTTACTAAAGCGGATTCTGCCGCTATCACTAAAATTCCCAATATTTTACTTGCACTTGCGGATCGAGCTTTATAGGATAAGTAGCCGTGGGAAGCGCAATCGAACGCGCTTTAAGCCTACTGACTGAAACAATAATAATCCCCATACTTATTATTTTTAGACCTAAAATTTATGTCGAATCAGCAATATAATGCAGAAGCGATCGAGGTTTTAAGTGGCCTCGAACCCGTTAAAAAACGTCCAGGTATGTACACGGACACCAGCCGCCCCAACCATCTAGCACAAGAAGTTATCGATAACAGTGTGGACGAAGCCTTAGCCGGTCATGCGCGCACGGTGCAGGTGATTTTGCATAAAGACGATTCACTTGAAGTGCTGGATGATGGTCGCGGGATGCCTGTGGATATTCATCCCGAAGAAGGTATTCCCGGAGTGGAGCTGATCTTAAGTAAACTCCACGCCGGCGGTAAATTCTCGAATAAAAACTATCAATTTTCAGGCGGTTTGCACGGCGTTGGGATCTCGGTGGTCAATGCCTTATCCAAACGAGTGGAAGTCACGGTCAAGCGCGATGGTAAGCAATACGCAATGGCCTTTGAAGACGGCTTTAAGAAAACAGATTTAGAAGTTACTGGCGAGGTAGGTAAACGCAATACCGGCACTTCGGTCAAGTTTTGGCCCGATCCTCAGTATTTCGATTCGGATAAATTTTCTGTTTCACGCTTACTGCATTTATTAAAAGCCAAAGCGATTTTGTGTCCAGGCTTAAAAGTCATTTTCGATAACAAGAAGAAAGGCGAAAAGGAAGAGTGGCTGTATGAAGATGGATTAACCGCTTATTTGTTGGAAACTGCGGGTGGCTTTGAAAAGTTACCGGATGAGCCTTTTACCGGCTCTATGCAAGGTGAGTCCGAAGCGGTGGATTGGGCCTTTATGTGGTTGCCTGAAGGCGGTGATTGTTTGGCTGAATCTTATGTTAACTTGATCCCCACAGCGCAAGGTGGCACGCACGTTAATGGTTTAAGGAATGGCGTGATCGATGCCATGCGGGAATTTTGTGAGTTCCGAAATTTGTTACCTCGCGGAGTCAAACTCACTGCGGATGATATGTGGGAGCGCATATCTTATGTCTTGTCAGTGAAGCTTGACGACCCCCAGTTTTCTGGCCAAACCAAAGAAAGACTGTCATCGCGCCAGTGTGCTACTTTTGTTGCTGGGGTAGTCAAAGATGCCTTTAGTTTATGGCTTAATCAGAATCCAACCGTTGGTGACTTACTGGCTGAACGAGCTATTGCTAATGCTCATAAGCGGATGCGGGCTGGTAAAAAAGTAGCGCGTAAAAAAGTCACTCAAGGTCCTGCGCTTCCGGGAAAACTCGCTGATTGTGTCGGCCAAGATGCGATGGCCAGTGAGCTGTTTTTGGTGGAGGGGGATTCCGCGGGCGGTTCGGCTAAGCAAGCGCGAGATAAAGAATTTCAGGCCATCATGCCACTGCGAGGAAAAATCTTAAATACTTGGGAAGTGGATTCGACACAGATTCTAGCTTCGCAAGAAGTACACGATATTTCGGTGGCGATTGGTCTTGATCCTAATTCCGATGATTTATCCAAGTTACGTTACGGTAAAATTTGTATTTTGGCTGATGCCGACTCGGACGGGTTGCACATTGCAACCTTACTTTGCGCCTTATTTTTAAGACATTTTAGACCTTTGGTTAGAGCTGGTCATGTGTATGTGGCGATGCCACCTTTGTATCGAATTGATATTGGTAAAGACGTTTATTATGCGTTGGATGAAGGTGAAAAAGAAGGCGTCTTGGATCTGATTAAGGCTGAGAAAAAACGTGGCAAGGTGCAAATTCAACGCTTTAAAGGTTTGGGTGAAATGAACCCTAAGCAGCTACGGGAAACTACCATGGCGCAAGAAACACGACGCCTAGTACAGCTGACGATTGATGGTGGCGATAACTCTGAAAAAATGATGGATATGTTATTGTCTAAAAAGCGGGCAGCCGATCGTAAAAACTGGTTAGAAAAAGAAGGCAATAAAGCGGACTTCTAAGCCAGTGGATAGTTAAGAGTAAAAATTAGAGAACCCTAATGACTGAAGAAATGAATTACGAAGGTATTGAGCAGAAATCCCTAGCAGAGTTTACCGAGCAGGCTTACTTAAATTACTCCATGTATGTCATCATGGATCGCGCCCTGCCGCATATTGGGGATGGTTTAAAGCCAGTGCAAAGGCGAATTGTTTATGCCATGAGCGAGTTGGGTTTAAAGGCTACCGCTAAATATAAAAAATCTGCTCGTACCGTTGGTGATGTGTTGGGTAAGTTCCACCCACATGGCGATTCTGCTTGTTACGAAGCTATGGTGCTAATGGCGCAACCGTTTTCCTATCGGTATCCACTGGTGGATGGGCAGGGCAACTGGGGTGCTCCGGACGATCCAAAGTCATTCGCTGCAATGCGTTATACCGAATCACGTTTAGCGGCTTACTCGGAGGTATTGCTCAACGAAGTCAGTCAAGGCACGGTGGATTGGGTTCCTAATTTTGATGGCACTATGCAAGAGCCAAAAGTGCTACCGGCTAGGTTACCGAATTTGCTCTTAAACGGCACCACGGGTATCGCGGTGGGTATGGCGACTGATATTCCACCCCATAACTTAACCGAAGTGGCCAGTGCTTGTGTGCATTTATTGGAGCATCCGAAAGCTGATATTCCTGAACTAATGGAGCATATTCAAGGCCCTGACTTCCCGACCGATGCGGAAATTATCACGCCGGTTAAAGAGATCTTGGAGTTGTATGAAAAGGGACGCGGTTCGATACGAATGCGTGCGCGTTTTGAGGTTGAAGATGGCGAAGTGGTGATTGATGCATTGCCGCATCAAGTCTCTGGCTCGAAAGTGTTAGAGCAAATCGCGGCACAAATGCAGGCAAAAAAATTACCCATGGTTTCAGATTTACGGGATGAATCGGATCATGAAAATCCTACCCGCTTAGTAATTATTCCGCGCTCTAACCGTGTTGATCTTGATGAGTTAATGCGTCATTTGTTTGCCACTACCGATCTTGAACGAACCTATCGCGTGAACATGAATGTGATTGGTATTGATGGTCGCCCACAGGTCAAAAACTTGCGTGCTTTCCTAAAAGAATGGCTCGATTATCGTTTTGAAACGGTACGTCGCCGTTTGCAGTTCCGCCTCGATAAGGTGATGGATAGGCTGCATATTTTAGACGGTTTGCTGGTTGCTTTTCTGAATATTGACGAAGTGATCCAGATTATCCGCACCGAAGACAAACCGAAACCAAAGCTTATGGAACGTTTCGACATCAGTGATCGACAAGCCGAAGCGATTTTAGAGTTAAAGCTTCGCCATTTGGCTAAGCTCGAAGAAATGAAAATCCGGGCGGAGCAAGAAGAATTAGAAGACGAGGCTGATTATTTACAATTGACGCTTGGCTCTAAAGCCCGTATGAAAACTTTGATCAAAAAGGAAATTAAAGAAGCTGCGGAGCAATTCGGCGATACGCGTCGTTCACAAATTGTCGAGCGCGATGAGGCAAAAGCGTTATCGGAGACGGATCTAATGCCTACCGAGCCAGTGACTGTGGTTTTATCAGAAAAAGGCTGGGTGCGCTGCGCCAAGGGACATGATATTGATGCTGCTGGCATGAATTATCGTTCTGGCGATAGCTACTTGGATTCGAGTAAAGGCAAGTCTAATCAGTATGCGGTATTCCTTGATTCCACGGGACGTACTTTTTCTCTACTGGCCAATACTCTGCCATCGGCACGTGGATTGGGCGAACCGGTGACCGGCCGAGTGAATCCAGTGGCTGGTGCTGAGTTTCTTGCTACCATCATGGGCGAAGATGAACAGCAATTTTTATTCGCCTCTGACGCTGGCTATGGCTTTGTGGGCAAATTTTCAGATTTAGTGACCAAAACGAAAAATGGTAAAGCTTTTATCTCCTTACCTGCGGGTTCAAAAGTATTAAAGCCGCGCCGCGTTAACGATTATGATAACCAATATTGTGTTGCGGTCTCTAACGAGGGGCGAATGTTGGTGTTTCCTTTAAAAGACTTGCCAGAGTTGGCGAAAGGAAAAGGTAATAAGATTATTAGTATACCGACGCCGCGTTTGAAGTTGCGTGAAGAGTATGTTGTCGCGATAGCGGTGGTTTCTGAGCTTGATTCTCTGGTGATTTATTCGGGCAAACGTCATCTAACCTTGAAGCCAAAGGATCTTGAGCATTATCGTGGTGAGCGTGGTCGTCGAGGCAGTAAGTTGCCCAGAGGTTTTCAGCGCGTTGATGGTATGGCGGTGGAAAGCAAAGATTAGCGCAATTACTGTAAAGGCATTCCAAGGCCGTTTTATTGCAGATTGTTTATTGTAAATAAAAACGGCTTTGCCGCTCGATAGCCATACTTTGTTCGGCTTTAATTTTGGGTAGCTTAATTAATTCCACTATCCCAATATCTTCAATATCAATTTCGATAACTTCAGTTGTCGCTTGCTCGTTACTCTCGGTTGCTATTTCGCCAGGTTCTAAATGGTGCTCGGTCCAAATCCCAGTGCTAACCACTTGGAAAAAATGTTGGTAAATAGACTGGCTAAAACTTAAGCTATGAATTAAAAGAGTAGGCTTTAGCTTTAATTGTTGAAGGCTAAGCTCTAAGGCTTGAATTTGCTGTAGCTGCTGGTTGCTTAAGCTTTCGGTAAGACCAAGTTGTAATAGGTCACTATCAAATTCCATGATGATGGCTTTAGCATGAGCGGTCCAGCGATTAAGTAAGGAAACTAATTCGGTGCGTATAGGTAAAGATTCCCAGTTAGCACTAATGATCAGTAAGGCTTCCACCGGAGTTTCAATTTTTTGCTTTTTATTGCGTTTAAGAAGTTGCTGCAGTTCTTGTTTAGGCGTTATTTTGCTAACGCTAGGTGCATTCGCTTCAGTTGTAACCGCGCGGGTTTTAGAGCTCCTTTTCAAGCCAATCAAAAGAGCGGCGAATAATAGCCATAGCAGCAGAGCTGAAATATATAACCAATACTGGGCTTGGAATTGGTTGGCGGTTGGGTGGGTAAATGCTAAGAGCAAATAGCCATAAATCTCACCATCAAGCACTAATTCGCTTGCTTTGGTGTTTTCATTGGAGTTAAGGTCCGCTTCAAAAGTTGTTGGATAAAGCTGCTGTCCGTTTATGTCGAAAACTCGAATGGCTTCAACTAGCTCCAAGCCGGCGATTTGCTGGGAGGCTTGAGTAAGCGAGTCTATATCCAATGAAGATAAGCTTGGCGATAGTTGTGTTTTGGCTTCATCGACTATCTGCTGTTGCGATGCTTGTTGTTGCTGCTGATAAAACCGGGTCGACTGATAGTTGACTAGCAAATTCGCAAAATAGCTATGCAAGGCTAAAAGAACGGCGGCTAATAGCAACAGTAAAATAAGGTTTTTGTTGGATAATTGCTTGACGACAGCTCGTCGGAATATCACCGCTAGTATTCCTAAGTTTTTTTGTTAATATAACATACATCATATTGAAATAATCTCGATACTCAATGCCTTTTTATCTTTACCTACTCGGTTACCATCAAGCGGATCAAGAGTTTATTCAAACTCTGCTTAAGGTTTTTCCGCAACTCAAGATTATTAGTCAAACTAGCCAGAAACTACAGGCTTGTGACTTTATTGTTTTGTTGCAAATGGACACAAAAGATCAGTCACCGTCGCAAATAAAGACTTCGCACAGTGAATGGCAAGCTATTAAGGAATTACTACTTAACGGACCATTCGATTTTATAAAAAGTAATTACTTATTACGTCTACCTAAACTCGTGGTCTTTGATATGGATTCGACCCTTATTCCTGTGGAGGTTATCGATAGGTTGGCTGCTAAGGCAGGGGTAGAATCAAAAGTTGCTACCATTACTGAAGCGGCAATGCGAGGCGAATTAGATTTTAATCAAAGTCTTATTGAGCGAGTTAAATTGCTTAAAGGGCTGCCCCAAAATAGCATCGGGCAGATCGCGCAAGAACTGACTTTTAACCCTGGAATTGTAGAGCTTTGCGAATATTTGTTGGTCGCAAAAGCTAAGCTTGCAATCGCTTCGGGCGGTTTTATGCCTTTTGCGCAACAGCTGCAAAAAAGTATCCCCTTTGCCAAAATCAAAGCCAATCAGCTAGCGCTTAACAATCAGCAGCTGTCGGGCGAAGTCGATGGCATCATTATTAATGCCGAAGAAAAAGCCAAGGCTCTTAAGCTTTGGACTAAAGAATATGCTTTATCGCCCAGACAAACCATGGCTGTTGGTGATGGTGCAAACGATCTAAAAATGTTGCAGCAAGCTGGGCTGGGGATTGCGTATCACGCCAAGCCAAAGGTTAATCAAGCTGCCGATGCGGTGATTCAACATGGCGAGATTAACGCTTTAGTGGATTTGTTCGAACAATTAGAGCAGCTAAATTAAGCGATAACGACCGCTAGTGGCTAGAAGTCGTTATCGGTGAAGTCGTAATTCATACTGTTGAGGGGTTTCGAGACATAGTTACCCATCGCAAAGTCTATCCCCAGTGGCCAGATTTGCGCCAAGGTGGAAGCATCTTCTAATTTAGTTGCAATGGTCATAATGTTGTTTTGCGAAGCGGCATTAGTTACTGCAAGTACCTTTTCTGTACCTTCGTTTTTAATGGTTTCGATGAACTCTCCGCTAAGCGTGATGTAAGTGGGCTTGATAGAACTAACCAACTCTTTATCGGTGATTGCAACATTGTTAATACAAAGACCAATATCGCAATCGGAAAGGGCTTCACTGAGCAAGATAACTCGGTTAAGGTAAGCTTGCGCAACAGTGGCTTCAACACAGAGTACGATCTGATTGGTTTCAATTACTGCATTCTCAATTTTAGTCAGCAGCCACTCGATCAAATCTTCTGTAACCAAAGTACCAGGGCTTAGCTTAGTGAAAAGTTTTAAGCGCTTATCTTTATCTTTATCCGCCAACTCTTTTAAAGCCGTTTTAATGCTTAAGCGATCAATATCGGCATCAACTCCGAGCTTTTCGAAAATTTCGAAAATACCTTCGCCTAAAATTAACTCACCTTGTTCGTTCTGGTAACGGAAAAAGGATAGGTATTGGCGATTACTGCTACCTTTAAGCGGCATCATCGGCTGATACTGCACTCGAATTCGATCCATTTCCTTAGCTTCTAGGAACTCTTCATAAATAGCTTTTTCTTGTTCGCTCAGAAGTGTATCAACGGTCGGGTTAAAGATTTTGTAGCTGTCGCCGCCTTCGCTCTTTACTTTGGTGCAAATAGCGTTAGCTTGAGCTAACAATTTACCAGACTCAAGCTGATTTTCGGTAGTGGTCACGGTGCCAATACTTAAAGTGAGATTGACGGTTTGTCCGGCAAGGTCAAAGTTAGCATTTTTAATATTGTCCACTAATTGACGGGCTAATTCGCTGGGCAAGTTTTCCGAATCACTGAGCATTACAGCAAAGCTACTATCGCTAATGCGGCCTTTACTGGCATTCTCAGGGCATTCTGTAGACAACCAGTCCCCTAAGCCTTTCAATAACTCGTCGCAGGCGGCAATGCCGAACTGGCTTTGGTAATCTTGAATTTGATCGATTTCGATAAAATATAAAATCGCGTCAATGCCCGACTCTTCGGATTGGGCCACCGCTTGAGTCAGCTTTTTCAAGAAAGCGGGGCGGTTTAGTAAACCCGTTACCTGATCTGTGGAGCTAACTTCTTTGAGTTTCGCCATCAGCTCGGTTTGATCAGCGACCTCACGAACTAATAATTGCAGGCAAGGCTCTTCATCATAAATGGCAGAAGATAAAATGAAGTTGGCTTCAAACTCAGTAGCATCTGCTTTTTTGCACTTGATAATCGCTTCGACTTCTTCGTCAGTTTCTTTTTGCTGTTTGAGCAAGTCTTTGACTGTTTGAGTCGCTGACGGAGCAACCATATCCATTAGAGTTAAAGCAATTAAATCATCGTTATCATAACCAAAGCGCTCTGAGTAAGTAGGATTGGTATAAATATGCATCCCTTCGGCGATGTAGGCTATCGCATCTTTGGAACTATCTAGCAGCAGTTCATTGCGTTTAGTGGTTTCTAAAACCTGCTTAAAAGCTTCTTGCTTTCCTAACTCGTAGGCAACGGTTTTTTGATCGCGCTTAACTACCCAGCCCAATAAATCAAAATTATCTTTACCCACACAGTCGGTAATGCCTTTGCGCATCATTGCAAGGCGGTACTCTTCGCTCGGATCAGCGGTAAGGTAGACCGTAGGTAGAATCGTTTTTTGGGATTTGAGTAAGCCCATCGCTTGCTCAATACTTAAATTGTCGGACTCACCCACAAAAATTGCTTGATGCCAAGTTTTGGCTTTAATCTGCTCGCTGAGCTGTTCGCTATTGTTGATTTGCTGATGGCGAATCGCCAAGCCCTGATTTTTTAATTGGCTGGCAATTTCTTCACAAGCATTCGCCGACGTCGAAAAGATTAAGGTATTGATGTGTTTTGCTTTGCTCATTTTATTTTATCGATTGGGTTAAGCGCACGAACTCCGAGTTGGAGCTCATAATAACGAGATTTAAAATAAAAAATCATAACTAAGGCACAAATTTAACAGTATTCTTACCATTACTAAAGTGAAAGCTTACTTTCGCTAAATCTTAACACGACTAGCCCAATTTTAAACCTATAAGCTCTAACCCTATAGGCTGCTATTTGGGTTGATAGTGAAATTGCAAAAAGTTGGACGTTTGCAAAACTCGTTTGGTCAACTCGACTTTGTATTCCTGCTCAGGAGTCATTATGGCAACGGTTTGCCCAGAGCGATAGCCCATTGGCGGTAGAATAATACTAGCATCCACTCCAATATTTGGCATTTCCGGCAATAACAATCCATTGTGGTGATAAGCTGGCTTGGCGTAATCCCAGTCTAGGGTAGCTCTGACCGGAGTGGCTTGGGGTGAAATCAGCTCCACTCCGATTAAAAAAGTATCGTTATCATGCCAGCGATTCCAACGAATAAGTCCTAAGTTGTATTGAATTTCGCCATCTCTGTAATTTTGTATGGTCACTAATTCATTGCTTTCTACATGCTGCGAGGGGGATTGCTCAAAGGCCAAACAAAAGCCCGCGGGACTCACGTCCTTAATCAAGCCTTTCACCCACTCATAAGCTGGGCGTGACTTAAATTCTTTAAAGGGCTTATCTTGTTTTTGTTCCTTAATTTCCTCATAGCTGCGAGGCTTGTATATTGACTGAAAAGCATCGTCTGCTTTTTGTTTGTTAGCTTCTGCTCCAAAATGGTTCTCGCGACGCCAGACAAAGGCATGCTGACTATCGTCTTCGCTGGATAAACTTAAACCGCTAGACTCAAATACTGGCTTGGGTTTTTTCTTACCAAAAAAGCGCTCTCGTACTTCACTGCCTGCCCGTTCGACTAAGAAGTGATGTGAAGCCGCCATACCAATAGCTGCTTGGGTAGAGTCGTCGGTATTAACACGAATAAAGTTACGACTTTTAACGCTTTTCCAATGGCTTAACAGGTGCAGCTTTAAGCTGTCAGTGATTTCCAGTCGCGTGCTGCGTTTAAAAAGACTTAAAAAACCATCGCGATTCTCAATCGCATTGTTTTCGATGGCATTAACCGCCTCGGTTAAATTTATGCCGATCCAATCGTCATCGTCCGAATCAATGGCGTCGCTTGGTTGGGGCGCAATGTTTTTCTGCACCGAATAGGCATACAGGCACAAAGCGTCAATCTTCGGTTGTAGCTGAATCAATGGTGCCAGTTGATCAAGGATCTGATAGGACTCATTGACTTCGCCGTGCTTCATTTGAAACGGATTGCAGGTAGATAGACTGATATTTTTCAACAATTGGTGTTTTACTGAATGTAAGTCAGCGGTATCTCCTTTGAGCTTATGCTCAAAAAAGTCTTGTTGTTTAGCCGCTTGATAAATGGCGTTTTGTTGTTCCCAGACTTTACTGCCAACAGTTTTATACAACTGGTAGCGTTGCAATTGGATCAAGCCCTGGCCTTTAAGAGAATTAGCGCAGGCCGCAGGTAATAGTGAGTGGCGATATTTATCCACCAGCTCCGCATCCAGCATTATATCTTCGATCACCGCGTTATAGCCAAATACCTGTTCACTAGCAAGAGCATGCACCAGCTCAGAGGCTGAGCGCAGCTTAGGGGCATAATTTAGCGGGCTATGGATATAGGTTTCAGACAAGGCTCCTACTAATTCATCGCAGGTTTCGCGCGTTGCTTCTAATAGCTGTAAACGCTCTTTGGGTGAAAACTGGGATTGGTTAAGATCGTAAAGTAGGTGAAATACTGACGAAGCACTTTCGCCAAGATCAATAACGGGCAACTCTCGGATCCAAGATTGGATCTTGCGAGGCGTGTTTGGTATTTCTGAAACTCCTGTTCCGGACTTAACTCTTATGGTTAAGCCTAGCTTGCCTTCCGTTAAGGCCATCCCATGCTCCTTGTCACAACCTAATTATAGCTACATATTAGCGAATGAAGCAGTGGAAATCTAGGCTTTTCTATCCCAAGTTATTGATTTAACTAGTCAAATTTATCAAGGTTTTATTCGGTTTACCCGCTTCTTCGCGAACCAATTTCGGCACTAAAAATCCAGCAACTTGCTTTTGCAATTGCGCCAACAGTTGCAAGGCTTCGGATTGAGATACATCAAAATGTGAGCTACCACTCACTTTATCCAAAAGGTGCAAATAATAAGGCTGGATCTGCGCATCGAAGAGTCGCTCACTAAGTTCAGTAAGCGTTTTGGCCGAGTCGTTGACGCCTCGTAATAAGACACTTTGATTGAGTAAATGAACGCCCGCTTTTTTCAGCGTCGTCATGGCGTTTTTGACGTTATCATCAATTTCGTTGGCATGGTTGATATGAACCACCATCACCAATTGTAAAGGACTTTGCTCAAATCTGCTGACTAAACTCTGGGTTATCCGCTGTGGAATAACGACTGGCAAGCGAGTGTGGATACGCAGACGTTTGATTTGCGGGATCGATTCGATAAAACTTATAAAGTCGAATAGGTACTTATCACTAACCGCCAAGGGATCGCCGCCACTAATAATCACTTCGTTTATTTTGGGATCAGTTGCAATATAGTCCTTTAGCCGCCGCCAATCCTCGCGGCTTGCCCGATTTTCGGCATAAGGAAATTCCCGTCGAAAACAGTAACGGCAATTAATCGCGCAGTGAGTCGCCAACATAAACAAAACTCGCGATTGGTATTTGTGTAACAGCCCCGGAATGGATTGCGGCTTTTCCTCAAGCGGGTTTGCACTAAAGCCCTCGGTGGCTTGATTTTCTTGGGCTAGCGGCAACACTTGTCGTAACAGCGGATCTTTTGGATTGGCCTTTTCCATTCGCGCAATAAAAGGCAAAGGGACTTTTTGCGGGAATTTTTGCTGAATATCAATGGCGTTAGGCAGTTGTTGCGGCGCTAAATCGAGCAACTTTAGTAGCTCTACCGGTGACTCAATCGCATTAGAGAGTAACTTTTTCCACTCATGATCCTGCCAATAGGCGGCGTTTTGAGCTAGAATCTGCACGTTTTGAATCATAATTAGCTAAATTTAGAGGATTTATGGGTACTATAACCACCAACGATCTGCGCAATGGTCTGAAAATCATGCTGGATGGCGAGCCATGCAGTGTGGTCGATAATCAATTTGTGCGCCCAGGTAAAGGCCAAGCCTTCAGCAAAACCAAGGTATTATACTTGTTAACGGGCCGTACCGTCGAAAAAACTTTCAAGTCAGGCGAATCAATTGAAACTGCCGATGTTTTAGATACTTCAATGGAGTATCTATATACCGATGGTGAGTTTTGGTATTTTATGGATCCCGATACCTTCGAGCAAGTTTCGGCAGACTCTAAAGCGGTGGGTGACAACGCCAAGTATTTGATTGAACAAGATAAATGCCACATCACTTTATGGAATGGCAATCCTATCCAAGTTTCTCCGCCAAATTTTGTCGAATTAGAAGTAACCGATACCGATCCTGGTTTAAAAGGCGATACCTCAGGCGGCGGCTCTAAGCCTGCGACCATGCATACTGGCGCGGTGGTGCGAGTACCTTTGTTTGTGAATATAGGCGACAAATTAAAAATCGATACGCGCACAAACGAATATGTATCCCGCGCTTAAAACAGCTAAATTACTTTGATACTCTGTTATTAGCTTTGCTCAAGTGCTCATTTACTGGTGGTAAACTCAGCGCTTTCGCAAAGCTTTTCCTACGCTAAAATTAATATCGTCATTGCGAGTGAAGCGAAGCAATCTATAACATTATGTCTTGGAAACCCACCTGCTCTATCCAAACCCTTAAGGCTCGTGCTGAGCTAAATTCACTAATCCGTAATTTTTTTGCGGGAAAAAAAGTTTTAGAAGTTGAGACGCCTTTGTTGATGGAACATGGGGTAACGGATCGCTATATGTACTCGATGCGGGTCGATGGTGTTTTTAAAAAAGCAGGGGAGTATCAAAAGGGGTTTCTGCAAAGCTCGCCAGAGTATGCAATGAAGCGGTTGTTAGCGGCGGGGTCGGGTTCGATTTATCAAATCTGTAAGGCGTTTCGGCTAGAAGAGTCGGGCGCGCGACACAATCCTGAGTTTACCATGCTGGAGTGGTATCGAGTTGGTTTTGATCATTGGGATTTGATGCGGGAAGTGTTTGAGTTGTTGCTTGAGGTGCTTGGGCAGCGTACTCGAATTGACTATTCCTATCAGCAGGTCTTTGAGCGATTTTTATCCTTTGATCCATTTACCATTTCGCTAACAGAGCTTAAAAATTTATCACAAAACGTGTTAGGTGAACTGCCAGCGGATTTAGAGTTTGATGACTATTTAAGCTTATTGTTTGAGGCAAAAATTGAACCACACTTAGGCCAAGCCAACAGCATTACCTTTATCTACGATTATCCGGCGAGTCAATCATCTTTAGCACGACTTGATAAGGATAACCCTGCGGTGGCCAGTCGGTTTGAAGTCTATGTGGATGGTTTTGAATTAGCGAATGGTTTTTTTGAATTAGAAGATCCGAAAGCCCAACGGAACCGTTTTGACGTTGACAATAAGTGGCGACAAAGCAATAACTTAGAAACTATTGAGATCGATCAAGCTTTTATTCGGGCTTTAGAGGCGGGCTTACCCGATTGCTCTGGGGTCGCATTAGGCTTGGATCGATTACTAATGATCCAACAATCGATCATCAATATTGAGGAAGTGTTAACTTTTCCAATCAAACGCTAATTGTTTGGCCGCAACACTAGCTCAATATCAGCTGGAAGCCACTGCGTTAGGCGCGACTTTTCGATCTTTTTGACTTCTTAGCGCCTCGACTAATTTAATAAACGTTTGCTTATCGGCAATACCAATAAATTTGCGTTTATCTTTTAGGGTTGCGATAAAGGTAGTTTGTTCGGGATTTTGTCTAACCAGTTTTAACTGCTCAGGATCCTTGATAATCACTTCCAACATATCCATTGGCGCGCGACTAATGTGAAAAACCTCTTTTAAAGCAACGGTTTCAAATAAGGCTTTTCGATTAAAACTCGGCAGTGAAAAATTGCGGATGGTAAATCGACCTCGTCCTGTCTTGAAGTCACCGCCCAACACTCTAAATTTCGCCATAAACTGTTTTCTCCATTCATTACAATTAATACAAGTTCCTTCAAGGCTCAGCTATTACTATTCAGCTTTTAATAGTTTGGTATGTCAAAATTTTTATTATTGCTTTTGGTTGTGCTGTTTAGCGGTCAACCATGACACTATATTTTGCTAGCCGACAATTTTATGGTTACAGCTCCAATGTAGAGGTTTAAGCGGGGGTTAGGCAAGTAATAAATTGTAAATTTGGCGAGAAAAATTTAAAAAGTGTGACATTAGAAAAAATCTTTGTCCACAACGTCAGATTACTTTACATAAAGTTAAGAATTCGCCAAGCTAGTCTTCAGATTTTAGTAAGAAAAAGTTAAGGCAAAAATAGCAATCATTTATTTCGCCATTGCTCTACTAACATTCTGGAAATGGAAAACTCCATAGGCAACAGTAGTTCGTCTTGCTTGAGCAGCTGGTTAATTTTTTGGCGGCTGAACCAGCCTGCATCTTCAAGCTCTTGATCTTGGAGCTGAATCTGCTGATTAATCGCGGTCGCACTAAAACCAAGCATGACCGATTGTGGAAAGGGCCAAGGTTGTGAGGCTTGGTACTGGACATTGGTTACTTCGATCCCAGCTTCTTCAAGCGCTTCGCGTTTGACCGCTTGCTCTAAACTTTCTCCAGGTTCGACAAAACCGGCGACTAGCGAATAACGCTTTTCTGGCCAGCTGGCTTGGCGGCCTAATAAAAGCTGTTCTTCGCCATTTTCGTCGGTATGGCTAATGGCGACGATAATGGCTGGATCGGTGCGTGGGAAATGGTCTTTTTGGCAATCATTATTGCTACAGCGGCGAACAAAACCTAAGCTGCTGGCAAAAGTTTCAGCACCGCAGAAACCGCAGTATTGATGACTCGAATGCCATTGATTAAGGGCGCTGGCAACGTTCGCAAGATAGCCATCTTGCGCGGTGAGTATCTTGGCAATATCGCGTAGCCCATAGGTTTGTGCGCCGACAGTGTGCGCAAGCTCTATTAAGGCTGTTGCAGAAGGCATACGGTAGGCGCAATAGTGAATTGAGTCGTTTTCGACTTTGCCAAGATAAATTAAATGGTGCCGTGATAAGTCGCCAATTTGAGATGTCAGTTGGTCTTTAGTCAGCCAAGCTAGAGAGTCTTCTTTGGCGGCAATAACCTGCTTATAGATGGGTAAAATCTTGATTCTATTACCGCTAAATAATTGCTGCAGCAATTGCGGATCTTGTCGCAATTCTCCGTGTCGGTTCAAGTGATCGAATTGAAAAGCAAACATCAGAAATACCGAATAATTAGATAAAGGCTGATAGCAGAAATTGCCAGCCACAAGCTAATCCCCAGCAGCAACGCTTTGGGCGATAAGCTTTTGAGTGCGCTTTTATTCAAAGTTGCGCCCATCCATAAAAGACTCAAAGCGAATACATTTTTCGCGAGGGTTTTGAGATAAGCTAAGGTTTGCTCAAGCTCTATATCAAGCGTGAGGAGATACGAGCCCACAATACTGGCGATAATGAACAAAACGATAAACCATGGGATTTGTAGTTTGAAACTACCACCCTGTTGGCTTATTGAGGCGAGTAGGGCAACTGGAATAATCCATAACGCGCGTGCCAGTTTGGTAGTGGTGGCTACATCCAGCGCTTGGTTGCCGTATTGCGCTGCGGCTCCGACGACGCTGGAAGTATCGTGAATACCAATCGCGGCCCACAGCCCAAATTGGTTTTGGCTCAGTCCAAACCAATGGCCAATAGCGGGGTAGATAAAGAGGGCGGCAGCGTTTAATAAAAAGACGATCGCTAATGAAATAACCACATTGGCTGGCTGCGCTTTGATCGAAGAGGCTACTGCGGCAATGGCGCTGCCACCACAAATGGCGGTGCCGGAACTGATCAGCCAACCTTGTTCTTGGTTAAGTTTCAAGAGCTTAGCTGCTATTAATCCCACCAGTAAGGTTCCGCCAATCACGCCGAGCGTTAACCAAAAGCCTTGCTGCGCATTTTCCAATAAAGAACCTATGGGTAAGGTCAGTCCCAATAATACAATGGCGATTTTGAGCAGTAACGACGCCCATTTGCCAATAGTGCCAGTTTCCAGATAGGCATAGTGCGCATTACCAAACCAACCCAGCAGCAAGCCAGCGCCAAGCGCATAAGCCGCTGGCAGCTGTCCGACTAGGGTCAGAGCGCTTAATATCAGTAAAATCACACTGCTTAAAAGGGAAAACGCGGTGTTTTTAGCCATAAGTCCGTTGGGCCTAGCTTATCTATGGAGCTATTCTAACCAATAAACCCCAGTGCTAACCACTGAAAAACAGTAACTTACCACCAATAAGATGCCGATTTAGCATAAAAGCTTGAAAATAGCTTGATCTGATTAGGTGTTATATATTAGTATATCACTAAGTCAGCATGACAGTGCTTTTACAATCACTGCAATTTATGACCGAATCAAGAATTTAACTTTGGGAAACTGGTATGCAAATACATTGGGATGATACCCAACCTATCTATCTACAACTGCGTGACAGGATGCTTAATATGATCCTTGAAGGCGCGATTGCAGAAGGGGAAGCGTTACCATCGGTGCGGAATATTTCAGCGGAGTATCAGTTAAACCCTATAACCGTATCGAAAGCTTATCAATTATTGGTAGATAACGAATTGGCAGAGAAGCGTCGAGGATTAGGCATGTTTGTCACGATTGGAGCTAAAAATAAATTACTGGCAGCGGAGCGCGAACAGTTTTTAAGCGTCGAATGGCCAGCGTTGTTAGAAAAAATTGAACGGTTAGGGTTGTCACTGGAGGATTTAGTCAAAGGTGTTGATGACGCTGATCATAAATATAAAGATCCACAACACAATGATTTATCAGAAGAGAATAACGAGGGTAGGGAACACAACAATGACTAATGTCTTGCAAGCTTCGGGTTTAAGTAAACGTTATGGCAATTATCAGGCCTTGAATAACGTTAACTTGAATTTAGAATCTGGCCGAATTTTAGGTTTAATTGGCCCTAACGGTGCCGGCAAAACTACTTTGCTTAAGTCGATTTTAGGTTTAACGCCTTTCGATGGCAGCTTATCGGTGTTTGGCTTAAACCCACACAAACAGCGCGATCAGCTGATGGAGCGAGTATGTTTTATCGCTGATGTGGCGGTACTGCCGCGCTGGATCAAGGTGAGCCAGTCGATTGATTATGTGCAAGGCGTTCACCCACGCTTTAATCGCGAGCGTTGCATGCGCTATTTGGGGAAAACCAAAATCAAGCAAAACGCTAAAGTTAAAGAACTTTCCAAGGGTATGGTGGTGCAACTGCATTTGGCGCTGATCATGTCGATTGATGCGGATTTGTTGATTTTAGATGAGCCAACCTTGGGCTTGGATATCTTATTTCGCAAGTCGTTCTACGAGCAGTTGCTGAACGATTATTTTGATGAAGATCGCACCATCATCATTACCACCCACCAAGTGGAAGAAGTGGAGCATATTTTAAGCGATCTAGTGTTTATCCAAAACGGCGAAATTGTATTGGACGATTCAATGGACGCAGTGGCGGAAACCTATTACGAAGTGATGGTTGAGAAGGAGTATGAGGAACAAGCCTTGGCGATGAACCCACTATCGGTGCGCGAAGTCTTCGGACAAAAAGTGTGCTTGTTTAGTGGCGTCGCCAAGCCTCATCTTGAAGAAATGGGCAAGGTCCGCAAACCCAGTGTGGCCGATCTGTTTGTGGCAAAAATGCAAGGAGAAGCCGAATGAACACCTTTATGACCTTACTTAAACGCGAATATTGGGAACATAAGACTGGTTTTCAGTGGGTGCCAATCGGTATCGCTGCATTAGGACTTTTTGCAACCTTATTGGCGGTAGTATTTTTAACTAACGATACGGTAAAAATCAGCATTGGCACTCAAAATCCAACGGATTTAGTTGGTTTGTGGGAAGCTACCGCTTCTAGGGGTGATAAGTCGCTGGCTATGACCGCTTGGTATTATTCAAACGTATTGAATTTAGCGATAGTGATGGGCTTTGTCGGCTATTTTTATTGCTTAGGCGCTTTGTATGACGATCGCAAGGATAAAAGCATCCTGTTTTGGAAATCGTTGCCGGTGTCGGATACCGAAACCGTTTTGTCGAAAGTGGTTAGTGTTTGTATTGTATTGCCGCTGATTATCTTTGTGATTTCGGTCTTGTCGAACCTTGGCATGATGTTGATTGGTTTATTATTCGCGGCGCTGTCAAATTGGGACATTGCGGGCATGGTGTTTTCGCCCGGTATCATTCTAAAAGCAAGTTGGTATCAACTGGTGGCGGGTGTGATGGCGGTATTATGGATTTTCCCCTTTATCGGTTATCTGTTGTTTGTGTCTAGCGCCACCAAGCGAGTGCCTTTCTTGGTCTCTTGGTTGCCGATTATCGTGATTGTGATTGTGGAAAGTATTGTTTTTCGCTCTGGTCACTTTATTAGCTGGTTAGGCGGCCACTTCTCTGGTGTGGTGAAGGCTTACACAACCCCTTACTCGATTATGTCGCAAATTGACGAAAAGGGTTTGTCGGAGCTCAAAGAAGTGACCAGTAAGATTGGCTGGGAATTTGATAGTGGTTGGGGCAGTTTTGCGAATCAGCTCACCGATATGGGCTTATGGTTTGGGTTGGTGATTGGTGCAGTATTTATTGTCGGCGCTATCTTTATTCGTCGCTATCGTGATGAAGCCTTGTAAACGTGGCGTTATCAATAGGAAGCAGTAGCAAGTTTGGAAAAAATTTAGCAGCAACTAATCCAAAATGGTCATTGGTTGCATCTAATAGATAGAAAGTGGATTTAAACAGCTTTAATGAATGTTTAAGACATGATTTGAAATGGTATTTAGGACAGAGGATAGGAATATGACATTAAATAGACAAAGCATTAAATGGTTGCCAAAGGTGAGTTTTTTGGTAGGAATGGTGTTATTAACGGCTTTGATTCTGGTCAAGGCAACCAGTGCCAGCCCTGAAATGGAAATGCTGAATTCGCTGGAGCGGATCAACAGCGTGCAGGTGTTTTTAAAGGACATTTTCTTTTAAAGTCATTGCATTACGACTTTGAAGGAACCATCACTTTGCTGGCCACATCAAGGCAGAGTAATTAAAAAAACGTCCTAAATCATTGAAAAAGCAAAAGGATTTGCTTTTCTTCAGCCCATGCAAGTAATGCCATTCAGGGCTGACAGCTTCAATCATCGAATAATCAATTCCAGCCTTTTCTTAGGCTATTCAGACTCCATTCAGCCGATAGCTCAAAAAATAGACACATATACGATAAACCCTTGCTAGGGCAGTGAAATTACTGCTAGTATGCGTTTAATCAAGTGGTATGATGTCTTGATAGAATCTGGCGCTTATATTAAAAAAAACACCAAATTCCTACACGGGGGAAGGAATTAATGAAAATGAACGATTTAAATCGAACCAAGTCTCCGCTTAAATCCATTTCGAAAGTTGCAGCTGGCGTGGCTCTTGCCTTGAGCGCTGCTTCGGCTTCAGCAGTGGAAATCGAGACTGACAACTTTGATATTAGTTTTGATAGCACCTTTAGCGTAGGTGCTAGTTGGCGAGTTGAAGAACGCGACAAAGACTTAATTGGTAAAGCAAATCTTTTTCCCATTTTAAACAACGGCGCACCAATTGCGGCTGCCTATGCGAGTGGCCAAGTTCCTCGCGGCGCCTGGTCTAATAACTCCGATGATGGCAACTTGAACTATGATGATGGTGATATGTTCTCCAATGTTTTTAAGGGAGTGCATGAGTTAGATGTTCGTCATAAAGATGGTGATTACGGTTTGTTTGTCCGTGCCTTATGGTATTACGACCGCGAAATTATGGATGGCTCGACTCGCTTTAAAGATTTAGATGCTTACCCAGCTGGTGCATGGGCTGCAGGCGATGATACCGCTCGTACCGAACAAGGTTACGATGCTGAGTTTTTAGACTTCTACGCTTGGGCGACTTGGGATGTGGGCGAAGCTTCGACTTTGCAGGTGCGCTTGGGTGAGCAAGTGGTGAGCTGGGGTGAGTCTACCTTTATTCAGCACAGCTTAAATGAAGCCAACGCCGTAAATTTGCGTACTTTGCGTAATCCGGGCGCTGAATTAAAAGAAGCGCTAATTCCCTCAGGTATGTTATGGGCTTCTTTAGATCTTACCGAAAGCATTGCCTTAGAAGCTTTTTATCAATACGAGTGGGAGCCGGTTAAGGTTGATGAGCCGGGAACTTATTTCGCTACCCGTGATTTCTTAGGATTTACTGGTCAAGACGTACATTTAGGTTTTGGTCAACCGCCAGAAGGTACGCCGAATACGGTTGCCTTTAGAGATCGCACGCGCAATGCTGATGATCAAGGCCAATACGGTTTGAAATTGGCTTATTTTACTGAGGGCGGAACGGAATTTGGTTTCTACTACATGAACTATCATAACCGTCGTCCAATCATTTCAGCTTTGTCGGCTAATACGGCTGGGCAAGTCCGCGGTTTCTTGGAATATCCAGAAGATATCCAAATGGGTGGTTTGAGCTTTAATACCGCTACTGACAGCGGCTGGTCGATTGCCGGTGAAGTCTCTTATCGTAAAGATGAGCCTTTGCAGGTTGATGATGCCGAATTGTTGTTTGCTACCTTAGAGCCACTTGACGGCCTAACTGGCGCTCCTGGCCCTGTGATCCGTGGCACCAGCCAAGTAGCCAATATCACTACCTTTGGTACTGAAATTTCTGGTTATCGTTTGTTGGATACGATTCAGGCGCAAGCCACCTTTACCAACTTATTGGGTTCGGTTTGGGGCTCTGATCAAACGGTTTTCTTGTTAGAAGTGGGCTTGAATAAAATTCAAGATATGCCGTCGGAAGATGAGCTGCGTTTTGAAGCGGAAGGGACTTTCCGTTCCGGCAGTAGCGCGCGAGTTTGGGATGCTAACGGCAACGGTATTGGCGAAGGTTTCTTTGTACCTTCGGGTAATACTGCCTCGCCTTGTGGCTTTACTAACCCAGGCAATGGTCAGCGGGTTTATACCGAGTGTGAGGGTATGGAAACTAACGGCTTTGCTGACGACTTCTCTTGGGGTTATCGAATTGCCATGCGCTGGAGTTATGAGAATGCTTTGGCGGGCGGTAATTTAGCACCGCGTATTGTGTTCCAACACGATGTATCGGGTAATACCCCTGCGCCAATTTCTAACTTCCTAGAAGATCGTAAAGCAATCTCTTTAGGACTGAGTTGGGATTATCAAAGCACTTGGAAACTCGACTTCGGGTATAACCGTTTCTTCGGTAACGAGAGTGCAAACTTAATTCATGACCGTGACTATGTGTCGCTTGCGGTTAGTTATTCAATTTAAGAAAGGGCTAAGTAACAATTATGGCTAGAATTATGAATAAATGGTTTTTGGCAACGGCAGTAACCTCAGCACTATTGAGTGTCACTGCAGAAGCTAAAGTTTCGGCTGAAAAAGCGGCACAGTTAGGTGGCGATACTTATACCCCAATGGGTTCGATTAAAGCTGGCAATGAAGACGGCTCGATCCCGGCATGGAATGGTGGTATCACCACGACTCCAGCGGGTTACACCCAAGGTGATCATCACCCGGATCCGTTTGCTGATGATAAAGTATTGTTCACCATTGATGCGCAAAATTATCAGCAATATGCGGACAATCTAACGCCAGGACAAATCGCTTTATTTAAAGCTTATCCTGATAGTTATAAGATGAATGTTTACCAGTCTCGTCGAACCGCTTCTTATCCACAGTATGTCTATGATGCGATCAAGCGCAATGCAGGTACTGCCGAGTTAGTTGATGGTGGTAACGGCATCAAAGGTGCTTCGATAGGTATTCCTTTCCCGTTCCCAGAAACAGGCGTTGAGCTGATTTGGAATCACTTAACCCGTTATCGTGGTATTGCGGTCGAGCGTGAAGCAGGACAAGCCACTCCGCAAGCAGACGGTAGCTATGTATTGATTAAACTGAAAGACGAGTTGGATCAAATTTATAACCGTCCTGATATGACGCCAGAAAAGCTAGCCGAAGGCAATGTCTTGTTCTTATTCCGTCAATACGTGACTGCGCCTGCACGTTTAGCGGGCACTGCTTTGTTGGTTCATGAAACCATGGATCAGATCAAAGAGCCGCGTAAAGCTTGGGTATATAACGCAGGTCGTCGTCGTGTTCAGCGCGCTCCTAACATCGCTTACGATGCGCCAGGTACTGCTTCTGATGGCTTGAGAACTACAGATGATTTCGATATGTATAACGGTGCTCCAGATCGCTACAACTGGACCATCAAAGGTAAGAAAGAGTTATATATCCCGTATAACACTTACAAGTTACATTCGGATAAAGTCGCTTATGATGACATTATCAAGCCAGGTGTGATCAACCAAGAGCTAGTGCGTTATGAAAAACACCGAGTTTGGGAAGTGGAAGCGACTTTAAAAGAAGATACGCGTCACCAATATGCCAAAAGAGTTTTTTATATAGACGAAGATAGCTGGCAAATTTCAATTGAAGACATCTACAACGAAGCCGGTGACTTATGGCGCGTGGCGATGGCTCATGCAATTAACTACTATGATGTGCCAACCTTATGGTCAACCTTAGAAGCATATTACGATTTGCCTTCTGGTCGCTATTTGGTGATTGGGCTTGATAACCAAGAAGAGATGTATAATTTCAAAGCTGACTTTAGAGGCAACCACTTTACGCCTTCAGCATTGCGTCGTTTAGGCCGTCGTTAATCTTTTCCTTGCTCTAAAAAAGCGGTCGTTTTCGGCCGCTTTTTAGTATTAGGGTAAAAAGTGTAGTAAATTAATTCAGTAACACTAAAGAAATACCACAAGAAATAAGGTTATAACTTTATGCAGCTACAAAAATTCACTTTTGCCGCCTTGAGCTTGCTACTGACTGGGTTGCTTTTCGCTAGCTCGCCAGCTCCGGCACAACCAAAAGAAGTTATCATTTCTAAAAAAGCTCAAGACTCGCTACTGCTCGATGCGGTGCAACTTGGTTCAGGACGAATTGTTACTCTGGGCGAGCGTGGCCATATTCTGATTTCCGATGATAATGGCGAGAGTTGGCAACAGGTGCCAACACCGACTCGAGATACCTTAACCGCGGTCGACTTTATCGACGATAAGAATGGCGTCGCGGTGGGCTTTGAGCAAAGTATTTTAGTCACACGCGATGGTGGCGAAAGCTGGCAATTAAAACATCATCTAGAGAATGCTTTTGACCAACCTGCTTTTTTTGATGTGGAATATTTGGATCAGAATCGCGTCATCGCGATTGGTGCCTATGGGCTCTATTTTGAGTCTGAGGATGGGGCAGAAACTTGGCAAGCGCAGGAGTTTGAAAGCTTAGCGGATATTTATGGTGGCTTTAGCCACTTTTATGGTTTTACGCAGGTAGGGAATAGTGAGCAGTTATACCTTGCTGGCGAAAAGTACGTGGCCAGCGAGGATCAAGATGGCGTCGAAACCAGCACCGGTTTATTAGCCATGTCAGCAGATGGTGGCAAAAGCTGGAAGAAGTTGAGTTCGCCTTATAACGGCTCCTTTTTTGGCATTGCGGTATCGGCCGATCAACAAGTTTTTGCCTACGGTTTAAAAGGTAATCTCTATCGCTCTTCCGATCAGGGTTTGAGCTGGAACAAACTCAACACCAATAGCGCTTCAGGCCTACACGATATAGTATTCGATGGGCAAAACGACTGGTATTTAGTGGGAACCAGCGGCACTTTAATCGAGGGTAAAACCCTTGTCATCAATAAACGTTCTGATTTAAAAGGGCGCGCAGCAATTTTGCTATTGGATGATGGTCAACTACTGATCGTCGGTGAAGGCGGAGTTGAAAAACGCTCATCCCAACTCGAATCAAAAGCAGCCGCAGAGACGGAATAAGGGAGGGTCAACAATAATGAAAACGAGCAAATTAGAATCCATAGTCAGAACCCTATTCAAACAACGTATTCCTTTAATCGCACTGTTTGTAGTAATTACCGCGGCGATGCTGTACTTTGCTTCGCAACTTAAAGTCGATGCCAGTTTCGAAAAAAATATCCCGCTCAAGCATGAATATATGCAAACTTATATCCAATATCAGGAAGAGTTTGGCGGCGCTAATCGAGTGTTGCTGGCGCTTAAGGATAAAAGTGGTGATATTTTTAATGCAGACTTTTTTGCTGCGCTGAATGATGCGACCAAGCAGGTTTCGGCCATTCCAGCAGTCAGTCAACCGCAGGTACAATCGCTGTTTACGCCTAATACTCGCTATATAGAAGCCAGTGAGTTGGGGCTCGAAGGTGGCCCGGTTGTACACGCCCGCTTTGATGGCTCGGCAAAAGAGCTAGCCAAAGTTAAAGAAAACATTTTAAAAGCCGGTATCGTTGGTCGTTTGGTTGCCAATGATTTTTCTGCGGCTATGGTGACTGGCCAATTATTATCGGAATTTAATACCACCAATGCGCAAGGTGAAACTGAAAAAGTTAAAGCTGATTTTGTAAAAGTAGCGCACCAACTAGAAAAAATCCGCAGCGATATCGAAGCCCAATATCCTAATACCGAACTGCACATTATTGGCTTTTCTAAAATGATTGGTGATGTCAGCGATGGTGCTCAAGGAGTCTTAATGTTCTTCTTGGTGGCGCTGGCGATTACCGCGGTGTTAGTTTTTTGGTATTCGCGTTCGATAAAACTGACCATTTTGCCATTGCTGACTTCGATCATTGCGGTCATTTGGCAGCTGGGTTTGTTGACCGCGCTCGGCTATGGCATTGATCCTATGTCGATTTTAGTCCCCTTTCTGATTTTTGCGATTGGGGTGAGTCATGGAGTGCAGATGATTAACGGGGTGTCGCAAAATGTGGCAGCGGGTAAGTCTGCTTATGACGCGGCAGTCATCGCTTGTGCCAGTTTACTGGTACCCGGAGGGATAGCTCTGCTCAGTGATACCGTAGGCTTTTTGACCTTACAGCTTATCGAGATCGACATTATTCGAGAATTGGCAGTCACCGCCAGTATTGGTGTGGCAGTTTTGATCCTAACCAACTTGATTTTGTTGCCGCTGCTTTTGTCTTATTGCACTTTCGACGATGGCTTTATCAAAGCAACTCATCAGCGCGAAATTCAGCGTGAGAAATGGTGGACAGCTTTATCAGGTTTTGCCAAAAAGCCGCTGGCCTTGGTCGTGGTTTTAGTTGCGGTGTTATTGGGAATGTTTGGCTATTGGCAGTCACAGTATATGAAGATTGGTGATTTACATGCGGGTGCGCCAGCTTTGCGCCAAGATTCTGTCTATAACCAAGATACCAAATACATTACCGAAAACTTTTCCATTGGAACCGATGTCATTTCGATTTTAGCCGAAGTACCGAAAGACGGTTGTACCATGTACAGCGTCATGAATACTATTGATGACTTCCAGTGGCAACTGGCGAATGTTGACGGCGTTCAATCCACCATCAGCCTGCCGCAAGTTTCGAAAATTGTGAACGGGATGTTGTCTGAAAATAACTTAAAGTGGAAAATCCTGACCAATGATGAATCGATTTTACCGGAGACTATTGGTCGAATTGAAACCAGCAGTGGCTTGTTAAATTCTGATTGTAGCGTGATGCCGGTGCTGGTTTTCCTGAATGACCATAAAGCAGAAACCATTGAGCGGGTGGTGGCTTCGACTAAAGATTTCATTGCTAATAATGATAATGAACAAGTAAGCTTTCGTTTAGCCACAGGTCCGGTTGGCGTTATGGCGGCCACCAACGAGGCGGTTTCTGCGGCGCAGCTACCAATGTTATTGTGGGTTTATGCAGCAGTAACGATTCTGTGTTTGATAAGCTTCCGTTCGGTGCGCGGTACTATTTGCGTGATTTTACCGCTGATTGTGGTTTCCTATTTAGCGCAAGCTTTAATGACTTGGCTGGAAATTGGGCTCACCGTCGCCACCTTGCCTGTGATTGCATTAGGGGTGGGGATT
Organism: Kangiella sp. TOML190; assembly: GCF_023706045.1. Classification (NCBI taxonomy): domain Bacteria; kingdom Pseudomonadati; phylum Pseudomonadota; class Gammaproteobacteria; order Kangiellales; family Kangiellaceae; genus Kangiella; species Kangiella sp. TOML190. The sequence continues at coordinate 1,452,366 of NZ_BQYL01000001.1, forward strand.
GGTGTTGATTATGGGATTTATATTTTCTCGCGTATGGTCAAGTTTATTCGGGCGGGTGATTCAGTAGCCGATGCTTATTTTAAAACCTTAAAGCTTACCGGTAACGCGGTGATCTTTACTGGTTTGACCTTAGCTATCGGCGTTAGCACTTGGATTTTCTCGGCGCTACAATTTCAAGCTGATATGGGGATTATGCTGACCTTTATGTTCTTAGTGAATATGCTTGGCGCCATTATTCTGTTGCCAGCGTTAGCAGCAGTTCTTTATCGCAAGAAAAAATAACCATAGCAATAAGCTTATTGTTCAAAGATGGCACTGAATTAACAAAATTCAGTGCCATTTTTGTTTTAAATGTCCTAAAATTGGAAAATCTAATGCCGTACGATAGGCTTTGTATAGTCGGGAATATAGGATACCAAGATGGCAAGTTCTCAAACTAAAAAGCAGCTTTCACAAGTAAAAAAATTAATCGCGCAAAAAATTGCTAAAACTAAAGTGCCTTTAGTTCAAGATTTCGCAGAAATCATGTACAGCAGCGTATCGCAAGAAGAATTTGCAGAAAAGGATCCGCGCTATATTTATGACTCGGTGTTGAGTCTCTGGAATTTTATTCAAGGTTTTGATGGTACCAGCAAAATTCGCGTTTTTAACCCAACGCTAGAAACTAATGGCTGGCAAGCCAAACACAGCATTATTGAGCTGGTTCATAAAGATATGCCATTTTTAGTGGACTCCATTCGGATGGAATTAAACCGGCATGGTATTGATGTGCATATGCATCTGCACGTTCCGATGAGCATAGCGCGAACCAAGACTGGCAAAGTTAGCGCTATTGAAGTCAAACCGGGCGGCAAAGCAGATTTAGAAACTCCGATGTATTTGGAAGTGGATCGGATCTTGGATGAGGAAAGTCTTTTCAAGGTTCAGGAGGACTTGTCACGGGTTTTGGCCGATGTGCGCTCAACGGTCGAAGACTGGAAGCCGATGCGCAATAAATTGACTTCAATTATTGATGAATTGGAACAAGAACCACCGCCGCTATTGCCCGAGCGAATTGATGAAGCTTTGGAGTTTTTGCGTTGGGTTGGGCAAAATCATTTTGTGTTCATGGGCTTTAGAGCATACGAATTGAAAAAAACCGCCAAAGAAACGGCTTTGAAATCGGTAAAAGGTTCCGGCTTGGGGATCTTATCTAACGAAAGAAAATATAAAGAGTATGTATTGTCGCGAGCTCCCAAGGGCGCACAAAAACTGGCGTTATCGAATGAGCACCTGTTGATCCTGACAAAAACCAGTAACGTATCGACCGTCCATCGTCCTAGTCATATTGATTATATCGGTATCAAGCGGGTTAATCGTAAAGGTGAAGTGGTTGGAGAGTATCGCTTTTTTGGACTCTTTACCTCGGCGGCCTATAACATGGATCCACAACGCATTCCGGTACTGCGTAAAAAGATTATCAACGTATTATCCGAATCGGGTTTACGTCGCGGTGGGCACGATTATAAAGCGCTGAAAAATATTTTAGAAACCTATCCTCGTGATGAGCTATTCCAAACCCCGACCAAACAACTACTGGAGTTTGGTTTAGGCATTCTACACATCCAAGAGCGACGTCAGGTAAAAGTGTTTGTGCGGCGCGATCCTTTTGGTCGTTATTTCTCGGTATTAACCTTTATTCCAAGAGAAACCTACAACACCAAAATTCGCCGTAAAGTAGAATCAATTTTATCCAAAGCCTTCAACAGTTCTTCGCAAATTGAATTTAATACACTATTCTCAGAGTCTATTTTGGCGCGAACGCATTTTGTGGTGCCGGTAGATAACGCGGAAAACGTAAAATACGATTTGGCTGAATTGCAGTCTGAAATTCAAGAAGCCGCGCTTAGTTGGGAAGAAGTTTTGGCGGACGAAATTAGCTATCATTTTGATGATAAAAAGACCGCATCGCTACTGAAAAAATATGATCATGCTTTCCCGCCTGGATATCAAAATCAGCAATCGGCTCAATCGGCTATTGTCGATATTAAACATATCGAAAACTTAAGTGAGTCGAAGCCTTTGGGAATGCTGCTCTACCAAACACAAGAAAGTCAGGATGGCGATTTGCGGTTCAAACTCTACCGCAAAGAACAACCGATGCATTTGTCCAATGTGTTGCCGATGCTTGAGAATATGGGGCTGACGGTGATTGATGAAACGCCTTATCGGGTGGAATCAAAAGAGCTGGGCTCAGTTTGGATTATGGATTTTAATGTTCGGTATGAAAAATCAATTGCGCTAGAAAAGGTCCGTGATAATTTTCAGCAAGCATTTGCTAAAGCGTGGAACAATGAAGCCGAAAAAGACGGTTTTAACCGCTTAATTATCGCTGCTTCGCTTAATTGGCGTCAGGTAGCGATGCTTCGAGCTTACGCCAAATATATGTGGCAAATTGGTTTTAATTATAGTCAAACTACTATCGAAGAAACCCTAAGTCTTTATCCCAAAATTGCAGTGGCCTTGGCAAACTTGTTTGCCGTTAAATTTGATCCAAGTGAAGAATTTAGTGTTCGTAAATACAATAGCTTGTGTCGTGATTTGCAAAAAGAAACTGAAAAGGTCGAAAGTCTTGAACAAGATCGGATCATTAACAAGTACCTAGAGTTAATGAATGCGACGGTGCGTACCAACTTCTATCAACAAGATAAAAATGGGCAAGACAAAAGTTATATTTCTTTTAAGTTAACCCCAAATAAAATCGCCGGTATTCCAAAGCCTGTGCCAATGTTCGAAATTTTTGTGTATTCGCCTCGGGTGGAAGGTGTCCATTTGCGTGGCGGCAAAGTCGCACGTGGTGGCTTGCGCTGGTCGGATCGTCGTGAAGATTTCCGAACTGAAGTTTTAGGTTTGGTTAAAGCGCAGCAGGTTAAAAATTCGGTTATTGTGCCGGTCGGAGCTAAGGGCGGTTTTGTTTGTAAACAATTGCCAAAGACCGCTGGTCGTGATGCTTTCTTTGCTGAAGGCGTCGAGTGTTATAAAACCTTTATTCGTGCCTTATTGGACATTACCGACAATATCGTTAACGGGAAAGTTAAGCGTCCGGCACAGGTAGTGATCCATGACGATGAAGATCCTTACTTGGTAGTTGCTGCGGACAAAGGAACCGCTACCTTCTCGGATATTGCTAACGGCATTTCCGAAGAATATGGTCACTGGTTAGGCGATGCTTTTGCTTCGGGTGGAAGTAACGGTTATGACCATAAGGCGATGGGAATTACCGCAAAAGGTGCTTGGGAATCGGTGAAGCGCCATTTCCGCGAGATGGGTATTGATTGTCAGTCGGAAGACTTTACTGTTGTCGGCTGTGGTGATATGTCGGGTGATGTTTTTGGTAACGGTATGTTGTTATCAAAGCATATTCGTTTGCAGGTAGCCTTTAACCATTTACACATTTTTGTCGACCCGAATCCTGATGCTGCGAAATCTTATAAGGAACGTGAGCGTTTGTTTGCACTGCCGCGTTCCGGCTGGTCAGATTATAATCAAAAGTTAATTTCCAAGGGCGGCGGCGTGTTCGAACGTAGCGCTAAGTCGATTGATTTAACGCCAGAGATTCAATCGATGCTTGGTATAAAGGCGAAAACTTTGTCGCCTAACGAATTTATCCATGCGGCACTAAAGATGAAAGTGGACCTTTTCTGGAATGGTGGGATTGGAACTTATCTTAAAGCTACTAGTGAAACTAACGCCGAAGTGGGTGACAAAGCGAACGATAATGTACGTGTTAATGGTAAAGAGATGCAAGCGCTGGTAGTTGGCGAGGGCGGTAATCTTGGTTGTACTCAGTTAGGTCGTATCGAGTATATGCAGCATGGAGGTCGCGCTAATACGGACTTTATTGATAATGCTGGTGGCGTTAACTGCTCTGACAATGAAGTTAATATCAAAATTTTGCTAAACACTATTTTGGAAGACGGAGACTTAACCTTAAAGCAGCGTAACAATTTATTGGCCAAGATGACCGATGAAGTGTCGGATATTGTTATCGAGGATAATTACCGTCAAATTCAATCGATCAGTATTACCGAGCGTCGTGCTGGAGCAATGGTTAAAGAACACTTGCGCTTTATTCATGGTCTTGAAAAACGCGGTCTACTCGATCGTGAATTGGAGTATTTACCCTCTGACGAAGAGATGATGGAGCGTGAAGCTAAACGTAAAGGGTTAACTCGTGCTGAGCTCTCGGTACTATTGGCTTACGGTAAAATGGAACTGAAAGATGAACTGCGTATCCCAGCGGTAACTCAAGAGCATTATTTTGAGCGCTACCTAACTCGCTATTTCCCAAAACCGCTGCGCAGTAAATATGCCAAGCAAATGTCTAAGCATCCGCTGAAAGACGAAATCATTGCCATGAGTGTTGCTAATGAAATGGTGAACTTGATGGGCACTAACTTTGCTTTCCGAGTGATGGATGAGGTCGGTGCTAATATTGGCGAGGTGGCGCAATGTTACGCCATGGCTAAAGAAGTTTTTGATATGCAGGGCTTGTGGCGCAGTATTGAAGAACTCGACAATAAAATCCCCGCAGATGTACAGATTCAGATGATGTTCCAAGCGCGTCGCATTGTGCGTCGGGCTACTCGCTGGTTTGTACGTAATCGTCGTAAAGATCAATCTATTGAATCGATTGTTGATTATTTCCGCGATGGCGTTATTGAGCTACAAGGAGTGGTACACAAAACCTTGGAAGCCAAAGAAGCGCAAGATATTGAAAAGCATGTTACAGCGTTAGTTGATAAAGGAGTGCCCTTAAAACTTGCCAAGCAGGTGGGATACTTGAGCACTATGTTCTCGGCAATGGACATTATCGAGCTAGCCCGTCAATATGAATTACCGATTCAACTGGTAGCAGAAGTTTACTACAAACTTGGTAATCAAATAGGCTTACACTGGTTCCTAGAGCAGATTATTGCGCAACCAGTGGGTAATCATTGGCAGGCCTTCGCCAGATCTGCTTTCCGTGAAGAATTGGATTACCAACAGCGTAATTTAATTGAAGCAGTCCTACCCTTAACGGCTAAGTACAAAGCTGCAGATACACGGATAAAACACTTTTTAGCGGAGCATGATGATCTCTTATCTCGCTGGAGCGAAATGGTCAGTGACTTCAGGCAAAGTTCTACTCACGAATTTGCAAAGTTCTCAGTGGCACTGCGCGAGTTACAAATTTTGGTGCAACGTAGCCATCGTTTAATCAAGTAATTATTTTAGTAACATTCAAGCAAGAGTTCGAACTTAGGCTTTTACTAAAACTGACTTCTTGTGTTATTCAACAAGAGAACTTCCTCAGGACACCTGCGAGAGCAGGTGTCCTTCCTGATTAAAACACCACACTCCGTAACTCATCTTCGCTAAAGTGGAGATGCGGCGCTTCTGTCGGATACTGATATGACAAAACTACAGACTAGGGTAAAAAAACACGACATATCAGAAATATTTATAGGGGATTCCAATGCCACAATTCACCATATTTTGAACCTAATTAGACAATGTTTCTTTGCTTAAATGTACTGGTGACTAAAGTGAAATTAACTAGAAATAGCGAGGAAATAAATATGTGTGTATTAATTGTCCCTGATGAAATGCGCGTTTCAATAAAAGCAAAAAATCAGGCTTACAGCCAAGCATTTGATGCCTATTGGCAACGGCAACAACTCGATCAGCAACACAATATTAACCTGATCGAAGCAGAGCGAGAGTCAGATAGAACTTTTTTGCAGATGGTAAAAAAATAAGCGCTAATCTGGCTAGATTGAGCGCTTATTTACTGAAAAAAACCTATAGGAATTATTGTAATCTTGCAGCAGCATCCAAGCGGATAGTGGTGCCATTAAGATACTGGTTCTCAAAAATATGCTTTACCATCGCGGCAAACTCTTGAGGAGTACCAAAACGAGACGGGTTCGGAATTCCGGCAGCGATTTGTTCGCAAATCTCAGGCGTGATTTTTTCCATCATGGGAGTTTCAAACACGCCTGGAGCGACTGCCATTACTCGAACTCCGATACGGGCAAACTCTCTAGCTAGCGGTAAAACCATGCCCGTTATGGCTGCCTTGGTGGCGGAGTAGGCAGTTTGGCCAATCTGACCTTCATAAGCGGCAATCGAGGCGGTATGTAGGATAAGGCCACGCTCACCATCGACAGCTTGGTTATTCTGCATATGTTGTGAAGCCGCTCGAGTAAGTAAAAAACTACCCATCAAGTTGATGTTGACCACTTGCTGAAAATAGTCCGCCGGCATAGGGCCTTTTTTACTGTGGATCAACGCTGCGCCTAGAATACCAGCGCACCCAATCGCAAGATTGATAGCGCCCATAAATTCTGCGGCTTTATCCACGGCAGACTCTACTTGTTGTTCTTGGCTGATATCGGTTTGGATAAATAAAGCTTGCTCACCCAGCTCGCTAGCGGCGTGTTCACCTTGCTCTTGATTAATATCGAGCAGCACCACTTGGCCACCTTCGGTAATGATGGATTGAGCACAAGCAAAACCTAAACCGGATGCGCCGCCACTAATAACGGCTTTGGCAGAAGAATAATTCATGACAGTTCTCTATTAAAAAAATTACCCTATTGTAGCAATAAATTATTCAGGATAAAGAGGCGCTAACCCATCTTTGTTGCTTTTGCTCGGTTTTGATAGCGACTCTTGGTTTAATAAAGTGAACAGGCTGCTACCCTGCCAATTTGAGGCCATTTCAGAGTTAGAGCCGCCATATAGAGCTACCTGTAGGCTTTTCAGTTGTGCGGCTAACGCTTCAGATTTGATGTTTTTAGTCAGCTCATCAAGGTTAGTAATTCGGTTAGCGCTATTGCTTGCTGCCCAGCTTAAAATAATTGCTGATGCTTGCTGCGGATCGCTGGTTGATTTTAGAGCGGATAAATCAACTTTTTGACTGCCACTGCTATCTTTAGCTTCTTCAAAAGTTGTTGCTCGAGCCACTTTTGCAGGTGAAGAGCGCCAGCGAGCCCACAACAATAAACTGGTGGCTAGCCACAAGGCTGCGAATACAAGGGTCGCTAACTTCCAGTGTTGCTGATCAGTAGCGGACGACAGGGTGCTGGTATCCATCTGGGGGTTATTGGTAGCGGTGCTAAATGCGGGTAACGCTGTTGTGTTTGTTTGCTGTGCTACTTGCAAAGTGATTTTTGGTAATACTGCGTAAGCCTGTTGATCTTGGGTGGTGTCCCAATAGGGGACCCGGATTTCGGGGATCTCTAAAGTGCCGGCCTGACTGGGGATCACCGCAAGCTTTTCTAAATGATAACTGTTGACACCATTTGCATTAATGATGGTTTCAACATTGGGCTTATCGCGATAGAGCTTTAAACCCTCTACTTCTGGAAATACAATCTCTGGCAGCTGCTCAGGCAGCAGGGCAACCCCTTTAATAATAAAGTCGAGCGAGGCGGGAGTGCCCACTTCAAAGGTTTGATTAGCAGGTTGCCACTCGGCTTTTAGCTCAATAGATTTAGCGGGGATCCAAGGTTCAATCGCTGACTCAGGTTTGGTTTTGACATTAACGCTGAAAGGTTGCGATTGCAATTCAATCGGACGATAGCGACTTAAACTACTAAAGGAAGCGTCTGTGTCGATGATATTGGTTCGAAATTGTATCGGAGGAATTTTCAGCTCGCCGCTTTGTTGCGGAAATATTACATACTTTTCTTCTAGCACATTATAGGTAACACCTTTGGAAACCATTTGGAATTCAGCCGCATCATCAAGTTTATGTACCACTGCATTAGGTACTTGCAAGGGCGTTATGCTGCGACGTCGAGTTGGTACTGAACTGTATATTCTAACCGTGTAGAGAATTTGCTGCTGCACATACACTTGTTCTTCGCTGATACTGGAGCTGAGCTTTATTTTTGAATTGGGATTGATATCTTCTAGTTCATCTAAAGCCGGTAAGATCCGAATGGTAAAATTATCCGAACTTTCATTACCAATAGTAAAAGCCGGCAAGGTAAAGGTTCCTGCGCTATTGGAAATTAACTGTAATGACCAGCCCATGCGATTAGCAAATTTCCCGTTGATTACGGTACTTTTCTGGAATCTTTGGCTAGAGATTACTTGAAACTCTGGTGGCAAAAATTGTAAGTTTTGACTCGCAGTTAGGGTTGCAGGATTTTCTACTAGCAAGGTCAGCTCAAAAGTTTCTTTTTCACGAATATTGTTTCTATCCAATTGCAAATCAATTTTAGCCAAGCTAGCAGGGCTAAAACTAACAATGCCAAGCAAAATTAATAAAGAAAAAAATAGTCGGTTCATAACAGTTACCAAGTTTTAGATGGTTGCGAGCGGTAGCCGCGTCGGTTGTACTCAAGTTTCATTTTGTTACGGATCAAACGACCTGGGTCATCGGAAATCCGCTTTAATAGCTGTTCGAGTGCTTGATCTTTTTCTTCTTCGCTCATCTCTTGCTGCTTTTCTTGCTCGGTTTTTTTATCTTGCTGTTCTTGTTGTTGCTCTTGTTGCTGTTGCTCTTGCTCAGAGTCTTGATTTTGTTCTTGCTGGTTTTGTTTGTCCTGTTGCTCTTGTTGTTTTTCTTGATCTTGCTGATCTTGCTCGTTTTGATTTTGTTGCTCTTGCTGTTGTTCTAGTAAGTCTTCGATGATCTTTTTATTGTATTTGGCATCGGCATGATTTTTATCTAACTCTAAAGCTGTATTGTAGGCATCAATAGCTTCTTGATACTGCTCATTTAAGGCTAAAGCATTACCCATGTTGTAATGTTGGTTAGCAGTTTCAGCATGGTTATAACTGGAGATTGCGGTGGCATAATCCCCCTCACGATAGGCCGAAATCGCTTTCCAATCACTATTTTCAAAGGTTTGCTTAGCTTTATCATACTCGCCAGAGTTAAAGTGTTTTTTGGCTTGCTGATCTTTATTTAAAAACAACTTGTCAGCAACTGAAGCGGAAACACCAGAGTTTGGTGTGATAAACAAAACAGCAGATACCAATAGGCTGGCAACGATGTTCTTATGTTTAAAGCTAAACAAGGCTATCGGCAGTAACAACAAGACAAGCCAGTAACCGGAGTCGTGCCAGCGATCCGCAAAAATATCTTCTTTTTGAAAGTCTTTATCCAGCGGATTGCGATAGGAGCGGGTTAAAACTTCGATATCTTGGTTATCAGAACTTAAGGCTGTTAAACTGACCGCATGTTGATTAGCAAATTGTGCTAATTGCGCATAATTCAGTTTAGGCACTACGATATTGCCACTACGATCTTTTAAAAAACGTCCACCGGCCATTCTAATCGGTGCTCCTTCTTCAGTGCCGACGGCGAGTATTTTTAATTGAAAATTGGTGGCGGCTAAATCTTCTGCAATGGTGGCTAACTGGTTAGCTTCTGCACCATCGGTAATCCAAAAAATATTACCAGAAACTTGCTCGGCATTATTGAGCAGCTCGATAGCTTTTTGGATCCCTTTTTGTGGTTGGCTGCCTTTAATCGGCATTAGATCAGTCGCTAATGGACCGATTAGATTCTCAATGGTCTTTTCATCACTGGTAAGTGGACTTAAGGTGAATGCATCTCCGGCGTAGACCACCAAAGCGCTGTTACCTTCCTGAGTTTTATCTAGTAAGTCTGTTAATTTGAACTTGGCTCTTTGCAGGCGGGTGGGCTTGATATCATCTGCATCCATCGAGGTCGATAAATCCAATACAATCACATTTGCTTGCTCGCTCGAATAGATGGGTTGCGGTAATTTTTGCCAACTGGGGCCTGAAATAGCCATCACTGCTAATAGCCAGAAAATGAACAATAGGCTATTGCGAAGCTTATTAAAGGATTTATTTTCGGTATGTGGCATGATCCAAGCGAGTAAATGCTCGTCGATCAAATTAGCCCAATTGGTCTGCCGGCTACTACTTTGCTGTTGCCAAATAAACAGTAGTATCGCGGGTAGCAACAACAACCAAGCCCAAGGACGGATAAAATGTACCTGAGTTATGCTGTTTATCCACTCAAACATCAATCGTCTCCTGAAATGGCGTTGAGCCCTGCTCGTTTGCTTTGGCAAAACTTTTCTCGCGTTGGCGACGACGACGGTGTTGCAGGACTGTCGCCGCTAGTTTTGTAATAAAGCTTAACACCAGTGCCATAAACAATGGCAAAAAGAATAAGGCTTTAGTGGGGCGGTAAGTCTCTTTAGCGTCTTCAACCGGCTCTAATTGATCGATAATTTGATAAATTTGCTCTAACTGTTGGCTATCGCGTGCTCGAAAATAGCGACCGCCGGTGGCTTCAGCCACTCGTGTTAAGGTTGCTTCATCAAGTTCGCGTGAGGGATTAAACTTACGTCTAAAGAGGCCGTTATTGGTGATCACTTCGTCTGCCCCAATGCCAATGGTATAAATGGTCACGCCAGCATGCGCTGCCAGTTGTGCCGCCTGAATTGGGCGTAAAATACCCGCATTCTTGACACCATCGGTGAGTAAAATCAGAACACGGTTTTTAGCATCGCGATCCTTCAGCCGCTTAACCGCTAAACCGATACTGTCACCAATAGCGGTGGCAGAAGGCCCTGCGAGCCCGATTTCGCTTTCGTTAAGCATAATTTGTACGGTTGTTAGGTCAAAACTTAGTGGCGTTTGTAAATAAGCTTGTTCGCCAAATAAAATCAAGCCGATACGATCGCCACGGCGGCGTTCGATAAAATCGTTTAAAATATGCTTAACCGCGATCAATCGGTTCACTTGCTGGCGCTCGATTACCATATCCTTCATTTCCATACTGCCAGAAACATCTATCGATACCATTAAGTCGCGCCCGCTGGCAGGTAGCCGAACTGGATCGCCAACCCATTGTGGTCGTGATAAGGCCAAAACCAGTAGTAACCAAATAATAAACATCAACCAAGGAAAGTTAAAACTACTTTGCTGATGCTCTTGATTAAATTGTTGCCATTGCAAATACAGTGGCGCTTTTAAGGCATTTTGTTGCTCTTTTTTACGGCTTAACCACCAAACCAGTAGCGGCAACGGCGTAACTATCCAAACCCAAGGCCAAACTAACTCAAGCATGCGCAGTTCCTAGCTTGAGCGTTTTAGGGGCATCTGCTAGTTGTGTTAACCATTGCCGTGCTTCTTGAAACATTAGTGTCTTATCAATGGGGTCGATGGTGGAAGGATCTTGGTAAACATAATCGCGTAATGCGTACAGCGATTTATCACTCCATACCTCATCGCCCGTTTTGATCAAAAAATTGATCCACTCTTGCTCGTTTAACTGAGCAATTTTGGTGGCCGGAAAATAACTTAAAGCAGCTCGTTTGAGTAAAACTTCTAATTCCATTAGCCAATTATCGGGCTTGTTAGCTTCGATCTCATCCAACTCTTGGATTGCCAACTTACTCATGCGGTGTTTTTTATAGCGTCGGTAAGCGCGGATTACAATCGCGAGCAATAAAGCAAGCAAGATGCTAAGCAGCAACCACCAGCCGATCGCCAATGGCCACCAGCTAACTTCGGTGGGTAGGCGCACATCTTTGAGTTGGCTCAGCAGTTCTTGTTTATCCATAGACTAACCTTAACTCGCGATCGCTTGATTGGTTTTAACTCTTGCTCCGAGAGCGTTGTTGTTTTGCTCCATTTGCAGAGGATTTAAATGTAAACGACTAATGGAATCGGCAGTGCTAAGATCGGTGAAATAACAGCGATTAGCGACAAACTTTTGTTGCAGCCTAGTTAAACGCTGTTCAAAAGCTGCTCGGTATTGCTGTAACCGCTTATTACTGCTGGCGTTAAATCCAATCGAGTCAATACCATCCGTTACCTGATAATGCCCTGCAATAGGAATATCTTTTTCCAGCGGATCATGCAGCATAATGGCATAAATATCGTTATTTTGTGACAGATAAGAAAGGTGTTTATCGCATTCTTGAGTAAAGTCCATAAAGTCGCTAAATAGGTATATCAGACAGCCACCTTTGGTAAGGTGACGCAGTCTTACCAGCGAGTCGAGCAAGGCACTTTGATTAATGCGGTAGCCACTGCTTTGAGCCGTCTTAGGATTTTTTGTGAGTGGTTTAGCTTGATACAGTTGATCGAGTTTTTGATTGTGCAACTCTAAGATTTTTTGTAATAAACGCAAACCATCTTTCCGTCGATTCGAGGGTTTTAATTCGATATGTTGACTGCTGGTAGTTAACAAGGCGCCAACTCGATTACCGCTGTCAAAGGCCGTCCAAAAAGCGCGCGCCGCTTGCAAACAGGCCAAAGTAGATTTAAAGCGGTTGCGGCTGCCAAAAAACATTGAGTCTTGTAGATCTAAAACGATAAAAACAGGTCTTTCGCGCTCTTCTTGAAAAATTTTGGTATGCACTTCGCCAGTGCGCGCGGTGACCCGCCAATCAATAGTACGAATGTCATCCCCAGGCTGGTATTGCCTGACTTCAGAAAACTCCATACCGCGGCCTTTAAATGGTGACAAATGACCACCCACTAAATGCGCTTTGGTCTTTTTATTGGGCAATGGAATTTTATCATTTGCCCAATATTGACATGCGATCAATTGCTCTAAACTAAGTTCAATGGTTTCGGCGGCTTGAGCGTTCATAGCTAGGATAATGGTTTAGGCAAATTTAAGGTGCTGGAACCAATTGAATCAACTTCTCGATGATCTGATTGGTCGTCACACCTTCGGCTTCCGCCTGATAGCTCAATAAAATTCGGTGGCGTAGAGTATCGAACAACACTGTCTGTACGTCGCCAGGCGTAACATAGTCGCGTTCGCTTAGCCAAGCATTGGCTCGTGCACAACGATCTAAGGCGATGGTTGCCCGTGGGCTGGCACCAAACTCGATATAGTTGGCAAGGGCTTGATCGTATTTTTGCGGCTCGCGAGTGGCTAACACCAGTTGAATCAAATACTCTTCTACTTCTGGCGCCATATAAATCGACATTACTTCTTGCCTAGCAGCAAATAACTTTTCCTGTGATAACTCTTCTGGCGTTGCTAATTCTTGCTTAAGCGCTTCTTTGCGGTTGAGCGCAAGAATTTGTGCTTCGGCTCCTGAGTCGGGATAACCGACTTCGACGTGCATTAAAAAGCGATCCAGTTGTGCTTCTGGTAGCGGGTAAGTGCCTTCTTGTTCAATCGGATTCTGCGTCGCCATCACTAAAAATAATGGCGGTAGCTCAAAACTGTTATTGCCAACGGAAATTTGTCGCTCGGCCATGGACTCTAGTAGTGCTGATTGCACTTTAGCCGGCGCTCGGTTTATTTCATCAGCCAAAATCAAATTATGAAATAAAGGACCTTTTTGGAAGCTAAAAGAAGCGTCTTGCGGGCGATAAATTTCAGTACCGGTTAAATCCGCAGGCAGCAAATCAGGGGTGAACTGTATTCGTTGAAAATCACCTTCAACCACTAAAGACAACTCTTTAATCGCGCGAGTTTTGGCAAGTCCAGGCGCGCCTTCGACCAGCAAATGACCATCAGCTAATAGCGCGATCAAAGTTTTATGCACTAAATCTTGCTGGCCTATAATACGCGAGCTTAAATGTTGTTCGAGTTGGTTAAATTCTTGTTTTAGAGTCATTGCTGGGCTTCTGAGGTTATTTAAAGTTGTGATTGAGCTTTTAAATGTTACTAAAGCTATTCTATAGAGGCTAATCTATAGAAGTTAAAGGGTCATTTGTATCAGAAATCGGCAAAAAATTGCAACTAATTGTTTCTAGAAGCAATCTTTGGCTAAAGCATGAGTCTTAACTTGAGTCAGCGAGTCACTAATAGGGCTTGTTACTTGTATAATTTAAACGATTGTTTGAAATTTGAGAATCATCAGGTACAATCAGTTGAATAAGATAAATTTGGAGTCCCTCTATGAGCGCTGAAGCCCAGCCTAAAGATAGTGAAAGCAACCAAAGCGAAAGCAAAAAAGCTCCCGCTAAGAAAGCCAGTGTGCGTCGCCCCAAGCAAGATCGAGTGGCGATTGTTTCTGGTCTGAGAACCCCGTTTGCGAAACAAGCCAGCTTTTATCGCGGTATTAATGCCATTGAGCTGGGTAAGATGGTGGTTAATGAATTAATGATTAAAACCGAGCTTGATCCCAAATTGATTGAGCAAGTGGTGTTTGGGCAGGTAGTGATATTGCCGGAAGCACCAAACATTGCCCGTGAAATCGTACTGGGTACGCCAATGGACGTGCATACCGATGCTTATTCAGTCTCGCGTGCTTGCGCTACTAGTTTCCAGTCAATTGCCAGTTTAGCCCAGTCGATTATGGTCGGTGATGTGGCGGTGGGTATTGCTGGTGGTGCCGATTCGTCTTCGGTGGTACCGATTGGAGTGAGTAAAAAACTCTCTCTATCTTTGGTGGATCTACAAAAAGCTAAAACCTTCGGTCAGAAAATGGCGATTTTGAAAAATCTTCGGCCAAAAGATTTGATGCCAGTTCCGCCGGCGATTAAAGAATATTCAACTGGGTTGACGATGGGGCAAAATGCCGAGCAAATGGCCCGTGATCGCGGTATTACGCGCGAAGAGCAAGATGCATTGGCGCATCGCTCGCATACTCTGGCAGCGCAAGCTTGGGAAGCAGGGCGCTTGGATGATGAGGTGATGACCGCGCACGTTCCGCCTTACACTAAAGAAGCTTTGAGTCGCGATAATATTGTGCGTTTTAATTCGACCTTAGAAGGCTACGCCAAACTAAGACCGGCCTTTGATCGTAAGTACGGTACTTTAACTGCGGCTAATTCAACGCCCTTGAGTGATGGTGCTGCAGCGGTGATTTTGATGAGCGAGTCTAAGGCTAAAGCTTTGGGCTATGAGCCATTGGGCTATATCAAAAGCTATGCTTTTGCCGCGATTGAAGCGGATCACGATATGCTGATGGGGCCTTCTTACGCGACACCTAAGGCCTTAAAAAAAGCCAAGATGCAGCTTAAAGATTTGGATTTGATTGATATGCATGAAGCGTTTGCAGCGCAGGCGTTATCCAATGTTCAGGCTTTCGGCTCGACTCAGTTTGCCAAAGAAAAGCTTGGGCAGAGAACCAAAATTGGTGAAATTGATATGGATAAATTTAACGTTAACGGTGGCTCTATTGCTTTTGGCCATCCGTTTGCGGCAACTGGCGCGCGTATGATCACGCAAACCTTAAACGAATTAAAACGCCGCGGTGGCGGAGTAGGCTTGACCACCGCTTGTGCTGCTGGCGGGCTTGGCGCCGCCATGATTGTGGAGGTGGACTAATGGCTGACACTAATATCTTTGAATACCAGCTACACGATGATGATATTGCGGTTATTAGCTTTGGCTTGAAAGATGAAGCGCAGAATGTTTTAAAGCAAGCTTTTATTGATGAAGCCGAAGCAATGATCGAAAAAATTGCTAGCGATAGTGCGATAAAGGGCGTGATTTTTATCAGCAACAAGTCTAAAAGTTTTATTGCTGGTGCTGACATAAATATGCTGGATGCGGCTAACAGCTTGCAAGAAGCTGAACAAATTAGCCGTAACGGCCATGCAATTTTCAAGAAACTCGAGGATTTAAAAGTTCCGGTAGTGGCGGCAATTGATGGCGCTTGTTTAGGCGGCGGCTTGGAGTTTGCATTGGCTTGTCATGGGCGGGTAGCTTCTGACTCAAAGTCTACAAAATTAGGTTTGCCTGAAGTCCAGTTGGGTTTGTTGCCTGGCGGCGGCGGCACTCAGCGTTTACCGCGCCTAGTTGGCATAGCGGCATCTTTAGATATGATGTTAACGGGCAAGCAGCTATTTCCAAAACAGGCACTGAAATTAGGCTTGGTGGACGAGGTAGTGCCGAGTGCTAACCTGATGAAGGCGGCGCGTAAAAGGGTTATGGATTTACGCAAAGGTGTGAAAAAGAAGCAGTCTTGGTTGTCGCTAAAAGGCTTACAAAAGCTAGCGCTTGAGAAAAATCCTTTGGGTCGCAATCTGTTGTTTGATCAAGCAAAAAAACAGCTGCTGAAGAAAACTAAGGGCAATTATCCAGCACCAGAGAAGATTCTTGAGTGTGTCGAAAAAGGTGTTAATCAGGGGCTTGAGGCGGGCTATGCGATTGAGGCAAAAAACTTTGCTGAACTGGTGATGTCGCCCGAAGCTAAATCGCTGATCAGCATTTTCTTTGCGACTACCGAGCTGAAAAAAGATACTGGCATCGACTCTGATGCACAAGCTGTGGAATTAACCAAAGTTGGAGTCTTAGGTGGCGGCCTGATGGGCTCTGGTATTGCTTATGTCACCGCAGATAAAGCCGAGAAAATGGTGCGCATCAAGGATATTAATAGCGAAGGGATCAACAAGGCGCTGAATTACTCTTGGAAACTTATTTCGAAAAAACTTAAACGCCGGTTTATTAGCGACGCGCAGGCCAAAAAAGCCATGTCTCGCTTAACCGGAGCGGTGAATTATTCAGGTTTTGAAGATTGTGACATGGTGGTGGAAGCAGTATTTGAAAAGTTGGAATTAAAACACCAAATGGTTCAAGAGGTGGAGCAGCATTGTGCTGAAAGCACCATTTTTGCGACCAATACCTCGTCTATTCCCATCGCAGAGATTGCCAAAGGTGCCAAGCGTCCTGAGCAAGTGGTGGGGCTACATTATTTCTCGCCTGTCGAGAAGATGCCATTGTTGGAGATTATCACTACACCGCAAACACAGGATTGGGTAGTGGCCAGCTGTGTCGAGCTGGGCAAGCAGCAAGGCAAAACGCCGATAGTGGTCAATGATGGCGCTGGTTTTTATGTCAATCGGATTTTAGCGCCTTACGTCAACGAGGCAGGGATGTTGCTAACCGAAGGTGTTGCGATTGAAAGTATTGACAAAGCTTTGGTTAAAGCCGGCTTCCCTGTGGGACCTATTACCTTGCTGGATGAAGTGGGGATTGATGTGGCCACTAAAGTCGCGCCAATTTTAGAAGCTGCCTTTGGTGAACGGATGGCGCCGCCTAAAGCATTTGCTAAGTTGATAGAGGATAACCGTTTGGGCAAGAAAAACGGCAAAGGCTTTTATCGTTATGATGCGGCGAAGTCAGGGCTTAAGAAAAAAGGGCCTAAAGAAGTCGATGACAGTGTCTATCGGGTGTTAGGTGTTGAACCAAACAAGCAAGTTGCCAGCCAAGAGATTGTGGAGCGGGGGATCTTACTGATGGTCAACGAGGCCGCTCGTTGCTTGGACGAAGGCATTATCCGCAGTGCTCGTGATGGTGATATTGGGGCTATTTTTGGCATCGGCTTCCCACCATTTCATGGCGGTCCTTTCCGCTATATGGATGCTCTGGGGATTGAGCAAGTGGTTGAGCGCTTAAAACACTATCAACAGTTGTTAGGCGAGCGTTTTGCCCCTGCCGAGCTATTGATTAAGATGGCAGCGCAAAAACAGACTTTTTACCACTAACGGTCTCGCATGGCTTATTATTCCTAGAGCCAAGATTTGAGCTTAAAAAAAAGCCCAGGACTCTAAGAACAGAGTTCTGGGCTTTTTGTTACATCCCTGTAAATTTCAAAAAAAATTGGCGGGGTTACCGCCAAATTCTTTCGGGAGGACAAATGACAAACTAAAAATTAATCAAAAATACGCTTTAAAAAAGGACGTGAAGCCAAAGTAATGGCGAGAGCTACAACTAACTCTTTGTTATTACTCAATAAAGTCATTATTTCAGGATTGGTAAGCACAAACTTGGTGCTGACTAAAAGTGCTAGGATGCCTAATAAATACTTCATGATTTTGCCTTGCTTGCTACCTTATTACGGTGTTTTTTAATTAACTGTCAGAAAATTTAACAGTCATTGCTGAGCTTTTCTGTGCGGCAAATCGCATTTGATCGGGGATTTGTGTGAACTGAGTAGCAAAAGTGTCAGGAATTTATACAAAAGACTGTTTTTAGAACAAAACAGCCCGTTTATTAGCGCTGGGAGCCAGCGTTTTTAAGGGTTAGAAGCTAAAGCGAATATTCAGTTGCGAAGTATCGCCAGTAGCTTCTTCGCCAATGCTCAAACCTAATGACCAGCTTGGTGACAGAGAGTAGCGGACTTCTATGCCGTAGCTAGTATCGTCATCTTCATAGCGCGCCTCATCGACGTAATCTGAAATGTCAATATCTCGATAGCTGGCATAAATGGATGACTCCCAGTCGGCAGCCCAGCGGGTGCGTACACCTAGCGTGCCAATAAAGCCATCTTCATCATTGCCATAGGTCGATTGAGGAATAACATCAGTGGCATCTTGTCGGATGTAACCTAGTTCAGCAAAAAAGTCCGAAGAGCGGGTCATGGCGCCATGGTAGCCTAGAGACAAGCCAAATTCGGAAGCGTCCACATCGGCTTTTTGACCAGCAGCCCAAACATCGGCTGACTGGGTGTTGTAGCGAGTGCGCCAATAAATAGAGTCTGTCCATTCAAGGCTGATATCAAAATTGTAGCCTGATTTGTCACTTGTTAGCTCGCCAGCACTGTGTATCAAGCCAAACTGAACGTAGTTATAACTAAGCTTGTCATTAGCGCTAAGGCTAAGACCTACGGCTGCAATGGCAAGGCCAAATAGAAATTTTTTCATTGGAAAACCGGTTAATATGGATTAGATGAAGGAATCATACTATAAATTGGCAATCAGCCAAGTATTTGCATTAAAAAAGCCGCATAAAGCGGCTTAATATGCAATGGAACAGTTAGAAGTTATAGCGGAAACTAACACCATAATGCTCGTCCAGCTCTTCATCGTTACCCACCTCTAGCGCAACCGAGAATTGGTTGTTGATATGATAACGACCTTCAACCGTCAAATCCGTTGATTCAAGCACATCGGAGTAGGATACAAAACCGCCAAGCTCAAAGTTTCTGGTAGCCATTCCGCGAAGACCAAGACGAGCATTGAAACCATCGTCATCGCCTAAAAAGTCAACATCAATATCTTCATAGCCTAACTCGGCAATAAAGTCAGTCGAAGAGGAAATAGGCATTTTATAACCTAAGTTTAGGCGTAGAAACTCAATGTCGATATTCGAGTTATCAGCTTCTAAATTGGTATAGTCAAGACGACCATAGAAGTCTGCGCTGAACGACTTTGACAGTTCAAAAGCAAAGCCATCGGCTCCGTCATAATCTTGATAGCCAAGATCTACATAGTCGTAACTAACGTTATCGGCTAATACTAGGCTGCTGGATAAAGCTAGGGTGGTCGCTAAAAACACTTTCTTTAATGACATTATTGTATCCTCATGTATATTATTAATGTTCGTGGGATATTGTCTCGCCGCGAGCCTGAATTATAACTGAACGAAATTCTCTTTTAGTCTACTGTTAAAGTTTTGTTACATCTAAGAGTATTTTACTAACAATAAGGAATTCAATGAACAGCCACATTGCGCCGATTTTAACCCAGCTAAACAAAGTCGTTTTAGGAAAATCTCATCAAGTTAAACTCTCAGTAGCCTGCCTTTTGGCGAAAGGGCATTTATTGATCGAAGATCTACCTGGCATGGGTAAAACCACCTTAGGCCAAGCTATCGCCAAGGTGTTTGGATTAGAGTTTCAGCGTATTCAATTCACCAGCGATATTTTGCCCGCAGATATTATTGGTACTAATATTTTTGATAAAGAAGACGGACAGTTTAAATTTCATCGAGGCCCTGTGTTTAGTCAGCTGATCTTGGGCGATGAAATCAACCGCGCCACGCCCAAAGCGCAAAGTGCCTTGCTGGAAGCGATGGAAGAGCAGCAAGTCACTGTCGAGGGCGAGACCTTTGCCTTGCCAGAGCCTTTTTTCGTGATCGCAACGCAAAATCCTTCCCACCAAATTGGTACTTATCCGCTACCAGAATCGCAGCTGGATCGGTTTTTATTTCGAATAGAGTTGGGTTATCCCGATCCCAGTTTTGAACGGGTGCTGCTAAAAGGTCAGTCGGGGCGGACAAACCTTGTGAGTTTAGAGCCGTTATTGGAGCATTCGAAATTACAAGAGATCCAAGCAGCGGTTAACCAAATTACGGTCAGCGAGCACTTATTGTCCTACGTTATGAGCTTGGTCAATGCGACCCGACAAAGCCCTGATTTTGCTCATGGACTATCGCCGCGTGGTGGTTTGGCGCTTATAGCTGCGGCTAAAGCTTGGGCGTTTTTAGACGGGCGAGATTATGTATTGCCAGAAGATGTGCAGCAGATTTTTATTCCAACAGTTGCCCATCGATTGGAGTTTTCGCAAAAAGCCTCTGGCGGAGTTAACCAGTTGGTTGAAACCATTTTAGAGCAAGTCGCCGTTCCCAGTTAATTCATGCGTGTTTTTACTGCTATTAAAAACCGCTTTTTTAAGTGGATTGATAAACGGTTGCCAGCGCAAGTCGAAATTGAATTGCGACAAAAAAATATTTATATTTTGCCCACGCGATACGGCTGGTTATTGTTAGCGATTATCTTGTTGATTTTAATTGCGGCGACCAACTATCAAAATAATATGGGTTATATGGCCGGTTTTATTTTGTTGGCAATTGGTGCTTTATCGACGTTTTATACCTACCGCAATCTACGACACCTAAAAATAAAGTCTTTAAAACCTGAACCCGTCTTTGTCGGTCAAAAAGCACAGTTAGTTTTATCCCTAACCAACCAAACGGATCAATACCGAGCCAGTGTTGGCCTTGGTCAAAACAAACAGCAGTTGGCTTTACTGGATATCGCTAGCCAAGACAGCAGTCTTCATAAAATGACCTTTAGAACTAAGCAAAGAGGCTGGTTCAAGCCGCCGCGAATGGTCTGCTCCAGCGTGTTTCCATTTGGAATATTCCAAGTTTGGTCTTGGTTTAAATCGCCCTATCAAATTTTGCTCTATCCCAAACCATTAGTGCCGCCAGTAGCCTTATTTCAAGGTGCTCAAGGTGATGAAGAGGGGAGTCAGTCGCAAAAAGGTAGCGAAGATTTTTACAGTATCAAAGAATATCAACACGGTGATTCGCTTAAACAAGTAATGTGGAAAGCCTATGCACGTGAACGTGGGCTATTGACTAAAGAGTTTGAAGATAAGGTTGGTGAGCAGCAATTATTTACTTGGCAGTCGGTGGCGCATTATGAAAAAGAACTGGCTTTGTCTTATTTATGTTATGAGCTGATTGAAGCGGATAAAAAAGGCATTGATTATGGTTTACAACTACCAAAGCAAACCTTTGAGTTGTCTCGCGGCGCTAAGCATTTGCATCAATGTTTAGAGGCTTTGGCATTATTTTAATAGAAAGGATCTGGACGGAAGTGATTTTAAAAACAGTGGTTAATCGCTAAATGCAGTCGAAAGAGCTAAATATATTTCGAGCTGGAATAATCCCTCTGCTGATTTTAGTCCAGCTGATCGTTTTATTGCCCTTGTGGTTTGAAATTCCACTGTGGGTAACTTTGCTATCGATTGCTTTGCTTGGCATGAAGTATCTCAGTTATCGATTTGATTTTCGTTACCCTAACTGGTTGATTTTAGCGTTGGTAATAGGGGCTTTCGTTGGTGTTTATGCCTATTTCAAAACCATCAGCGGCCGTGATGCTGGGGTCAGTTTAATCTGCTTGATGTATTGTTTTAAGCTGCTGGAAAGTAAATCTTATCGCGATGCGACCCTGGTACTATTCATTTCATTTTTTGTGATGGTGATGGCCTTTTTATTTAACCAGTCCATTGCCATGGGTTTGTATCTGTTAATTGCCATGGCGGCAATTTTATCAGCGATTGTTGCGTTAAATTCGCTGCAAGGCATAAGCGGCATTAGGAACCTAGGGCGCATCTCTGGGACCGCTTTACTGCAAGCCCTGCCCATTATGTTGGTATTATTTCTATTGTTTCCGAGACTGCCAGGGCCTTTATGGGCGATGCCAGATTCTAGTCAAGCGGGCACAGGTATTTCAGACAGTATGAGTCCTGGCGATATTGGTGCTTTGACTACTTTTGACGACCCCGCTTTTCGCGCGAAATTTAAAGGCCAAGCGCCGAGTGCTACCGATATGTATTGGCGCGCTATGGTATTTTCCGATTATGATGGATTTACTTGGCGCGAAGGACCAAGAGCTCCAACCCGCACTAATCGCCTACCACCGTTTGAACCGAGTTATGAGTATCAAGTGCAGATGGAACCGAATAAGTCGCGCTGGCTGTTTGGCCTTGAGCAGCTTGCTAGTTCGCCAAAAGGAACGTTTCTATTTAATGATCTAACTTGGCGCAGGCCGCAAAAAATCATCAATCAATTTAGTTATAACGCTCAAGCGGTCAAGTATGATTATCAAGGTGTAGAGTTAGAATCGTTTAAAAGACGCATCAATTTGCAGCTACCAGATGACGGAAACCTGAGAACTCGACAATGGGCACAGACCCTGTTCCAGCAAGCTAATGGCACTCAGGATTTTATCAATCGAGTTTTAAATCATATTAACCAGCGGCAATACTACTATACTTTAACGCCAGAAGTATTAGAAGAAGAGGTGGTGGATGGTTTTTGGTTTGGCACTCAAGAAGGCTTTTGCGAGCATTACGCGGGTGCCTTTGTGTTTATTATGCGCGCCGCCGGTATTCCAACGCGAGTAGTGACGGGTTATCAAGGCGGCGAATACAATCCTTATGGCGACTATTATTTGATTCGCCAATCCGATGCCCATGCATGGACTGAAGTCTGGGTGGAGAATCAAGGTTGGCTTCGGGTTGATCCTACCGCGGCAATTGATCCCAGTCGAGTAGAGGCAGATTTACGCAGTCGCGCTAATCGTCGTGATAGCTGGTTTGAAGATAAAATGATTGGTTTTGATTTACCCCAAGGCTTCCTAGCTAAATTGCAAATGCGCTGGGATGCGATCAAAAGTTTTTGGGATGATACTTTAATGGGCTACGGGCAAGATCAGCAAAACGATTGGTTGTCTAAGCTAGGCATTAAGGCCGATCAATGGCGCTATTTGGGTTATGGCTTGGTTGCAACCTTAATTTTGTCCGGACTGATATTTGGTTTGTGGTTACTGCGAAAGTCTGCGCGCAGAGATGTTATTGAAAAATATTACGAACGACTGAAGCAGGAATTAGTAAAGTCCGGAACTGAGATCCCTAGTCATTATGGGCCTATGGCGATATTAGATCGATTAAAAGGAAACCATCCTGAATTGCACGCTAAATTTGCAACACCGATAAAATACTATATTAAAATTCGCTACCAATCTGAACAGGCTGATCAGGTGGATGAAGACTGGATTAGGCGTTTTAAAACTCAGGTCAAAAAGCTATAATGGCGCATCTTTTTCTAACGCTTTACTGGTATGGCTGATATTACGCCTATTCACAACTTTCTGCTTTGTAAGACTCCTGTGGTTTGGCTGGAAAAAGCCACGACCGAGTTAGAGACGGTGTTAATTGATCATGCGCACTGTGAAAAAAAAGCCGCCGCGACTGCGGTAAAGCAAATGTTTCGTTATCCTGAGCGAATAGAGCTTTTGAAAAAACTCTCGCAACTGACTCGCGAAGAAGTTTTGCATTTTGAGCAGGTGTTAGAATTTATTGAAAAACGCGGGATTAAATACAAAGCCATTAAACCCTCTCGCTATGCTGCAGGTTTGCATACATTTGCTTCTAAAGATGAGCCGCAACGATTAATCGACGGCTTAATCATCGGCGCGATTATTGAAGCACGCTCCTGTGAGCGCTTTCATGCTTTAGTGCCTTATTTTGCAGAAAGTGAACCGGAACTCTCAAAATATTACCAATTTCTATTAAAGTCAGAATCACGCCACTTTATGGATTATTTGGATTTGGCCAAGCGTTATTCGGATCAAGATATTAGTGAGCGAGTGCAGTTTTTCTTAGCAAAAGAACAAGAATTGATCGAGTCACCCGATCCGCTGTTTCGTTTTCATTCGGGTGTACCAGTTTAAAGTTTTAAGGAATTATCATGCCAAAATTATTATTACTTAGCGCCTCGCGCGAAGGCCAAACCGCTTATCTTGAGCATGCCTTGCCAATGATGGATAGCTTTCTCCAACCGTCCATCAGCAATATGCTGTTTATTCCTTATGCAGGTTTTGCCATGGGCTTCGATGCTTATGAGCAAAAGGTTAATAGCGCGCTTAAAGCGATTAATAAAACCGTTACTTCCATTCACCAATTTGCCGATCCGATTAAAGCGGTAACAGAGGCCAAAGCCATCGCGATTGGTGGCGGTAATACGTTTTATTTGCTAAAGCAGCTTTATGATAATGAACTGGTCGATGCTATTCGACATAAAGTTAATAGTGGCACGCCTTACATTGGCTGGAGCGCGGGCTCCAATATGGGTGGCCTAACTATTTGCACCACTAATGATATGCCGATCGTGCAACCGCGAAGTTTTAACGCGCTAGGCTTGGTGCCATTTCAAATTAATCCCCATTACACTGACTATCAGCCACCCAATCATAATGGCGAAACGCGCGCCGAACGGATTTACGAATATACTTGCGCAAATCCTGATAAATATGTGGTTGGAATTAAAGAAGGCACAGCGCTAGAGCGGGATGGCGATAAGCTCTATTTACGCGGTACCAAAGACGGTCTGGTGTTTAGAGATGGCGAAGGTATTCGAACCATTAAAGCTAACTCCGATGTGAGTTGGTTGCTTTAAAAGTTACCTTCATTATGACGGAAGTCATAATCTAGCAATCCAATCCCAGCTTTCTATTGAGATGACAACTTAACTGAAATAACGGCTCTCTATTTCATTTCCTTTGATAGTTAAGTAATTTCCTTGCTCGCCCCAGTCGCTGAGCACTATACGCTGGCAGTGTTTGCCATTCACTTCTAAGTCGTGAAAGTCAGGGCGGTGAGTGTGACCGTGAATCAGAATAGTGGCATTATTATCTTGCAAAACTTCTGCAACTGCCTGTGGATGCACGTCGGTGATGGATTCGGCTTTATTTTCTTGCGCCTCTTTACTTTTTTGGCGTAAGTCGGCAGCAATCGCGCGTCTTACTGCTAGCGGTTGTGATAGTAATTGGTTTTGCCATTCTTCAGAGCGCACCATTTGCCGAAATTGCAGGTACTCTTTATCGTCCCAGCAAAGGGAGTCGCCGTGCATCAATATAGCACTTTGACCGCCAATACCAGCTCCTATAGAAAGCGGATGAATTTCATCAAGAATTTCGCCACCAGTTTTATTGGCAAATTCATCACCTAATAAAAAATCACGGTTGCCATGCTGAAAATAGAGTTTTTTCGCCGAATCTGAATAGGTTTTAAATTGCGCAATAATGGATTCGACAAATTGTGAGTCATCATCATCGCCAATCCAGCTTTCAAATAAATCGCCTAAAACATAGAGTTCATCAGACAGCGGCGCAATTTCAGCCATATAGTGAGTAAAGAGCGCCGTGAGATCGGGGCGCTCTTCGCACAAATGTAGATCGGAAATAAAGTGTTGCATGGTTAACCTATTGCGCTGGCAACTAGTTTGTTAAAAGATTGCTTGAAAATACTCATTTAGTTGACTAAACTCCGTTTTTTGCGCAATCTTTTGCCGCCTATTTGCGGCGCTCATTACGGTTAAGCGGAGTCGTTAATTTGGTTTATTCGCTTATAATGGCCTTTTCAATCATGACCGACTCGACAGGCACATCTTGATGCACGCTGTATGAGCCCGTTTCCACTTCTTTAATGCTATCGACTACATCCATGCCTTCCACTACCTGACCAAATACGCAGTAACCCCAACCTTGGCTAGTTTCGCTGGAAAAGTTGAGGAAATCATTGTCTTTGGTGTTAATAAAGAACTGGCAAGATGCTGAATGTGGATCCATGGTGCGTGCCATGGCAATTGAACCATTAACATTTGATAGCCCATTATTAGCTTCATTTTCGATTGGCGATTGAGTATCTTTTTGCTCCATATCGGGCGTAAAGCTGCCACCTTGAATCATAAAATTCGAGATCACTCGATGGAAGATGGTGCCGTCATAATGACCATTGCGCACATAATTTAAAAAGTTCTCGACCGTTTTCGGCGCTTTTTCAGCGTTGAGCTCTAAAACGATATTGCCATGATTGGTAGTAAGGGTAACTTTTTGCATAGTTTCAGACATAATTTAACCTATTTGTTTAGCTTTTCTTGCCTATGGGTTCTAGCCTAGGCTTAATGCAAAGGCTACAATGCTGATCCCCATTAGGCTATTAATGGGGGACAAATACGATTTTGCGGCATATGATACTGCCTTTTAAATTGAAAATCTAAAAATAGAGACGATTCGGAGTGAGCAAGAGAGTTCCCATGTTACAGATCTACAATAATTTAACGCGCCAAAAAGAAACCTTTAAACCTTTAGTTGACGGCAAGGTTTCTATGTACGTTTGTGGGGTGACAACTTACGATCTGTGTCATATTGGGCATGCTCGAACCTATTCCTCGTTTGATGTGATTAATCGCTATTTGCGTTTTCGCGGCTATGACGTGACTTATGTGCGCAACATTACCGATATTGACGACAAGATTATCGAGCGCGCCAATCTTAATCAGGAGCCTTTTGGCGATCTGACTGAGCGCTTTATTGCCGAAATGTACCAAGACTTTGATGCCATTGGTTTGATGCGCCCCGACGTAGAGCCGCGTGCCACTACGACCATGGATGGCATTATCGAAATCACCCAAACCCTAATTGACAAAGGCTATGCCTACGTTACCGAGCAAGGTGATGTTTATTATCATGTGCCTAAATTTGCCGATTATGGCAAATTGTCGAAACAAGATCTGACTCAGCTTAACGCTGGTGAGCGGGTGAATGTGGTGACCGATAAAAAAGATCCGATGGATTTTGCACTGTGGAAATCCGCAAAGCCGAATGAACCCACTTGGGAGTCGCCTTGGGGTAAGGGGCGTCCGGGTTGGCATATCGAATGTTCGGCTATGTCCAAAGAGTATTTAGGTGAAACCTTCGATATTCATGGCGGTGGCTCGGATCTACAATTTCCGCACCACGAAAACGAAATTGCTCAATCAGAAGCGGCCAATGGTTGTCAGTTCGCACGCACTTGGATCCACACGGGCATGGTGCAGGTGGATGCTGAAAAGATGTCGAAATCTTTGGGTAACTTTTTTACCATTCGTGATGTCTTGCAGCAATATCGCCCTGAATCGGTGCGTTATTTCTTAATGAATGGTCATTACCGCAGCCAACTAAGCTATACCGAAGCGAATTTGCAAGCCGCCGATGCCTCCTTGGAGCGTTTATATACGGCTTTACGAGGGGTTGATTTTTCGGTGCTAGAAAGTGCGCAGGCAGCTGACGAAGAATTAGAACTTCTAGCGCAAGCCGAAGCGCAGTTTATCGAGTCGATGGATGATGATTTTAATGTGCCGGAAGTGTTGCCGGTGCTGTTCGATCTGGCGAAGGAAGTCAATCGCTTAAAAACTAGCGATATGGCAAAAGCCGCCACCATCGCCGTCAAGTTAAAACAATTGGCTGGGGTTTTAAGCTTATTGCAGCAAGATCCAGAAGACTTTTTGAAATCAGGGGCAGGGGAGTCCGATGTTTCGGATACAGAAATTGATGAGTTAATTGAGCAGCGCCTACAAGCCCGCGCCGATAAAGATTGGGCAAAGGCCGATGAAATCCGTGACAAATTAAATCAATTGAATATCGAACTGGAAGATGGCGCCGGCGGCACTAGTTGGCGAAGAAAGTAATTTCTAGTGCATTTAAACAAAAAACCGTAGCTGATAGGAGCTATGGTTTTTTTTAGAGCTTGTTTTTGATTTTCAAAAATCCTGATGTTTAAAGACTTCTTGTACGCTTAAAGATCGTCCCGCTTAAAGATCATGCTGCTTAAAGTACCAAGCTTAAAACTGCACAAATGGCCAATGCAATCCCTAGAGGTGCTTGTATAGGTATTAATTTTGCAAGGGTTTCCGCGCCTTTTTTCTGCGCTTCTTCGTTTTTAGGCAGGACATACTTTGCGACCAAACCGTAAGATAAGATAAATCCTACAAGGATCATCAGTACCAAGGTTGCGATACCCAAAATACCGCTAATGGAGGTTAGCATAGTACCTAAGTTGGGTATCATGTGGAAGATAAGGTAGTACAAGCCATAAACCAACAGCGCCAAACCAATCCAGCCTTGATAGGGAGCTAGCTTGCTTAATGCTTGTGCAGCATCATCAGACTTCTTTGTGACTAAACCGATAGCAGCGAGTAAGCCGCCGATAATAGAAAGTATTGCTAATACCATAGTAAATTTTCCTTGGTTATTGTTAAGTTGAACACTGATAGAGTAGTCAGGCTGGTTTAGTAGGTAAAGTCCCGAATGGTAAAATTATGAAGTGAGTCGCGTTGGCGGTTTTTTGCTGTGTCTTGTTGCTCGGAATGTTTGACATTGAAGCTGCTCTAGGTCAGGGGTTTATGTTATAACTTGAGTACATTGGCATTAAACTAAAGTCATATCACTCTATGAAAAAAGGGCGCTTAATTAGCGACGAATTGCTGATCCGCTTGGCGGGAGAGCCTGCATTTCGCCGAGGCTAGCAGTATTTTAAGGAAGGGCGAGTGATGGATTTGCTCGAATACAAGCTTGGATATCAGGCTTTGGTTGCTGGAAGCGCCAATTATCGGATGAAAATTGAACACACTGCTAAGCAGCTTAATGGTTCTTGCAGTTGTCCTGCCTCTGAAAATTTTGATTTTTGTAAGCATTGTATGGCGGTTGCCCTGTGTTTGGCACAGATGCAAACCGAACAGCTAGAGCAAGGCGCTAAGCTAACGCCAGCGCAAAATGAGCTGCTGCAAATCGAAGCATTTTTACAAGCGCAATCGGTACAAACTCTGTCAGAAGCTTTGATGGAATACATCGTTAAAGATAGATCAGAGCGTAATCGCTGGTTGTTAAAAATTGCGCTAAGTGGTGAATTTGATGCTAAAGCCGTGAAAAAACGCATTACCGCAGCGACTCGTGGGCGGCATATTTGGGAATATGCCAAAGTTCGAGCTTTTTTCGAACCGATAGAAGAGTTGAGTTTTCATTTGTTGAAGTTAGCCAATTCGCAGGCCGATACTGAACAGGTGATTAAGCTGATTGATTATTGCTGCGAACGGATAGATCTCGCTTGTGATAAAGTGGACGACTCGGGTGGTTTCCGTTTGGGAGCAGTCGAGTTATTGGGGCAGGCTTATGAGGCAGCGTTGGATAAGTTGAAACTGAGCGACGAGAAACTGACCGCTTATATTTTCGACCGCCTAACTCATCGCAATGATATTTTCTATTATTCTTTGGAGCTTTATCAGTCTCTGCTTAATAGAAATGTGTTATCAAAGCTTCGTTTATTAGCGCAGGAAAAGTTTGCCAAAACCCCTAAGGCCAGTTATGAGCGCAACAGCTTTGAGCAGGATTGGCAAGCGATTCGGCAATACGACAATATAAAAAGACTAGTTGAAGAGCTGGAACAGTTTTCTGGAATAAACTGATAGAAAATTGGAGAGTTGGTTTTGATAAGCCTTGCTGGACACTTCTAAATACCCAGCAAGGCTATGATGTACTTATAGTTTACTTTTCTTTGACAGGAATGTTAGGCTTTGGTTTCCTACTTTCGCTTGTCATCACGTCTATCAATTCACCATCGCGATAAATGTAGGTAGTGGTTACTGTTATTGTCTCAGTCGTGGTTTCATAAGTGCGTGAAACAGGCAAAGAACAAGAACCTGATTGACATGGTGCTGGAGGTGCTCCGCTGTCCGATTGAGTTGCGTACTCATTATTGTTACTATTGAGATTGGCTATTTTAGATTGTAATTTTGCGGATTTATCAAGCTCAAAAGTATAGCTGTGAATTATATTGCTTTCTCCAGTCCAGACAATAAGAGTAGCTTTATTGAGTTTTTTATTGTGCAATACTGTTTCACAAGTCTTTGCTTCACAATAAGATAGACTGCCTGAACCTGCTATGACTTTTGCATTGGCAAAAAGACCGATAACTATAAGAAGCGCTATATGGTAAAATTTCATTATTAAACTCCATTTGTTTATTAAATTGATAAGTAAGAACACTCAGGTTCAGGGGCACGCTACCCCCCCCCCCCCAAGATATTTGTCAATTAATTATTTCAACGAAATTTTTAGTTGTGCAGATGCTCGCAAGCGAATAGGGTGTTACTCATTAGCATGGCAACGGTCATTGGCCCGACACCGCCAGGAACTGGGGTGATCCATGATGCGCGCTCTTTGGCTACGTCAAATTCCACATCACCTGCTAACTTGCCCGTTTCAAGGCGGTTAATTCCTACGTCAATTACGATTGCGCCCGGCTTAATCCAGTCGCCTTTGACCATTTCTGGAATACCTACACCAACCACCACAATATCCGCTTCAGAGACTTTTTGCGCTAAGTCTTTGGTTTTACTGTGGCAGAAAGTCACGGTGCAGCGCTCCATCAATAGTTCCATCCCCATTGGGCGGCCAACAATATTGGATACGCCAACAACCACCGCATCTTTACCCACTAGATCGATGCCCGTTTCTTTAAGCATCACCATTACGCCATAAGGAGTGCAAGGGCGCATGGTCGGCATCTTTTGGGTTAGGCGACCCATATTGTAGGGATGGAAGCCATCAACGTCTTTATCGGCTTTGATCCGCTCTAAAATCACATTTGAGTCAAGGTGCGCTGGTAAGGGCAACTGAACCAAAATACCGTCAATCGCGGGGTCATCATTAAGCGAGTCAATTTGGCGCAACAGCGAGTCTTGAGTGGTATCTTCATCCAGCACGTATTTTTGCGAAATAAAGCCGACTTTTTCACAGGCTTCGACCTTTTTATTGACGTAGATCTGCGAGGCGGGATCGCCGCCAACTAATACCACCGCCAAGCCTGGCGCGCGCAGGCCTTTATCCAAGCGGGCTTTGACCTTTTCGGCCAGTTGATTTTTGACTTTTTCAGAGATGGCTTTGCCATCAAGGATTTGTGCGGACATTAAAGACTCTCTAACCTAAATTAATTCAAATGAGCGTTTGAAAGTGGCATATTCTCTCAGTTATTAAGGATTTGCTCAATCCTTATTCGGCTTTTCTGGCGAATTACCGAATATCGGTAAAAAATGGCGCAAAAAGTGTTGACGCTTTTCATGGGAGTCAGTATTATTGCGCTCCTTGTTCGGGTTAGCCCTTTTTAAGGGAAAATTAGCCTGAATAGAGCGAAATCGGCGATTAGCGCAGTCTGGTAGCGCGCCTGCTTTGGGTGCAGGATGTCGGGGGTTCAAATCCCTCATCGCCGACCAATTTTTGTCATTTGTAACGGTTCGATCTAATGCGCTCGTAGCTCAGCTGGATAGAGCAACGGCCTTCTAAGCCGTGGGTCGCAGGTTCGACTCCTGCCGAGCGTGCCATTTTACGGTCGGCAAACACTACAGATGTTACAGTTAATGGTGGGTGTAGCTCAGTTGGTAGAGCCCTGGATTGTGATTCCGGTGGTCGTGGGTTCAAATCCCATCATCCACCCCATATTTTTACTTTCGGCTACCAATTTACGAAAGTAAGATGAAAATACGGTTCGATGAGGGCTGTCCGGGCGCGAGCCCAATTGTAAAATGCAATGCGAGAGTGGTGGAATTGGTAGACACGCTGGATTTAGGTTCCAGTGCCGCGAGGCGTGAGAGTTCGAGTCTCTCCTTTCGCACCATTTACTTTTAAGTCAATTCGAGTAAATGGTTCTTTTTTAACTCCTTCATCAAAAGTATCCGACAAGGCAATGGCGTTTAGCCAACGAGTGCCTTGTCTTTTTTGCCGTGATACAACAATTTTAGCTTAATCTTACGGAGATTAATGATGCAAGTTTCAGTTGAAACCAGCCAAGGTTTAGAAAGAGTCTTAACAATTGATGTTCCTGCTGAGAATATCGATGGTGCTGTCCAAAAACGCCTACAAGATATGGCGCGTAACGTAAAAATGAACGGTTTCCGTCCGGGTAAAGTTCCTTTTAGCGTGGTTAAAAAGCGTTATGGCCAAGCGGTACGTCAAGAAGTGTTGGGCGAAGTGATGCAGCGTCATTATTTTGAAGCGGTACAGCAAGAAAAATTGATGCCTGCTGGATATCCTCAATTGGAATTGGTTGAAAATAAAGATGGTGAAAACCTAAAATTCACAGCCAAGTTTGAAATTTATCCGGAAGTGGAAGTTGCCGATTTTTCAAAGGTTGAAATAGAGTCTAACAAAGCGGAAGTTGAAGACGCTGATTTAGATAAGATGCTAGAAACTTTGCAGGGCCAGCGAGCTACTTGGAAAGAAGTGAGCCGCAAGTCGAAAAGCGGTGATCAAATCGTTATCGATTTTAAAGGCTCGATTGATGGCGAAGCCTTTGCTGGCGGTGAAGCTTCTGATTTTCCATTAGAGCTTGGCTCAGACAGCATGATCCCTGGTTTTGAAGAGCAGCTTGTGGGCGCTAAAGCGGGTGACGAAGTCGAAGTTAAGGTGGCTTTCCCAGAAGATTACCACGCCGAAGACCTAAAGGGTAAAGACGCGGTATTTGCGACTAAAGTCCATAAAGTGAACGAAAAAGAATTACCATCGTTAAAAGATTTGGCCGAAGCTTTATCCGCTGATGATGTTGACGCTTTAAAAGAAGATGTTAAATCTAATATGGAGCGCGAGCTTAAAAATGCACTTAAGGCTGGTGTTAAAGGTCAGGTGATGGATAAGCTAGTGGAAGTCCACGAAGTTGAAGTACCTAAAGCTATGATCGACCAAGAAATCGATCGTATGCGTCAAGAAATGTTGCAGCAAATGCGCGCACCACAAGGCGGCGATACTCCTGATTTACCTGCTGAATTGTTCGAAGAGCAAGCTAGTCGTCGCGTTAAATTAGGTTTAGTGGTTGCTGAAATTATCAAGCAACAAGAATTAAAAGCTGACGAAGAGAAAGTTCGTGCGCAGGTCGAAGAGTTGGCTGCAGTTTACGAAGAGCCACAGGAAGTAATCGACTGGTACTATGGCGATGCTCAGCGCTTGCGTGAAGTTGAATCGCTGGTATTAGAAGATACAGTGGTTGACTTGGTGCTAGAAAAAGCTAAAGTATCTGAAAAGTCAGTTAGCTTTGACGATGTAATGAACAAAAAGTAATCATTGCTTCATCAATTTAAAAAAGCGGGCTTAAGGCCCGTTTTTTTGTATTTAACCGGATAAAACATGAAGAATACGAAAAGTCCTATTATGAGCAACAATAGCAATAACGAATCTATTATTACTGATCCCTACGCCGGCGGCTTGATCCCAATGGTGGTCGAGCAGACCTCAAGAGGCGAGCGTTCCTACGATATTTACTCGCGTCTTCTAAAAGAGCGAGTGATTTTCTTGGTGGGTCCAGTGGAAGACTATATGGCCAATTCGGTGGTCGCGCAGATGCTATTTTTGGAGTCGGAAAACCCAGAAAAAGATATTTATCTTTATATTAACTCTCCTGGCGGAGTGGTGACGGCGGGTATGGCGATTTACGACACTATGCAATTTATTAAGCCGGACGTTAGCACCGTATGTATCGGCCAAGCGGCGAGTATGGGGGCCTTTTTGTTAACTGGTGGGGCGGAAGGAAAGCGTCATTGTTTACCTAATTCACGCATGATGATCCACCAGCCTTTGGGTGGCTTCCAAGGTCAAGCGTCTGATTTTGAGATCCATGCTAAAGAAATCATCGATCTTAAGCGTCGTTTAAATCAAATTATGGCCAAACATTGTAAGCGTCCGATTGAAGATTTGATACGCGATACGGATCGAGATAATTTTATGACTGCCGAAGAAGCCGTCGACTATGGTTTAATCGATTCGATTATTAATTCTCGCAAAGAAGTTTAATGCCAGAGTGATCTTATGTAACGAACCCGCCGATTGGCGGGTTTTTGCTTATAGATTGTTACATTTTTGTGGTTTAAAACTATGAGACTTGTGTATATTAGAAGGGAGCAGGATTTAAAAAGCTAGTAATACTATTTAATACAAGTTAGTTAATAGGAAATTTAAGCCATGATATGGAAGATGGGCATTAGCATTGCCGCTTAAATACCGTTATTACAATTGGTCTGAAAGGCTAATTTCGCGCTTTACATGGGTCCAGCAGGGGGAAGGCCATAGCGTTTTATTGATGTTTTTTAGCTTTTTTACCCTGATGTTTGCGTATTATTTGTTAAAAGTAATCCGTGATCCCTTAATCTTGTCGGAGGGTAGCGCCGAATTAAAAAGTTATACAACTGCTGCTCAAGCCCTTATTTTATTGTTCATAGTTCCTTTCTATAGCCGTTATTATTACAAATTTTCTAAACATCACGATAAGTCAATTTTCCTTAATCGCGTGATTTATTTTTTCATTACTAACTTGCTGGTGTTTGTTCTGTTACTGCACTTGGAAATTCCGATAAGCATAATTTTCTACGTTTGGTTAGGAGTACTAAGTGTCACTTTAGTCGCTATTTACTGGGCCTTTTGCGCCGATTGCTTCAACGTAAAATCCGGTAAGCGCCTTTTTTCGGTGATAGCACTTGGCGGCTCAATTGGCGCTTGGGTAGGAGCGAAATCGGCAGGTTGGCTCTATCCAATTATGGGGATAGCCGGATTATTATTGGCCGCCGCATCATTATTACTGATAGTCTCTTTTTTACTTAAGAGTGCTTGTCGCTCTATTCCTGTTAACTCTCGTGCCGTGAAACATATCGATGAAGACGAACAGTCGCGTGACTGGAAACGCGGATTTTCATTAATTTTCAAAAAAAAATACCTGCTGTATATTGCCATTTTCGTGGTGTTGGTAAACTGGGTTAACTCCATGGGCGAGTATATTTTAGCCAAGTTTGTAGTAGCTTCGGTAGATGAAAAAGTGGCGCAAGGCCTTGGCACTGAGCAGGCCTTAATGACCGAGTTTTACACGGATTATATTGCTTGGTTCACCTTGTTTGGAATTGCCTTACAATTATTGATAGTGCCACGCTTGTTTCGTTGGATAGGGGTTGGAGGTAGTATTTTAATATTACCTTTGGTTACCTTAATTAACTATAGTCTAATTTTTATCTTCCCACTGATGCTGGTGGTTACTTGGGCCATGATCGCTGAAAATAGTGTCAATTACTCGATCCAAAATACCAGCCGTCATGCACTATTTCTTAATATTTCTCGCGAAGAAAAATACCTGAGCAAAAATACCATTGATTCCTTTTTCTATCGTTTTGGCGATTTGTTATATGGCGGTACTATTGCTTTGACCGTCGGCCTCTTTGCCTTGGACATAAAGTTGGTAATTGGTATCGCTGTGGTTTTATCTTTGATGAGCTTGTGGGTTGCTTTTCAAATTAAGGTTAAGAAAAAACAAGACAAGCAAAATGCAGAACCTAATCGACCGCCTACGTTAGCTTATCCATTGCAACCGCAGGCGGTTATTTCTGGCCAGAAAACCATCTTAACTTTGCCAGAAAATACCTTTGAAGATCCTGATCTTGGCGACTCCCTGCGTTACTCAATTAAAGCCGTCGATGGTCATGCATTGCCCAAGTGGTGTAAGTTTAACAATACCACTATGGCGCTGAGCGTGCGCCCGCCAGAAGGGCTTCGTCAAGAATTAAAAATAGAAATTATGGCTACTGACTACGACGGTCTTACTGCCACCACCCTGTTAGTGATCGATGTCGAAGGTTAGCCGTTAACCTTTATCAAAGTATTCAATGATATTATCTCGGCGCTTTAAGATGGAATTAATCTGTTGGCTTTGTAAGTAGTCCCCGAGAGCTTTATTTAACTCTTCCCGATTAAGAGCTTGTAAGGCCTTTTGGAAAGAAAATGATATTTTGGTTGGGGGTTTGAAGCGTTCATTTTGAAATAGTGCATTTTTTACTCTGAATGCGCGGGTGTGATCGATCAGCCATAGTTGAGCGTTCTTTTCTGTATACAGTTCATTGCCCGTATTTCTGTCCTCGTTATGAATGAGCCAATCAAAAATTTGCATAATATCGCGACTCGACTTTTGACTACAAAAACCACTCAGTTTTCGTTTTTCTTGAATCAATTCGCTTTTGCTAACAGAATCTTCAATCCAGTATTGTAAAATCCCTTTCATATTCTTGTAACGGTACTCCATTGTGAAAGGGACCATATTGAGCCCGAGCAAACGATCCAATTTGTAGGCGGCAATATCGTAGACAAATCGATCAGCATAATTTCCTATTCGTTTCCAGCGTTTGTCTTCGAGCTTTGGATCGGTATCAAGGTATTTAAAAATGGCGCGTCGCTGCTTGCCGTCAAGCTCGAAAGTTAGGCGCAAGGGCCGAGTATAAAAATCACCGAGCGTCTTCTCTTCTACAACTTTTGCTTTTTGGTAGAAAGGCGCCAATTGAGCATCGCCAAGATCGTTGGCATAGAGTGGTTTTCGAACCGGATCTGGGGTTGGTTGAGTGTTAGCGCTATCATGCAGATTTAACACTTTTAAGCCGGCAGTATCAATCTGAACCAAGCTTGGGTGGCCTTTGTAATGACTTTGCAGCATACCAGTATCAAGCATGATGACCTTGCCATCAAAGCGTGAACGAACTAGGCGGCTTTTATCGGGAGTATGCCCTAGAAAAATTTGATTAGCATTGAAGTAGTTTAAAGCATGATCAACGGTTAACTCCTCGGAAAATTCATGGCAATACATATTACCGCGATACCAAGTTGGCCCGAAACTATCGAAAATAAGGGAGTCAGATAGCGTTATAAACTCCCGAGCTTTTTTTCTAATCGAGCGTTTATTGAGGGCTCGACTTCTAATTTTGCCGTCAATCAGCGACTGGGCGACATCGTGTCTATCGAGTTTGTTAAAATAATACTTAAATAGCCCAGCTTCGGTTAGTTCTCTCCATAGCGTTGCATATTGAGTCAACTCATCGCGAAATTGTTGATTAAGCTGTTGCTCGCTTAGGCCAGTAGCTAATAGCTTTGGTGAAAAGCCGCCATGAGCGAATAGTTTGTTTTGTTGGCTCAAGATAAAGTCCTTACTCAATAGCCAACGACCATAGTGTCCATCCGGGGAATAGGCTTGGACTAAACCAAAATAACCCAATGGGTAAAGATTGGTAAACTTTGCTTTACTCTCAGCATTGTCTTTTAGCGATGAGTAATCCAAAAAATCCTGATAAACCGATTGGCGTTTTTCGGCAAGCTCTATATCGGCAAAAGAGGCATATTCAGCATCCGAGACGTAGCGCAGATCACCGCGAATATTCATGACTTCATGATTACCCAATACCATATAAAAAGCCCCGCCAGCTTTTTCTGCTTGCACTTCCAGTTGCATAAAAAAGTCGAGAATTTTCCTAGAGTCAGGGCCGCGGTCGAGCAGATCGCCTAAGCTGACGAAAATGCGATCGCCAGCTATCCAGTTGAGCTTTTCATCGATGATTTTGCCTGCTTGTAGCAGAGTTATCATGGTTTGGTAGTCACCATGGACATCTGCCATTACCGTCATCGGCTTAGCGCTTGCGGGTAATGCAGTCATAGCATTGATGGTAGTGGATAGCTGTGCTTTCTGAGCAGAGCGCTCAGCGGCTACAAGCGTCGCGGTGGCTAGGTTGCTAATTTGCAGAAAGACTGCTAACAAAGTGGACGATAGATAGACCTTCATGTCAATGACTCCAAGCAATGATAACCCTTTTTAAATTAGCACAAGCAGCGCGAAAAAAGCCAGAAATTGGCACTTATTTACAAAAGCTATAAATTTGGTAACAAAACGTC
Organism: Kangiella sp. TOML190; assembly: GCF_023706045.1. Taxonomy (NCBI): domain Bacteria; kingdom Pseudomonadati; phylum Pseudomonadota; class Gammaproteobacteria; order Kangiellales; family Kangiellaceae; genus Kangiella; species Kangiella sp. TOML190. The sequence goes on from NZ_BQYL01000001.1 coordinate 1,490,090, forward strand.
ATTTTTCTTTTGTTAAGTCAGTTAATTTGATAATGTTAGCCTAAAGTAGACAAATCGCATTGAATTATGCTGAATTAACCCAATTGATGGGGTTTGGCGGCAAAATTTGATTGAATCCCCAGCAGAGGAATAAATGAGCGAAACCACTGATAATAAAACACTCTATTGCTCTTTTTGTGGCAAAAGTCAGCATGAAGTCAAAAAGCTGATCGCAGGCCCACGTGTCTTTATTTGCAACGAATGTGTTGATCTTTGTAATGACATCATTATCGAAGAAGTCAAAGATATTGCCGAAGGCGGCAGTTCGCGGGATTTACCAACGCCACAAGAAATTAGCGCTTTTTTAGAAGAGTATGTTATCGGTCAAGATCGAGCGAAAAAAGTATTATCGGTAGCGGTTTATAACCACTATAAACGTCTCGAAAATGAGCCCCAGTCTTCTGAAAATCAGGACGTAGAATTAGGCAAAAGTAATATTTTATTAATTGGCCCTACGGGTTCCGGTAAAACCTTATTGGCAGAAACTCTAGCTCGTATGCTTGAAGTGCCTTTTACCATGGCCGATGCAACCACTTTAACCGAAGCCGGTTATGTAGGCGAAGATGTTGAGAATATCATCCAAAAATTATTACAAAAGTGTGATTATGACGTAGAAAAAGCTGAGCGGGGTATCGTTTACATTGATGAAATTGATAAGATTTCGCGTAAGTCCGACAACCCTTCGATCACTCGCGACGTTTCAGGTGAAGGGGTGCAGCAAGCCTTATTAAAACTGATTGAAGGCACGGTCGCCTCAGTTCCGCCTCAAGGTGGCCGGAAACATCCACAGCAAGAATTTTTGCAGGTCAATACTGGTAACATTCTGTTCGTTTGTGGTGGTGCTTTTGCTGGAATTGAAAAAATCATTCAAGAGCGTACCGAAAAAGGTGGTATTGGCTTTGGCGCTGATGTCAAAGAAACGCACGATGGTAAAGCGATTGGCGAAATGCTAAAAAATATCGAACCTGATGACCTAGTGAAATTTGGTCTTATTCCTGAATTTATTGGCCGCTTGCCGATTGTGGCGACCTTGCAAGAGTTGGACGAAGAGGCTTTGGTGCGAATTTTAACCGAGCCGAAAAATGCACTGACCAAGCAATACAATAAGCTTCTGATGTTGGAAAATGTTGAGCTTGAGTTCCGCAAAGATGCTTTGCAGGCGATTGCCAAGAAAGCGATGCAACGTCGTACTGGCGCGCGTGGTTTGCGATCGATCCTTGAAGAAATTTTATTAGACACCATGTATGAGTTACCTTCGTTAGAGAACGTCAGCAAGGTGTGCATTGATGCTGCAGTGGTGAAAGGCGAGGCCGAACCGCTTTTGATCTACGATTCACAAGCGAAAGCCGTATCCGAGTAGCACTAAACACCATCAATCAGGGCTCTTTCTGAGCCCCACTTTTTTTGCTCAGATTGCTGTTTGACTCAAGCTATTTTGAGTCGCGGCGAGCGTTCGACGACTGACAATGCAATAACTAAGCTTAACAATAAGCTAGATTCACATAACCAAAGGCTCTATAAGCCTCTATTAGGATAAGCTCGATGCAGACCGAAGATAAAACACAAGCAATTGCCTCCAAACAACTTCCTTTATTGCCATTACGTGATGTGGTGGTTTTTCCACACATGGTGATCCCTTTGTTTGTTGGTCGCGAGAAGTCGATTTTGGCGCTCGAAGAAGCCACCAATGGCGATAAGCAGGTGATGTTGGTGGCGCAAAAAGAAGCTTCCGACGATATGCCAGAGCCGGATCAAATCTACGACTATGGTTGCGTGGCGACTATTTTACAGATGCTCAAGCTACCCGATGGCAACGTTAAAGTATTGGTGGAAGGGGTACAAAGAGCCAAGGTGGTGCAATACACCGAAACTGAGCCTATGTATGTGGCCGAGGTGGAAACGGTGCCGAGTGTTTCACTGAACCCTTCTGAAGAAGATGGCTTGTCACGAGCTGCTTTATCGAATTTCGATAAGTATGTGAAACTTAACAAAAAAGTCCCTAGCGAAATCTTAACATCTTTGTCTGGGATTGATGATCCGAGTCGTTTGGCCGATAGCATTGCAGCTCATATGGCGCTGAATATTCAGGATAAGCAACAGATTCTGGAAATGGATAATACTTCCGAGCGCTTGGAGCATTTGATGAGCAAGATGGAAGGCGAAATGGAGTTGTTGCAGGTTGAAAAGCGCATTCGTAGTCGCGTTAAAAATCAAATGGAGAAAAATCAGCGCGAATATTATTTGAACGAGCAGATTAAAGCTATCCAAAAAGAATTAGGCGAAGGCGAAGAAACTGCTTCCGAGCATGAAGAGCTAGCCAATAAAATTGCTGACTCAGGAATGACCAAAGAAGCAAAAGAAAAAGCTGAAGCTGAGTTGAAAAAGTTAAAAATGATGTCACCGATGTCGGCAGAAGCGACTGTGGTGCGTGGTTATATTGATTGGTTGCTGGGCGTACCTTGGAAGAAACGTTCAAAAGTTAAACATGACTTATCAGCAGCAGAAGAAACGTTAAACGCTGACCATTATGGTTTGGAAAAAGTCAAAGAGCGGATTCTAGAGTATTTGGCGGTACAACAACGGGTGAAAAAACTCAAAGGTCCGGTTTTGTGTTTAGTCGGGCCGCCGGGCGTCGGTAAAACTTCGTTAGGCCAGTCCATTGCTAAAGCCACTGGTCGCAAATATGTGCGAATGGCCTTGGGTGGGGTGCGTGATGAGGCAGAGATTCGCGGTCACCGTAGAACCTACATTGGTGCTATGCCTGGTAAGTTGATGCAGAAAATGAGCAAAGCGACGGTTAAAAACCCACTCTTTTTGCTTGATGAAATCGACAAGATGGCGATGGATATGCGTGGCGATCCTTCTTCGGCCTTGCTCGAAGTGTTGGATCCGGAGCAAAACCATACCTTTAATGACCATTATCTCGAAGTGGATTATGATTTGTCGGAAGTGATGTTTATCGCTACATCCAATTCGATGAATATTCCGGCGCCACTGCTCGATCGAATGGAAGTGATTCGTATCCCAGGTTACACCGAAGATGAAAAAGTGGAGATTGCAACCCGTTATTTGCTACCGAAGCAAATGAAAAATGCGGGTTTGCGAGATGATGAGTTACAGCTATCGGAATCTGGTATTCGCAGTATTATCCGCTTTTACACACGTGAATCCGGTGTGCGTAATTTAGAGCGAGAAATTGCTAAAATTTGTCGTAAGACGGTTAAGCAGCAGCTATTGGCTAAAAAGGAAAAGAAAACCATTAAGGTTCATAAAGGCAATATCGACAAGTACCTCGGAGTACAGCGCTTCGATTATGGCCGTGCTGGCGAGAGCAATCAGATTGGTCAAGTCACCGGTTTGGCTTGGACCTCGGTTGGTGGTGAATTATTGACCATAGAGTCGGTGGTGGTCGATGGTAAGGGCAAAACCAGCTTTACCGGACAGCTCGGTGATGTGATGAAAGAGTCGATCCAAGCGGCCATGACGGTGGTTAGAAGTCGTTGTTTGGCGCTGGGGATTGAACCTGAGTTCCATGAGAAAAAAGATATCCATGTGCACGTTCCAGAAGGCGCTACGCCAAAAGATGGCCCTAGTGCTGGTATTGGTATGTGTACTGCCTTGATTTCTAGTTTAACTGAGATCCCGGTGAGGAAAGATGTGGCTATGACTGGTGAGATCACTTTGCGAGGCGAGGTCTTACCAATTGGCGGCTTGAAAGAAAAATTGCTTGCCGCACACCGCGGTGGCATTAAAACCGTCATGATCCCTAAGGATAATGAGCGTGATTTAGCTGACATACCTGCTAATATTAAGAAGGATCTGGAGATAAACTGCGTGAAGTGGATCGACGAAGTGATTGATATTGCATTAGAACGTCCACCAGAGCCGCTAAAACCGTCCAGTTCTGGCAAGAGCAAAGGATCCGGCAAGAAGGGAACATCGAAAGCCGATATTCATCCTCATTAAGTGTTTGAAATTTGCGCAAAGGCCCTGTATTTAAGGGTTTTTGCGCTTTTTGGCCGGAATTTTCTTGACACCTTTAAGCGCTAGTTGTTATAACAAACAACCTAATTTGAAACCATAGTTACAGAAATGGTTTTTTACCCGTAACAGGATCCTAAATAACTCAAGAATTAAGGGGAAAGTGAGTGAATAAATCAGAATTAATCGATGCAATTGCAGCAGGTTCAGACATTTCAAAAGCAGCTGCAGGTCGTGCATTAGACTCAATGATCGGTGCCATCACAGAATCATTACAAAAAGGCGAATCAGTCTCATTAGTTGGTTTTGGTACTTTTTCAGTAAAAGAGCGTGCTGCACGTACTGGCCGCAACCCTCAAACTGGCGAAACTATCCAAATTAAGGCCGCAAAAGTTCCTGGATTTAAAGCTGGTAAAGCGCTTAAAGACGCGGTAAACTAGCCGCCGTTTTTCTGGGTGGTTAGCTCAGTTGGGAGAGCATCGCCCTTACAAGGCGAGGGTCACTGGTTCGAGCCCAGTACCACCCACCAAAATTCTTTAACTATCGACTTTAGGGTTTGCATAGGGCAAAGAATTAGTCTTTTAAGTGACCCTGAACTTAAGCTTAAAAGACTGTGTTGGAGCGGTAGTTCAGCTGGTTAGAATACCGGCCTGTCACGCCGGGGGTCGCGGGTTCGAGTCCCGTCCGCTCCGCCATTATTTTTAAACGCGCCCTTTGGCGCGTTTTTCTTTACGATTGCTGTAAAGTCACATAGCTTTGTTAATAATTTTAACAAGCCTAGTCATTTACTAAAGTAAACTCCATAGGCTTTTTATAAAATCATTGCCGCGCTCTTTGACTTTTCGCCAAGCGTAAAGCTCAGTAGAAGTTTGTAGTAAGATATTATCTTGCGATTATTATTCGAATAAATTTAGTAGGTACTTAGCTATGATGCTAGAAAGAATACAAGAAAAGATGCAAGGACCTATAATGAAGGTGATTTTGTTCATCATCATTATTTTCTTTGTGTTTGCAGGTTACTTTAGTGCGAACCTTTTCACCAATGACGGCGGCACGGTGGCCGAAGTGGATGGGATCACTATCAGCAATGCCGAAATCGATGAAGTGATCGCCCGACAGCGTCGAGCAAATGCTAACTTCGATCAGCAATATCCTACCGAAGCCAGTAAAGCGGCTTTACGTCTTCAGATCCGTGAGCAGCTGATCAATGATCGAGTTGTCACCAGTAGTATCGCACAAACAGGCCTGACGGCCTCCAAATCGCAAATTACTACTGAAGTGCGTAAGGTTCCTCAATTTCAAGTAAATGGGGTGTATGACCCAGAGATGGCGAAAACCATCTTAGCGCAAAATAATGTACCTTATTCTGAGTTCGAGAACCGTATCAGGGCGCAAATTACTCGCGATCAATTCAATAAGAGTGTCTCTGATTCAGGCTTTACTTTGGATCAAGAGATTGAAACTTTCTACCGTATTCAAGAGCAAACTCGTGATGCCAAACTAGTCAAAATTCCTCAAGCAAAATTCGCTGAAGGGATTAGTCTTGAAGAAGCGGAAATCCAAACCTATTACGAGCAAAATGCTGCTGAGTTCGCCCAAGCTGAAAAAGTTAAAATCGATTACATCTTAGTTTCCAAAGATCAGCTAGCGAGCCAAATTAAAGCAGCTATCAGCGATGAGCAGATAGCAGAATTTTATCAACAAAATAAAAACCAATATATCGCTCCCGATAAAATTCAAGTAGCGCATATTCTGATCACTAACGACGAAGATAATGCCGAGCAAAAAGCAACAGATTTACTAACCCAAATTACCAATGGAGCCGACTTTGCTGAGCTGGCTAAAGAGCATTCAGCGGATACTTTTAGCGCGCAAAATGGTGGCGTGTTAGATACAACCGATGCCGCCGAAGGTAATAGTGGTTGGGTTCCTGAGTTTGAAGCGGCTGCTTTAGCTTTAACTCAAGCGGGCGAATTATCCGAAGTGGTTAAAACTGACTTTGGTTACCATATTATTAAATTGGTTGAGCGTAGCGCGGGAGATGTGCAAGAGTTAGTCGCCGTAAGCGATACCATTAAAGATCGTCTGGCTAATGAGCAAGCGGAAAGCGAATTCTTTAGCAAGCAAGCGACCTTAAACGATGCGATTTTTAGTACCGAAACTATCGCCGAGCTGGCTAAAACCGCTGGTTTGACTTTGGCCAGTTCCGGTTGGTTTGAACAAGGACAAGCACCTGTAGATTTAAATCATCCAGCTTTGTTAGAGCAAGCTTTCAGCAGCGCTAACATCCAATCCAAAGAAATTAGTGATGAAATTAAGCTGAGTGATCAGTCAATAGCTTATATTGTGGTGACTGATTATCAAGCTGAAGGCACCAAGCCTTTAGCGGAGGTTAGCCAGCAGATCCGCGATCGCTTGACTCAAGCAAAAGCGGCAGAGGCTGCTAAAGAGTTTGCCGAGAAAGTGAAGCTTGAACTAGAGGCAGGCAAGGATGTTGCCGAGCTATTAGCGACTAAAGAATTGACTTGGATAGAAAGTAGCGGTTTTGCTTCCAGAGACGCGGCGCTAGATCCGGCGTTATTGCAAGCTTTGTTTAAGCAAAAAGCGCCAGTTGATGCGCCAACTATTGCGGTTGACGAATTAACCACGGGTGATTATGCGCTTGTTGAGCTGCGTAAAGTTAACTATCCCGATTTGTCTAAGTTAGATGAAGCGAAAAAGAATCAGTACAAACTGCAGTTGGCCTATTTCAATTCTCAAGGCGATTTACAATCATTGCTAAAAGAGTTACGAGAAAAAGCTGATATTAAATAGATCCTTAGTTGGTGATTTAGTAAAAAGCCCTTGTCAATAAGGGCTTTTTTATTTCTTTCGTTGATAGCCGCAAGAGGCTGTCATTAGTTTTTGGGTGTACTGAGATTGCGGCTGACTAAAGATCTGCTGTACAGGGCCATACTCCACTTGCTCTCCTTTATTTAGTACCAACACCTTATCACTGAAGTGTTCTACTAGACCCAGATCGTGGGAAATAAAGACATAAGCTAATTGTAATTCTTCCTGCAGATCGAGTAATAAATTAATAATTTGCGCCTGTACTGAAACGTCCAACGCCGAAACTGGCTCATCGGCAACGATCACTTTAGGGTTAAGCATCAGCGCCCTGGCAATAGCAATCCGCTGCCTTTGCCCGCCAGAGAAAGTATGCGGGTAACGATCGGCATATTCAGTTCGCAAGCCAACCATTTCAAGCTTTTCTGCAACCCTATGTTTGATTTGGGTATTATTAAAACCCTTTGCATTGATCAATGGCTCCGCAAGAATTTGTTGGATGGTCGCGCGAGGATTAAAGGATGTGCGCGGGTTTTGAAAAATCATGCGGATTTGTTTAAACCATTGAAAGTGCTTTTGTTCGAAAACGTTGACCCCATTTAACAATAAATCACCAGAGTTAGGCTTCTCTGCACCCACTAGAATTCTTGCTAGGGTAGATTTCCCCGAACCAGATTCGCCGACCACGGCCAGGGTTTGTCCTGGATTAATTGAGAAACTGATTCCTTTTAGCACTTCCAGATAACGATCTTTTAGAGGGTTATTGGAGATTTTATAAGATTTGCGAAGTAGTTTTGCGGTAAACAAATTGGCCATAAGCTCTCTACTCCTTTTCTAACAGCGGATAATGGCAACGAATTTGTCTGCCTTGTAGGTTTCGTAACTTAGGCATTTCGACACAGCGACGACTGGCGTAAGGGCATCGCGGCCCAAGGTTGCAACCAACCGGCAGGTGGCGCATTGGCGGAGTAGAGCCAGCTAAATTGTAGAGCCGACGGCCCTTTTTATAATGCATCCCAAAATGCGGTACGCTATCCAATAAGGCTTTGGTGTAAGGGTGGTAGGGTTCGCTCAGTAATTTATACGTTCTGCCAGACTCAACAATTTGTCCTGAGTACATCACACTAACTTTTTCAGTAGTTTCCGACAAAATTGAAAAATCGTGAGTGATCAGCATCAAAGCCATGCCGAGCTCTTCGTTTAGTCGCATCAATAGATCGAGGGTTTGCGCTTGTATCGTTACGTCCAAGGATGTGGTGGGTTCATCTGCGATCAAGAGTTTCGGCTCGCAGGCTAGCGCCATCGCAATCATTACCCGCTGGTTCAAACCGCCGGATAGCTGGTGTGGGTATTCGCGGTAACGGCGCTTGGCATCGTGGATCCCAACCGCGGTTAAGAGCTCCAATGAGCGCTCGCGACATTGCTTGCGGTTGCCACCTTTGTGAAAGCGAACCGTTTCATCGAGTTGAAAGCCGATGGTTAACGATGGGTTTAAGCTCGATGTTGGATCTTGGAAAATAATCGAAATATTGTCGGTGATCAGCTTCTTTCGCTCGGCGCTAGGCATCCGGATAAGATCTTTGCCTTCGAGACTAAACAATTCCGCTTGGGCGATAGCCGCCGGCGATAATAGCTCGGCAATGGCCAGCGCCATAACGCTTTTACCGGAACCCGATTCGCCAATTACTCCGGTAACTTGCCCTGGCTCAATTTGAAAGCGAGCCTGATCCACGGCGGTTACTAACCCATGATCCGTTTTAAATTTAACCGTCAGATTTTCGATTTGTAATAAGCTCATCTCGTTACCTATTGGTTAATTTGCGGATCGAGCGCATCGCGCAATCCATCGCCAACCAAATTGACTGATAAAATGGTTAAGAATATGGCTAATCCTGGCAATACCATAGTCCAAGGGGCATATTGGATATAGGCTCGCGACTCGGCCAGCATGGTTCCCCATTCCGCGATTGGCGGCTGCGCTCCCAGTCCTAAAAAGCCTAAGGCGGCTATGTCCAGTAAAGCCGTGGAGAAACTGAAAGTGGACTGAATAATCAAGGCTGGAACTATATTAGGGCCAATGTGCTTGAATAATAAGCGCTTAGAGTTAGCACCATCGAGTTTAACCGCCATGCTGTATTCTTTATTCAGTTCTTGCGAAATGGCGCTTTGAGTCAATTTTACAAATTGCGGAATAAGCACCAAAATCACCGCATAGACGGCATTAATCAGCCCCGGCCCAATAACCGCGACCACTGCAATGGCCAGTAACAGCGATGGCAAGGAAAGCAAGATATCCATAAAGCGCATTAAAAGACTGCGCAGCATCTGCGGGATCAGCGAGGCGATCGCACCAAGAAAAACACCAATCATGCCTGAAGTAAGAACGATAAACACTGACAACACCAGCGACAATCGAGCGCCGTATAAAAGCCTTGAAAAGAGATCTCGACCTAAATCATCGGTGCCCAAAAAGTGTGGGAAGTTGCCCAGTGGATTCCATAAGGGTGGCTGGAATGCACGGCTGCTGTATTGTTGAGCCGGATCAAAAGGCGCGATCCAAGGACCAATAATGGCTAATAAAATGATTAAAAGTAAAAACAGGCTACCAATAACCGCACCATTATTGTGGCTGAACATTTGCCACGAGGGGCGCGAGGACCATTGTTTTAGGCGCAAAGAGAGGCTGCTGACTTTGGCGTAATTCACAGTGGTCTCCTTTTTCGCGGATCTAAGTAGTTTGATAGTAGATCGAGCAGCAAATTAAAAATAATGACAATAGAGGAGATGGCCAAAATCCCGCCTTGGATGTTGGCGTAGTCTTGGCGCGAAACGGCATTCAAAAGCCACGTGCCAACGCCTGGCCAAGCAAAGATGTATTCAGTAATGATGAGTCCCGTCATAAGGATACTGATTTGCAAACCACCTATGGTAAGTAATGCTTGCATCGCGTTTCTCAGCGCATGCACCCGAATGATCCGCGACTCGGATAAGCCTTTTGAGCGAGCCGTGCGGATGTATTCAAACTTTAAAATATTGACCAAGGAAGAACGAGTCATGCGCGC